>CAJYQM010000060.1 GCA_913777025.1 uncultured Massilia sp. | reverse complement strand
AAGGCCATGACGACGACCGCCGCGCCGTAGAGCCGGCAGAGACGGGCTTGGCTTAGGAACTGCGCCTCGCCCTCCTTCATGGAGATCGAGTTGACGATGGCCTTGCCCTGCACGCATTTCAGGCCGGCCTCGATCACGCTCCATTTCGAGGAGTCGATCATGATCGGCACGCGCGAGATGTCCGGTTCGGACGCGATCAGGTTCAGGAAGCGCGTCATGGCGGCCATGGAATCGAGCATCGCTTCGTCCATGTTGATGTCGATGACCTGCGCGCCGTTTTCGACCTGCTGGCGCGCGACCGACAGCGCCTCGTCGAACTGCTCGTTCAGGATCATGCGGGCAAACGCCTTGGAGCCGGTCACGTTGGTGCGCTCGCCGACGTTCACGAACAGCGAGTTGTCGTCGACGGTGAAGGGCTCCAGGCCGGACAGGCGCAGGGCCACCGGCACGTCCGGCACGGTGCGCGGGGTGGCCTTCGCCATGGTCTCGGCGATGGCCTGGATGTGTTCCGGGGTGGTGCCGCAGCAGCCGCCGGCCACGTTGATGAAGCCGGCCTCGGCGAATTCCTTCAGCAGGTTCGAGGTGTCGGCCGGCAGCTCGTCGAAGCCGGTGTCGCTCATCGGGTTGGGCAGGCCGGCGTTCGGGTAGATGCAGACGTAGGTGTCGGCGATCTGCGAGAGTTCCTGCGCATACGGGCGCATCAGGGCGGCGCCGAGTGCGCAGTTCAGGCCGATGGTCAGCGGCTTCGCGTGGCGCACCGAATTCCAGAACGCCGGCACGGTCTGGCCGGACAGGATGCGGCCGGAGGCGTCGGTGACGGTACCGGAGATCATCAGCGGCAGGCGAGGGGTATCGGGATGCTCGTCGAAGTACTGGTCGATCGCGAACAGCGCCGCCTTGCAGTTCAGCGTGTCGAAGATGGTCTCGACCAGCAGCAGGTCGGCGCCGCCGTCGACCAGGCCGCGGAGCTGTTCATAATAAGAGGTGACCAGCTGGTCGAAGGTCACGTTGCGCGCGGCCGGGTCGTTCACGTCCGGGGAAATGGAAGCGGTCTTCGGCGTCGGGCCCAGCGCGCCGGCGGCGAAGCGCGGCTTGTCCGGCGTCGAATATTTGGCGCAGGCGGCGCGCGCCAGCTGCGCGGCTTGCACGTTCATCTCGTAGACCAGGTGCGCCATGTGGTAGTCGTCCTGGGCGATGCTGGTCGCGCCGAAGGTGTTGGTCTCGATGATGTCGGCGCCGGCCGCCAGGTAGCGCTCGTGGATTTCCTGGATCACGTCCGGGCGGGTCAGGTTCAGCAGCTCGTTGTTACCCTTGACGAAGAGCTCACGTGCACCGCTGCCGACCGGGGCCGAGAAATCCGCGAAGCGTTCGCCGCGGTAGGCCGCTTCGTCGAGTTTGTACTGCTGGATGATCGTGCCCATCGCGCCATCGAGGATCATGATGCGGCGCGCGAGGATCTCGCGCAGCTGGGTGTCGGCGGGGGACATGGCGGGGCGGGCGGTGGTCATCGTTATGTTTTCCTGAGGCCGGTTCAAGGCCGGCGGGCTGATTACTGTGAGGCGGGTCTTCGATTATACCGTTACTGGAGAGTTTGTCCCGACGGCGGGCCGCCAATGCATGATGCATCAAAGTAGCGCGAAGTCAGCGCGTCGATATGTTTTTTGCACCATTGCGAGGCGGCGACTGTTACATACGGATACAAATTGCGGCAAAACAGCAATTTCCCGGATACATACAGCGGTGACAATTAACCCCATGGAACCGCCTGAAGCGCGGTCCCTAGTCCAAATCAACGGTATGCGCGGACCCGTTGCTCCGCCGCTTAATGGGAAGAATTGTCATGAACAAAGAATATGTGCCTGAGTGGGACCAAGCCAGCGCTCGCAATGAAGACAGCGCGCCGGCCAAGCACGCTGCGTCGGGTGTGAAGCAAATCGTCACGATTCGCCTGGACGTGGACATGCTGGAATGGTTCAAATCGGCCGGTCCGGGTTACCAGACCCGCATCAACCAGGTCCTGCGCGAGTACATGGAAGCCAATCGCGTGCGTGCCCAGGGCGAGCAGCACTGACAAGAAGTGATCGAGGCAGCAGGTGCCTCAGGTAGGGTGGACGGCTGTGCCGTCCACGCGTTCAAGCGGCGCTGAAATTGGCAGAATAGGTTCGACGGCATCTCTACCGCCTGTTGAACGCGTGGACAGCAGAGCTGTCCACCCTACTCACTACGCAAAAACGCAACGTCCGTCTTATTCGAACGGCACGCCCTCAAGACTGAATCCCTTCAGGAATTCCGCCGCCGCCAGGCGCTTGCCGCCCGGTTTCTGCAGTTCCGTCAGGCGCAGCGCGCCGTCGCCGCACGCCACCACGATCCCCTGCTGGGCATCGGCCGAGAGCACCTGGCCGGGCTGGCCCTTGCCGTCCACGGCCCGGGCATGCCAGATCTTGACCGTCATGCCACCCGCCTGTCCATGTGCCCCCGGGAAGGGGTTGAAGGCGCGCACCTTGCGTGCCAACACCTTCGCCGGCATGGCGAAATCCAGCTTCGCTTCTTCCTTGCTGATCTTGGCGGCATAGGTGACGCCGTCTTCCGGCTGCGGCACCGCCGGCAGGGCGCCGGCTTCCATCTTGCGCAGCGCCTCGACGATCATCCGGCCGCCGAGCGCGGCCAGCTTGTCATGCAGGGTGCCGGTGGTGTCGCTGTCCTCGATGGCGATGCGCTCCATCAGCAGCATCGGGCCGGTGTCCAGGCCTTCCTCCATCTCCATGATGGTCACGCCGGTCTCGACATCGCCCGATTCGATCGCGCGGTGGATCGGCGCGGCGCCGCGCCAGCGCGGCAGCAGCGAACCGTGGATATTGATGCAGGGCTTGATGTCGAGCGTGGCGCGCGGCAGGATCAGGCCGTAGGCGGCCACCACCATGACGTCGTACCCGGTGGCCAGCAGGCGTTCGTGCGCCGCTTTCGCTTCCTCGGCGCGCTGCGGGTCCTTCGCGTCCATGCGCAGCGACAGCGGCTGCAGCACCTCGATGCCGTGCGCCAGCGCCACCTGCTTGACGGCGGACGCCTGCAACTGCATGCCGCGGCCGGCAGGGCGGTCGGGCTGGGTCAGCACCAGCGGGACGGTGAACCCGGCGGCGATCAGCTCGCGCAGCGCGACGGCTGCGAATTGGGGGGTGCCGGCAAAGACGACCCTCATGCGCGGCGTCCGCTGCGCTCTTCCTTGAGCAGCTTGGTCTTGATGCGGTTGCGCTTGAGCGGCGACAGGTATTCGACGAAGACCTTGCCCATCAGGTGGTCCATCTCGTGCTGGATGCAGACCGCCAGCAGGCCGTCGGCTTCGACTTCGAAGGGCTTGTTGAACTGGTCGACCGCGCGCACCTTCACGCGCGCCGGACGCTCGACGCCGTCGTACACGCCCGGCACCGACAGGCAGCCTTCGTCGTAGACCTGCTTTTCCTCGCTGGCCCAGACGATTTCCGGGTTGACGAAGACCATCAGGGCATCGTGGGTTTCGCTCACGTCGATCACGACAACACGCTCGTGCACGTCGACCTGGCTTGCGGCCAGGCCCACGCCGGGGGCGTCGTACATGGTCTCGGCCATGTCCGCGACCAGCTGTTCGAGGCGCGCGCCGAATTCGGTGACAGGCTTGGCCACCTTGTGCAAGCGCGGGTCGGGATAGCGGAGAATGTTCAGTAAGGCCATGGTTATTCGTTAATTAGTTAAAGGTGAACAGGCATAAACACAACACCCCGACCCGGGGCAGGGACGCGGTTTGTCTTGCTAGTTCAAGGATTTCTCGGCAGAATTTGATTCAGTAAGGCAACCCTTCGTCGTCCGCGGCGTCATGCCGTGCGGTCGGAGGGACTTTTTGCTCACTTGCTGTCTCGTGCTGTCTCTTGCGCCGTGGCTGGCAGCAATCCTGTTCATGCCGCATTTACGGACTCTCTAATGAAAAATTTTAGCACAGGCGCCGCCCGCTCGCTCCTGGTCCGCAGCCTTGCCGCCGCCAGCCTGGCCTGCCTCGCAGTCGCGCCCGGCCTGGCCGCGCCGACCTGCAGCTTCCGTCCGAACGCGCCCGACCAGCACCTGGTGGTCAAGGGCGACACCCTGTGGGACATCTCGGGCACCTTCCTCGAGCATCCATGGTGCTGGCCCCAGGTCTGGGGCATGAACCGCGACGAGATCCGCAATCCGCACTGGATCTATCCGGGCCAGGTCATCTATTTCGACCGCGTCCATGGCCGCCTCAGCCTGACCAGGCCGGGCACGGCCGACGCGAACGCCGGCCTGCCGCCGCTCACCCGGCTCTCGCCCCAGGTGCGCACCGACAACATGGGCGCGGACGGCGCCATACCGGCGATCCCGGCCGGCGTGATCGAGCCTTACCTGACCCAGCCGCTGCTGGTCGAGGACGACGCCCTGGCCGGCATGCCGCGCATCGCCGCGTCGCAGGAAGGCCGGGTCTACCTGGCCGAAGGCGACCGCATCTACGTGCGTGGCGAGCTGCACGGCGCGACCAGCTTCCAGGTCTTCCGTCCGGGCAAGGAATTGCGCGACCCCGACACCAACAAGGTCATCGCGCATGAAGCCGCCTTCGTCGGCGCCGCGCGCCTGGTGGCGGAGGCCAGGCCGGGCGTGGACGTGCACACCATGACGGTCACCCGTTCGGTCCAGGAAATGGCCGTGGGCGACCGCCTGCTGCCGGCGATGCCGGCCCCGGCCCGCAACTACGTGCCGCATCCGCCGGCGCAGCCGGTCACGGCGCGCGTGATGGCGGTCCCGACCGGCGTCAACCACGCGACCCAGAGCCAGGTCGTGGCTGTCAATCGGGGTGCAGTTGACGGACTCGATGTCGGCGCCGTGCTGCAGCTTTATCATCGGGGCCAGACCGTGCAGGATCCGGGTGGCAGCAAGGGCTTCCTCGGAATCGGCGCGGACAAGATGCGGCTCCCGGAAGAGCGCTACGGCGATTTGTTCATCTTCCGGGTCTTCGGGCGCGTTTCGTACGGCCTGGTCATGCAAGTCACGGCGCCGGTGCAGGTCGGCGACGTGGTGAAATCACCGGAGTAAGCCTACCGTGCAGGACACGGATTCCAATCTCGGCATTGCTTCCGCGTCCATGCCGCCGGCCAGGCTGGCGGCCTGGCTGCGCCTGGAACGCACGCACGGCATCGGGCCGCGCACGGCGGCGGCATTGCTGGCCGCTTTCGGGAGCGTCGAAGCCATCTTCGATGCCGATGTCGGCGCGCTGGGCGCGCACGTCAGCCCGGCCCAGGCGCGCGCCCTGCGGCAACCCGTTTCTCCCGACACCGCGCGCCTGGTCGACGCCACCCGGCGCTGGCTCGACGAGCCCGGCCACCACCTGCTGGCCCTCGGGCAGCCCGGCTACCCGGCGCTGCTGGCCAATATCCACGACCCGCCGATACTGCTCTATATAAATGGGCGCATGGAATCACTGAACATGCCCGCGCTGGCCATCGTCGGCAGCCGCAATGCCAGCGCGCAGGGCAAGGCGAATGCGCAAGCCTTTGCCGAAGCCCTGTCCATGGCGGGCGTGGCCATCGTGTCCGGCCTGGCGCTGGGCGTCGACGCGGCCGCACACGAAGGGGCGCTGCGCGGTCCCGGCGGCACGATCGCCGTGGTCGGCACCGGCCCCGACCTCATCTACCCGGCGCGCAACCGGGCGCTGGCCGCGCGCATCGGGCAGGCGGGCTGCATCGTCAGCGAGTATCCGATCGGCACGCCGCCGTTGCCGAGTAATTTCCCCAAGCGCAACCGGATCATCAGCGGCCTGGTCGCCGGCGTGCTGGTGGTTGAGGCGGCGGCCAAGTCCGGCTCCCTGATCACGGCGCGCCAGGCGGCCGAGCAGGGGCGCGAGGTGTTCGCGATTCCCGGCTCGATCCATGCCGCCCTGTCCAAGGGTTGCCATGAACTGATCCGCGAAGGCGCCAAGCTGGTCGATACGGCACAGGACGTGCTGGAGGCGATGCAGGTGTCGCCGCTGGTGCTCGCGCATGCGCCGCCGGCCGCGCCTGCCGCGCAGGCCAGCGACGATCCCTTGCTGGCCGCGCTCGGCCACGATCCGGTCGAGCCCGATGCGTTGCTGGCCCGGATCGGCGGCACGCCAGGCGAACTCAGCACACGCCTGCTGTTGCTGGAACTGGACGGATTGCTCGAGCGTTTGCCCGGCGGATTCGTCCAACGGGTGGCCAAGGACATGTCGTAAACCATAGCGAAGTGCATAAGGCGCATAAACAACGGTGATGTTTTCCGTATGGCAACTGTGCTCGTGCCACACTTGTGCCGCCCGAAGTTTAGCTGCTACAGTAGCGTCACTATGTTCGACATCCTAGTCTACCTCTACGAGACGTACTATCGTCCCGATGCCTGCCCCGAGCCGGCAGCCCTGGCGCGCAAGTTGTCGGCCGTCGGTTTCGACGATGTCGAGATTACCGAGGCCTTGGACTGGCTGAATGGCCTGACAGAAATGGCAAGCGCCGTCGACCCAGCCCTTGAATCCAGCGGCACCCGCTTCTATATTGCCCAGGAAGTCGATACCCTCGGCAGCGCCGCTGTCGGTTTCATCCAGTTCCTGGAACTGGCCGGCCTGCTCAGCGCCTCGCAGCGCGAGATCGTCATCGAACGCGCGCTGGCGCTGGACGAAGCCCCGGTCACGCTGGGCAAGCTCAAGATCATCGTCCTGATGCTCCTGTGGAGCCAGGGCAAGGAACCGGACGCGCTCATGTTCGACGACCTGTTCGGGTCCGACGACGAGGATGCCGAACCGCGCCTGCTCCATTGAGAATTTAACGATTGTCGTGACGAAAACGGGGCTGCAGCCCCGTTTTTTCTTGCATTGAAGCAAGGGGAAGCGTATTTTCCCTCAGGACAAGCCAGGCACAGTCTACTTGCGGAGTGCGCGTCAACCCGCTTATCATTGGCCGCTATCTGCCAATTGTTACCTTTAAGCTATCAAAGCGATAGCCGGCCGTGCGGCTGCCTTCATCCATCCTGTATGATGCGCGAGCCCGGCGACCCGAACACCTACGAGACAAACCTATGACCAAAGCCCTCATCATTGCCGAAAAGCCTTCCGTGGCGAACGACATCGCCAAGGCGCTCGGCGGCTTTACCAAGCACGATGAGTACTTCGAATCCGACGAGTACGTCCTGTCGTCCGCCGTCGGCCACCTGCTCGAAATCGCGGTGCCCGAGGAATACGACGTCAAGCGCGGCAAATGGAGCTTCACGCACCTGCCGATGATTCCGCCGTACTTCGCGCTGAACCCGATCGCCAAGACCGAGTCGCGCCTCAAGGTGCTCAACAAGCTGATCAAGCGCAAGGATGTCACCACCCTGATCAACGCATGCGACGCGGGGCGCGAAGGTGAACTGATCTTCCGCCTGATCGCCCAGAACGCCAAGGCCAAGCAGGCCGTCAAGCGCCTGTGGCTGCAGTCGATGACGCCGAACGCGATCCGCGACGGCTTCGCCCACCTGCGCAGCGATCAGGAAATGCTGCCGCTGGCCGACGCCGCGCGCTGCCGCTCCGAAGCCGACTGGCTGATCGGCATCAACGGCACCCGCGCCATGACCGCCTTCAACTCGAAAGAGGGCGGCTTCTTCCTGACCACCGTGGGCCGGGTGCAGACGCCGACGCTGTCGATCGTGGTCGAGCGCGAGGAAAAGATCCGCAAGTTCGTGCCGCGCGACTACTGGGAAGTGCGCGCCGAGTTCGCCTGCGCTGCCGGCGTCTACGAAGGCCGCTGGATCGACACCAAGTTCAAGAAGGACGAGAACGACCCCGAGAAGCGCGCCGAGCGCCTGTGGACCCGTGCCCAAGCCGAAGACATCGTCGCGGCCTGCCTGGGCAAGCAGGGCACCGTCACCGAAGAATCGAAGCCGACCACCTCGATGGCGCCGGCCCTGTTCGACCTGACCTCGCTGCAGCGCGAAGCCAACGGCCGCTTCGGCTTCTCGGCGAAGAACACGCTGGGCCTGGCCCAGGCCTTGTACGAAAAGCACAAGGTGCTGACCTACCCGCGTACCGATTCGCGCGCACTGCCGGAAGACTACCTGAACACGGTCAAGCAGACCCTGGAAGTCCTGAAGGGCAACTCGAACTACCACCAGTTCGCCAAGCAGATCCTGGACAAGGGCTGGGTCAAGCCGAACAAGCGCATTTTTGATAACAGCAAGATCTCGGACCACTTCGCGATCATCCCGACCGGCGTGGTGCCGAAGAACCTGTCGGAGCCGGAACAGAAGCTGTACGACCTGGTGACGCGCCGCTTCATGGCCGTGTTCTTCCCGGCCGCCGAGTTCCTGGTCACGACCCGATTCACCGAGGTCTCGGGCCACCAGTTCAAGACCGAGGGCAAGGTCATGACCAACCCCGGCTGGCTGGCCGTCTACGGCAAGGAAGCCGCCGGCGACGACAAGGATGGCGCCAACCTGGTGCCGGTGGCCAAGGATGAAAAAGTCCTGGCCGAGAAGGTCACGCCGAACGCCCTGGTCACCAAGCCGCCCGCACGCTACAACGAGGCGACGCTGCTGTCGGCCATGGAAGGCGCCGGCAAACTCGTCGATTCCGACGAACTGCGCGACGCGATGGCGGGCAAGGGCCTGGGCACGCCGGCCACCCGCGCGGCCATCATCGAAGGCCTGCTGACGGAGAAATACCTGCTGCGCGAAGGGCGCGAGATGATCCCGACCGCCAAGGCGTTCCAGCTGATGACCCTGCTGCGCGGCCTGGGCGTGAACGAACTGACCGCGCCGGAACTGACCGGCGAATGGGAATACAAGCTGTCGCAGATGGAAAAGGGCCAGATCACGCGCGAGGAGTTCATGCGCGAGATCGCCGAGATGACCCAGATCATCGTCAAGCGCGCCAAGGAATACAACAACGACACCATCCCGGGCGAGTACGCGACCCTCAAGACGCCGTGCCCGAACTGCGCCGGCGTGGTCAAGGAAAACTACCGCCGTTTCGCCTGCACCAAGTGCGATTTCTCGATGAGCAAGGTGCCCGGCGGGCGCCAGTTCGAGATCGAGGAAGTCGAGGAACTCCTGCAGAACCGCACCATCGGCCCGCTGCAGGGCTTCCGCTCGAAGATGGGCCGTCCCTTCGCCGCCATCCTGCGCATCGCGCGCGACGACGAGATCCACAACTACAAGCTGGAATTCGACTTCGGCCAGGACCAGGAAGAGGGCGAGGAAGGCGAGGGCGTCGACTTCACCGGCCAGACCCCGCTCGGCCCCTGCCCGAAGTGCAACGGCGGCGTGTATGAAATGGGCCTGGCCTATGTGTGCGAACACCAGGTCGCGAAACCCAAGACCTGCGATTTCCGCAGCAGCCGCATCATCCTGCAGCAGGAAATCCTGCCCGAGCAGATGGCCAAGCTGCTGAACGAAGGCAAGACCGACCTGCTGCCGGGCTTCATCTCCCAGCGCACGCGCCGTCCGTTCAAGGCCTTCCTGGTGCGTGGCAAGGATGGCAAGATCAGCTTCGAGTTCGAGGAGCGCAAGGCCAAGCCGGGCGCCAAGGCCAAGGCGGCCGACGAGGGCGAGGGCGACGGCGGCGATACCGCGGTGGCGACCAAGACCACGGCGCGCAAGGCGGCCGCCAAGCCGGCCGCGGCCAAGACGGCAGCCAGCAAGACCGCCACCAAGACGGTGGCGGCGAAGAAGGCGCCTGCGAAGCGGGCGACGGCTGCCAAGAAAGTGGCTTGAGCCTCGGACCTTCCCCCCCGCCCGCGCGGGGGGACGTGACGTAAAAAAACCGCGACCCCTTCGGTATCGCGGTTTTTTCATGAGCGGGCGAACTGGTTCGCCTCAGTCCTCCTGCAACGCACGCAGCGCCGCCTCGCCATTGTGAATGGCCTTTACGCGGCGCACGATTTCGGCGCGCCAGACTTCGTCGGCATCCTGCTCGGGCTCGTCGCTGTCCGTCAGCAGCAGGCGCAGCAGGTCGTGCTTGTCCGCGGGGGACAGCAACTGGATCTGTGTGGCGAGGTCAGCGACGATGGACATGGTGTCTCCTAACATAATATTGTGACCGAATCATAGCGCGAACTCTACGGCATGTCGACAGGCAGCATGTTGTCTGTCGGCTTCCTGTCGATCAGCTTGTTGTCGGGGTCGATGCCCGCGCGCGCAGGGCGGCCGCCGACCACCAGCGTCACCACCTGCGCTGCTGCCGTCACCCGGCGCCGCTCGCGTGCCAGCGGGTTGCCGTCGTCGTCGTCGACGCCGAATTCGATGAAATCGGCCAGCGGCACGTGCTTTTCCTCGCCCGCCGCGCCGGTGCGCACCTTGCCGGCGCTGGCGCGGATCGTGACTTCGTAACGGCCGTCCGGCAGGCGGCGCGCGCTGGCGGCGTCGGCGCGGTTCTCGTACAGGACGATGGATTCGAACAGGTCGTCGATCAGGTAGGCCTTGTCGGCCGGCGTGACCGCGCGCAGGCGTTCGACGAGCGCCGAGACGGTCGGGTAGGGCGGCCCGCTGAAGGCGTGATCGACCAGCAGGTCGTGCAGCACCTCGTCGACCACGGCTTCGCCCAGCAGGTCCTGCAGCAGGTACATCGCCATGCTGCCCTTGTCGTAGTGGATGTAGGCCTGGTTCTCGTTCTGCGCCAGCGGCAGTTCCCTGCGGTTCTCGGTCGCGCGGCCCATCAGGTAACGCTCCAGGTCGTAGCGCAGGAAGCGCCGCATCTTGCTGGAACCGGTCGTGTTCTTCATCGCCATCAGGGCCGTGTACTGGGCCAGGCTTTCCGACAGCACGGTGGCGCCGCGGCTGTCGGCGCCGACCATCTGGTGCCCCCACCACTGGTGCCCGACCTCGTGCGCGCTGACGAAATACGGATAGTCGATGTCCTTGGGCCCGTCCGGATCGACCTTGGCGATGAAGCCGGCGCTTTCCGAGAACGGAATGGTGCCCGGCGCCGACATCGCCAGGCTCTCGTAGCGCGGGAACTCCGCGATGCGCAGGTCGCGGTTCTGGTAGGGGCTGAAGTGCTTCGAGCCATAGGCCAGCGCGGCCTTGGCGCCGCGGATCATGCGGTCGACGTTGACCTCGTGGCCCGGGTGGTAGTAGACGTCGATGGTCACGTCCTGCCAGCGGTCGTGCCGCACTTCGTAGCGTGCCGACTGCACGGTATAGAAGTTGAGGATCGGCTTGTCCATCCGGAAGTGGAAGAAGCGCCGTCCCTTGTCCATCCATTCCCGGGTCAACGTGCCCGGCGCGACCACGGTCTGGTCCGCGCTGGTGCTGACCACGGCGTCGAAATTGATCCAGTCGGCGTCGTTGGCGAGGTAGTTGTTGGCCGGCGCCAGCGCGTCGTCGCGCGCGGCTATCGGCGTCTTCGCGCCCAGGCCGTGGCGGCGGCGGTCGCGGTCGTCCTGCAGTTCCATCGCCGGCTGGTAGCCGATGCGCGGCAGGCTGGCGTTGGTGAAAAAGGTGCCGTTGCCGACCACCGCGGTGTCGCGGCCCAGTTTGAAGATGCCGCCGGGCGCATCTTCGAGATCGAATTCCAGGCCCATCCTGGCGCCCGGCGGCAGCGGCGTGGACAGCTGGTAGCGCCACACGCCGCGCCCGGGGTCGGCCAGCACGAGGCGCGCCGGCTGCGACAGGCGCGGCACGAGTTTCGGGCCCGGCTGCTGGACCAGCACGATGTCGCGGAGCGGCTGGCCGCTGCGGTTCTCCAGTTGATACAGGCCGTGCACCTTGAGCGTGCGCGTCTCGGGCAGGATGTCGACCTGCAGGCGCACGTCGCTCACGCGCGGCTGCGGCAGCCTGGCGAGGCGCCGGTAGCGCAGCTCGTACTCGGCGCTGATCTTGTCCTTGTGCCAATCGGTCTGGTAGCCGCCCAGGTAGCTCATGTTGTACCACAGCAGGCCGCCGCTGCCGGCGAACAGCAGGACCCCGATGCCGAAGGCGGCCAGCACGCCGGGCACCAGGCGCCGTTGGCCCAGGCGCACGCGCTCCTTGAAGCGGTCGCTCACGCCGCGCGGCCACAGCACCAGGGCCAGCGTCAGCAGGACCAGGGCCGCGCCGCTCCAGTAGGCCAGCAGAGCGTTGTGGCGCGCCAGGTAGTGGCCCCAGCCGTTCATCGCCGAATAGGTGATGTCGGGCAGGATCCCGTACAGCAGCAGCGGGTGGCCCAGGCCGAGGTTGGTCAGGGTGACGGCGGCCACCCAATACAGCACCAGCAGGAAGTTGGCCAGGTACTTGTGGTTGACGATGGCGTGGACCGAGATCGCCAGCGCGGCCAGCAGGACGTAGTTCGGCAGCAGGACCCCGAACAGGGTCGTCAGGTACAGCCCCGGCTCCAGCGCCAGGTAGCCGTGGAACAGCTGGATCAGCATCCCGCACAGCATGGCCAGCACCAGCAGCAGCGCCTGCAGCCCGACCAGCGCGATGGTCTTGGCCGCCAGCGGCAGCCAGCTCGGCACCGGCAGCGCATCCATCATCAGGCCCATGCGCGCCTCGCGCTCGCGCCATACCATCTCGCCCGCGTACAGCGTGGTGACGATCAGGATGAACAGGACGAACACGTCGCGGATCAGCTCCAGCACCATGTAGGTCAGCGGATAGGTTTTGGTGCCGTACACGGCGCCGAGATCGAGCGCGCTGACCACCAGCAGCAGCACGCCGGCCAGCGCGATCACGGCGAAGTAGACGTTCTTGACCGATTCGCGGAAATTCATCCAGCTCGACCTGGCCAGCAGGGCCGCCAGGCTGCGCGCGGCAAAGTCCGGCCGTTCGCGCGCGTCCGGCGCGGCCTGTGCCGGCAAGGACAGCGAGGGCACGGCGCTTGCCGCGGCCGGTGCGGCGGCTGCCGATTCGCCGTCCGGCCGCGCATGGCGCCGCCCGCCGGGCGTCGCCACGAAGGTGAAGCGCCAGTAGCCGAGCAGCAGCACGACCACGGCGAACCCCAGCCAGATGCCGCGGTTGACGAGGTACACGCCCTCGAGCGGGATCTGGCTGGCATTGCGCTCGGCCAGGCTCCAGTATTCGGTCAGGCGGATCAGGGCCGTGGTGCCGAACGGGTCCATCAGCGCGGCCAGGGTCTTGTAGTCGAGGTCGCGCGCCAGCGAGGGCGCCACGATGTAGCCGATCATCATGACCACGCTCGACACATACACCGGCAGCATGCGCCGGCTCAGGGCCGCCAGCATGAAGAACAGGGCGCCGAAGATGAACAGGTTGGGCAGCAGCGTCGTGAAATACGGCCCCAGGTAGCCGGCGGCCGAGAACGGCCCGAGCCGGGCCGGGTCGATCCCGGGCAGCAGGGCGCCCAGCAGGTTCCCGAGCGGGATCGAGGCGTAGATCACGGCCAGCGTCGCCAGCGCGCCGAGGAAGCGCCCGAACACGTAGGCGTACTTGCGGATCGGGGCGCTGAAGAAGAAGTGGTGCATCTCGTATTCGAAGTCCTGCTGCACCGAGCGCCCCACCAGCGCCGCGGCCACCACCACGCCCAGGCAGCCCAGGACGGCGGTGCCGAGCGCGATCTGGCGCGGCGCGTTGATCAGGACCCGGCCGCCGAACGAGATGCTGATGTCGCGCATGGCGCCGCCGGCGGCCGCGACCCACAGCATGGCCATTGCCAGGAAGGCGAAGAAATAAATCCAGGTCGACAGCAGCTTGAGGCGCTGGCGCGCTTCGAACCCGGCGATGGCGAGCAGTGCGCGCATGGCCTCAGCAATTCCCGGACGCGGCGTTGTGGCGGCCGGCGATGGTGGCGAAGTACACGTCCTCGAGGGTGGGATGGATGGGTTCGAAACCGTCGCCAGGGTCGCGCTCGGCGTACACGTGGACCAGCGGCTGGCCGCTCAGCAGGCGGGTCGAGATGACCGTGTGGCGGCGCTGGAACATCGGCAGTTCCTGCTTGGTGATGAAGCGTGCCCAGATGCGGCCTTCGATGCCTTCGATCAGGCGCGCCGGCTCGCCGCACAGCAGCACGTGGCCCTTGTTGATGATCGCCATGTTGGCGCACAGGTCGGCCACGTCGGACACGATGTGGGTCGACAGGATCACCGTTTTTTCATCGCCGATGTCGGACAGCAGGTTGTGGAAGCGCACCCGTTCCTGCGGGTCGAGGCCGGCGGTCGGCTCGTCGACGATGATCAGCTGCGGGTCGCCCAGCAGCGCCTGGGCGATGCCGAAGCGCTGGCGCATGCCGCCCGAAAACGTGCCGAGCTTCTGGTTGCGCACCTCGAACAGGTTGGTTTGCTGGAGCAGGCCGTCGACGACTTCGCGCCGGCGGCCGCGCTGCGACAGGCCCTTCAACTGCGCGAAGTGGTCCAGCAATTCGTAAGCCGTCACTTTCGGGTAGACGCCGAAGTCCTGCGGCAGGTAGCCGAGCAAGCGGCGCACGGCGTCCTTCTCGTCGAGCACGTCGATGTCTTCCAGGAACACCGAGCCGCTGTCGCATTCCTGCAGCGTGGCCAGGATACGCATCAGGGTCGACTTGCCGGCGCCGTTCGGCCCCAGCAGGCCGAACATCCCGGTCGGGATGTGCAGCGTGACCCCGTCCAGTGCGACCACGCCATTGGCGTAGGTCTTGGACAGATTGCGGATGCGTAATTCCATGAACACTCCTGGTAACCAAGGCACGCGTGAGAATGCGCGTATTTTATGATTGTTGCATTGTATTAAAAAGGAGCACCCATGGCAGTGCCAATGCGATACACCGCATTTTCAAGCGCCTGGAGTGCAAAAAAGCGGGGCCGGGGCGATGGACAATCAGCACCTGAGCATACGCCCGTGGAAACTTTCTGTCTACTTTGTCAACATTCGTGCCGAGGTCCGTGGAAATATGGATAATCGCAGCATGGACACGACGATCATGGAAACCGCTACCCGGGACAGGATCCTGGCCCTCACGCGCCAGGGGCGCACCCGCGCCGAAGCCACGGACTGGTTCCGCGTCGCCGTCGGCCTGCATTACCTGGCCGGGCTGATGACCAAGGACGCCATCGACTTCAAGGCGGTGGACGGCGACTACAACCGCTTCATCTACCACAGCATCGGCGGCGGCCATTCGATCACCAGCGTTCTGCAGTTCATGAGCGGGCAAGGGGTGCTGGCGGTGCTGGAATCGGAGCGCTTCATGGCGCTGTTCGCCGAGACCTGCACCGACGTGCCGGCCGAATCGATTCCCTTCCTGCTGGAACTGAACCTGGGGGTGGCGAAGAACATCTCGAAGCTGGAAGTGACGGGCCCGGTGCAGGACTGGCTGGAGAAGAGGAAGAGCATATAATTGAGCCTTCCACGTATTCGATATAGCAAGCCATGGACACTCCACAACGCGCCATCAACCCTCTCGACAACCTGATCGTCGGCTTCGACCGCGCGCTGCGCGTGGTGGGCGGCGTGGCCAAGGCCTCGCGCCCGAACCCCGGCACCCAGGCCAAGGACTGCGAGCTGAACGCCCAGGAAGCGCGCCACAGCGCCGGCCTGATGCGGGTGAACCATGTGGGTGAAGTCTGCGCCCAGGCGCTCTACGATTCGCAGGGCCGCCACGCGACGACTCCGGCGATGCGCGACCAGTTCGCGCAGTCCGGCCGCGAAGAGGAAGACCACCTGGCCTGGACCGCCGAGCGCCTGTCGGAACTCGGTTCCCAGCCCAGCCTGCTGAACCCGCTGTGGTATGCCGGCGCCTACGCGCTGGGCACGGTGGCGGCGCGCATGGGCGACGCGGTCAGCCTGGGCTTCGTGGTGGAGACCGAACGCCAGGTCGAGGCGCACCTGAACAGCCACCTCGACGAGCTGCCGCCGCAGGACGGCAAGTCGCGTGCGATCGTCACCCAGATGCGCGACGACGAGATCGAGCACGGCGCCAAGGCCCAGGCCATGGGGGCGGCCGATATGCCGCTGCCGGTGAAGATGGCGATGCGGGCGATGGCCAAGGTCATGACCACCACCGCGTATTACATCTAAGGATTCCGTTCGCGGGTGTAATTGATCGACCGCCAACTATCACCGCGTGGACGGCGCAGCCGTCCACCCTACGCATCAGCCTTCAACGATCTCGAAGGAGTGCGTGATCTCGGCCGTCTTGGCCAGCATGATCGACGCCGAGCAGTACTTGTCGTGCGACAGGTTCACCGCACGCTCCACCGCGGCCGGCTTCAGGTTGCGGCCGGTGACGGTGAAGTGGAAGTGGATGTTGGTGAACACCTTGGGGTCGGTGTCGGCGCGCTCGGCCTTCAGCGTGACGTCGCAGCCGCGCACGTCCTCGCGGCCGCGCTTGAGGATCAGGACCACGTCGTAGGCGGTGCAGCCGCCGGTCCCCAGCAGCACCATTTCCATCGGGCGCGGCGCCAGGTTATGGCCGCCGCCCTCGGGTGCGCCATCCATGCTGACCAGGTGGCCCGAGCCGGTCTCGGCCCGGAAACTCATCCCGGACGGGCCGTTCCAGCTGACTTTCACTTCCATTGCGTTCTCCGCTGATGTGTCGAATGGCCTGTATTGTAAGGCGCTTTCAGACCGCCAGCACGTAGCGCTCGCTCTTCATGCGCCAGCTCGAGAACACCACCAGCGCCAGCGCGCCGACGGCCGAGCAGGCGAAGGTCAGCACGAAGGGCAGCGCGCCCAGTTCGCCGCCCTTGGCGATCTCGCGCATCAGGGTCTGGTTCGACAGCATCGGCACCGCGTACATCCAGGTCGCCGTCTTCAGCTCGAGCATCGACACCGCCAGCCCCGGCAGCATCGGCACGAGCAGGATGAAGGAGAGCACGCTCTGCGCTTCCTTGAACGACTTGGCGTTCATCGCCACCGCGATCTGCACGCTGGCCGCGAACAGCGACAGCGGCACCGAGACCAGGCACAGCAGGGCCAGGTCGCCCCAGTTCATGCGCCAGGTCATGCCGATTTCCTCAAGCGGCAGCCAGGACAGGCCGATGTGGGCCAGGACCAGCTCCAGCGTGATGCCGATCACGGACAGCAGGCCGGCGGCCAGCCATTTGCCGCCGACCAGTTCCCAGGTCCGGATCGGCTGCGCCATCAGCACCTCGAGCGAGCGCCGTTCGCGTTCGCCGGCGGTGCTGTCGACCGCTGCCGCCATGCCGCACATGAAGGCGGGGAAGAACAGGAAGCCGAGCAGGCTGCCGATCATGCCGGCCGAACGCGCGGCGTTGGTGCCGGTGTCGTAGCGCTGCAAGTCGATCGGCGACAGCGTCGCCGGCGACACCCCGTGCGCCAGCAGGCGCGCGCTGGCGATGTTGGCGTTGTAGGCCTTGAGCACGTCCTCGACGTCGCGCCGGCGCCGGTCCTCGTCGGCGGCCGAATCGAACCACAGCTCGACCTGGGCCGGGCGCATGGCCTGGTAGTTCTCGGTGAATTTCTCGGGCAGGCGCAGCACCGCCGCCACTTTCTTGGATCGCAGCAGCTCGGCGATCGCGTCCTCGCCGGACGGCGCCAGGTCCTGCACGGTGATGTTCTTCTGCTTGAGCTGGGACATCAGGGTCGGCGCCTGGGCCGCGCCGATCACGGCCAGTTCGATGCCCTCGCGCTCGGTGCGGGTGGCGCGCTCGATGGTCTGGTGCAGGATGACGCCGAACATGATCGGGTACATCAGCGTGAACATCGCGAGCATGCCGACGGCGCGCTTGTCGCGCAGGGTTTCCCGGAATTCCTTCAGGAAGACCACGAGGAATTTCGACTTGTGATGCGTGGAGCTGCGGGGTGCGGGCTTCATGCGACGATCCCTTCATCGGTGCCGACCAGGCTGACGAACGCGTCTTCCAGGTTGGCGATGCCGGTGCGCTGGCACAGCTGCTGGGGCGAGCCCTGGGCCACCGTATGGCCCTTGGCGATCACGATCACGTCGTCGCACAGGTGGCTGACTTCCTGCATCACGTGGGTGGCCATCACCACGCAGCAGCCTTCGCTGCGCAGGGTGGCCAGGGCCTGGCGCACGGCGCGGGTGCTCATCACGTCCAGGCCGCGCGTCGGCTCGTCCAGCAACAGGTGGCGTGGCCGGTGCAGCAGGGCGCGCGCCAGCGCCACCTTGATGCGCTGGCCCTGCGAAAAGCCCTTGCTGCGGCGCTCCAGGATGTCGTCCATGTCCAGCATGACGGACACCTCGTCGATGCGGCGGTCCAGGTCCGCGCTCGCCATGCCGTTGAGCTGCCCGAAATAGGTCAGGTATTCGCGCGTGGACAGGCGCTCGTACAGCCCGAACTGGTCGGTCAGGAAGCCGATGTTGGCGCGCACCGTATAGGGGTCCTTTTCGGGATCGACGCCGTCGACGGCGATGCTGCCGTGGTCGCGCTTGAGCATGCCGACCAGCGTGCGCAGCAGGGTGGTCTTGCCGGCGCCGTTGGGGCCGAGCAGGGCGGTGATCTGGCCGTCGCGGGCGGTGAAGCTGACCCCGCCCAGGGCCTGGATGCTACCGAATTGTTTGCGGACGTCGTGGGTTTCAATCATGGCGGATCAGGGTTGGGGGCCGGCGCTGCCGAGCTGGAAGGTGGGGGCCGGGATCTCGTTCAGGCAGCTGCCGTCGAGCTTCTGGTCCGGATGGTCGAGGAATTCGCGCAGCAGGCGCGGCGCGCAGCCCAGCTGCGAGACGCCGTGGCCGACGTTGGGCGCGGTGAGGAGCTGGGCACGGCTCATGGATTTGGCGGCGCTGGCGGCGCGGTGCGGCGGCGTGACCGGGTCGAGCGCGCCGGACAGCAGCAGGGCGGGCGCGTCGATGGGGGTCGGCGCGGTCCAGGCCACGGTCGGCACGTTCAGCGTGCGGCACAGGCCGGGCAGGCGTTCGGCCACGGCGCGGGTGAGCGGGGTGACGTCGCTGGCCATCAGCGCCGGCGTGAAGCGCGGGATGTCTTCGGCGCAGATCACGGCCAGGTAGAGCAGGGTCGCGCCCGACCCCTCGGGCGTGAAATCGGCGGCCAGGTTGCGGCGCGCCACGAAGGGCTGCCAGCGCCCCTGGGCTGCGCTGTGCACGAGGAAGGGCATGCGGCGCGCGTCGGCCGGCGCGTACAGCATGCGGTGCACGGTGCCGAGCAGGCGGTCGCTGGTCATTGTCACGCCGACCTGCTCGGCGGTGCGCGGATCGGGCAGCGACAGCTGCACCCCCTTGCCGCCAAGCTTCGCCACCAGGCCATCGAATTCGGCGCGCAGGTTCGGGTAGGCCTTGCTGCAGGGCGCATCCTTCTCGCACTGGGCGAACAGCTTGTCGAGCGCGGCCTGGCTGTCGCGCCCGCCGGCCGGGATCACCTGGTCGGGTGCGGCCACGGCATCCAGGATCAGCGAGCGCACGTTGTCAGGATACAGGCGCGCATAGGCCTGGCCCAGGCGCGTGCCGTAGGAACCGCCCCACAGGTTGATCTTGCCGTAGCCGAGGGCGCGCCGCACCTGTTCGATGTCGCGCGCGGCGTTGGCCGTGGTGTAGGCGGCGAGCGGCGTCTTGCTGCCGATGTCGGCGATGCAGCGGCGGATCGCGGCGTCGGATTCGTCGTCGCTCATCTCCTTGTCGTGCTCGGGCTCGGAAGGGCATTCGAGCTTGCCGGACAGGCCGGTGCCGCGCTGGTCGACGAACACGATGTCGCGCGTGGAGCGTACCCGCCGCATGGCGGTGGACAGCAGCGGCAGCACCTCGCTGCCGGCTTCGCCCGGGCCGCCGGCCAGCACGAACAGCGGATCGGAGCGCGCGCCTTCGCGCAGCGCCGGCGCGATCGTGACGTGCAGCTGGAGCGTCTTGCCGGGGCTGGCCGGGTCGAGCGGAACAGGCAGCTTCAGGCAGCGCAGCGCATCCTCGACGCCGGGCAGGTGGCAATTGCGGGTCTGCGCCGGCGCCGCTTGCGCGGCAGGCAGGGTGGCCGCCAGCAGCAGCGCGCCAAGGATCAGGCTCGGTTTCACGACATCTCCTTATACGATCCGATCATACTAATTTGCTATTGTTTTCAAGGTCAATCTAAAGTTGCAGATATGCACTAAGCCAATCCCCAATCCTGGAGCATATTTACAACAAGCAAGTTGTTGCAGGTCGTCCCACTGGCGCGCCAAGGCTGGCTTGACTGAAGAGAGAGAAATCGGCTATGATCGCAGGCTTTCCATTTGCTCAGGAAAAGACAATAAGGCAGAGTCCGCAGCATGCAGTAGTGGCGAGCGGAACCACCATTTGAGCATTTACACCTATATATAGGAAGTCAACATGAAAACTTTTTCCGCTAAGGGCCATGAAGTCCAGCGCGATTGGTACGTGATTGACGCGACGGACAAAGTCCTCGGCCGTGTTGCCAGCGAAGTGGCACGCCGACTGCGCGGCAAGCACAAGCCTGAATTTACTCCGCACGTCGACACCGGTGACTTTATCGTCGTCGTCAACGCAGGCAAGCTGCGCGTGACCGGCACCAAAGCCACCCAGAAGACCTACTACCGTCACTCGGGCTACCCGGGCGGTATCTACGAAACCAACTTCCTGAAAATGCAACAGCGTTTCCCGGGCCGCGCCCTGGAAAAAGCCGTCAAAGGCATGCTGCCGAAGGGCCCGCTGGGCTATGCAATGATCAAGAAGCTGAAGGTCTATGCGGAAGGTACCCACCCGCACGCAGCCCAGCAACCGCAAGCACTCGATTTCTAAGGAACTGACATGATCGGTAACTACAACTACGGCACCGGCCGTCGCAAGAGTGCAGTCGCCCGCGTCTTCATCAAGGCAGGCACCGGCCAGATCATCGTGAACGGCAAACCGGCCGCCGAGTACTTCTCGCGCGAAACCGGCCTGATGGTCATCCGCCAACCGCTGGAACTGACCGGCAACGTCGAGCGTTTCGACATCAAGGTCAACGTGCATGGCGGCGGCGAGTCCGGCCAGGCAGGTGCAGTGCGCCACGGCATCACCCGTGCACTGATCGACTACGACGCAGGCCTGAAGGGCGACCTGGCACGTGCCGGTTTCGTCACCCGTGACGCCCGTGAAGTCGAGCGTAAGAAAGTTGGTCTGCGCAAAGCACGTCGCGCAAAGCAGTTCTCGAAGCGTTAATTCGTTTCATCCGCGGAAGCGCAGCACGCATGTGCCGCTTCCCACGAAAAGCCGCCCGCTGCAAAGCCGGCGGCTTTTTTGTTGTCTGCGCTACTTGCCGCCGGTGGCGTCGAGGAAGGTGCCGGTCACGAACGACGCTTCCTGGCTTGCCAGCCACAGGATCGCCCGTGCCACTTCCTCCGGCTGGCCGCCACGCCCCATTGGGATGCTGTCCCGGATACGGTCCACCCGTCCCGGTTCGCCGCCGCTGGCGTGCATCTCGGTATAGATGTGGCCCGGACGGACGCAGTTGACCCGGATCCCTTCTCGTGCAACTTCCCTGGCGAAGCCGGTGGTGAAGGTCTCGAGCGCGCCCTTCGAGGCCGCGTAGTCCACGTACTCGTTCGGGCTGCCGAGCCTGGCCGCTGCCGACGACACGTTGATGATCGCGCCGCCACGTCCGCCGTGGCGCTGCGACATGCGCCTGGCCGCCTGCTGCGCGCACAGCATCGGCCCGATCGCATTCACCGCGAAGATGCGCCGCATCCGCTCGAAGCCGAGGTCTTCCAGCCGGGACTGGGTGGCGATGATCCCCGCGTTGTTCACCAGTACGTCGATGCGGCCGAATGCCCCGTCGATGCGGTCGAACAGCCGGGCGACCTGTTCGGGGTCGGCACTGTCGGCATGGATGGACAGGGCACGGCGCCCGGCGGCTTCGACATCGGCCGCCACGGCAAGGGCGGCGGCTTCGTTCGAGACGAAACTGATGGCCACGTCATAGCCTTGTGCGGCGGCCAGCCGGGCGGTCGCGGCGCCGATGCCACGGCTGCCGCCCGTGATCAATATCACGGGACTGTCCGGGATGGTCTGCATGATGCTTCCTTCTCTTGGTTCAAATAGGGGCCCAGTGCGAGCACCAGGGGCAGGATGGCGGCCGCCGTCGCCGCCGTGGCCAGCAGGGCGACCCGCTGGCTGCCGTGATCGGCGATCGCGCCGTAGAGGATCGGTGCGACACCGCCGGCGCCGATGACGCTCGTGTAGAAGACGGCGAAGCTGCGGCCGGTATCACCATCGGACAGGTCAGGGACGGTACCGTAGAGGACCGATGAGGTGCCGTTCAGGACCGTCCCGAGCAGCGGCAGCAGGATGAGTGTCGGCACCAGCGGCGTGAACAGGGTGCCGGCGACCAGCAGGGCCGTGACGGCCTCGCTCAGCATGACGCACCTCACCACACCCAGCCGCTCCGCGAGCCAGCCGAAGGTGAATTTTCCGAAAGCGCCGCCGAGGAAGAGCAGGGCCAGCGCCAGTCCCACCATCGGCGAGCCGCCGCCCCGGCCATGGATCAGGAAAGGCAGGAACAGCAGGTAGCCCATGCGGGTCGCGGTGTCGAGCGCGCCGATCGTCGCCAGGATGCCGAAGCCCCCACGGCCCCGGCCGGCCGGGGTCTTCCCCGGCGCGCGCCGTGCGGCGGGGGTCCCGGGTGCCATGATGGCGAGGGCGGCCAGGACGGCGAGGCCAAGCGCGGCCATCAGTCCCAGCACGGGCCGCCATGCGATCAGCGGCAGCAGCAGCGCGACCAGCGCCGGCAACGCGGCTTTCCCGAGATCGCCCGAGAAATTGTAGATGCCCAAGGGCCGGCGCGAGGCCGCGCCGTAGGTATCGGTGACCAGCATCGAAGCGCGCGGATGCTGGATACTGGAGCCGATGCCCGCGACCACGAGTCCCGTGCACAGGCCGGCAAAGCCCAGCGGCAGTGCCATCAGCAGCAAGCCCGCCGCCGCCAGCACGGTCGAGAGCATCAGCGCCGCCCGTGGCGACCAGTTGCGCAGCACGCGGTCGGCCGGGATCTGCAAGCCGCCCATCGTGCCGTAATAGAGCGCGCGCACCAGCGCCAGCGCCGCATAGGAAAGACCGAACTGGGTCTGCCACACGGGAAGGAAGGCATAGAGGCCATCCGTGTAGCCATCATGGAGTGCGTGGGTCAGGCACGCCGCCAACAGGCTGCGCGATGTGGTCGATGTGGGCATGCCCTCATGGTAGATATGAGAGAAAATTTATACAATCGAGAAATTCTGGCCCATATCAGATAGATTTTCTATAGAAAATACATGCGTCGTCTACCACCTCTCAACGCACTGCGCGCCTTCGAAGCTGTTGTCCGCACCGGCAGCCATGCCGACGCGGCCCTGCAGCTCGGCGTCACCCATGGCGCAGTCAGCCAGCAGATCGCCACGCTCGAAAACTGGCTGGGCCATGCGCTGTTCACCCGGGAAGGGCGGCGCATGGTCGCCACGCCGATGGCGCGCGTCTTTGCCGCCGAAGTGGGCCTCTCCCTGGACCGGCTGGCGCTTGCCGCCGAGGCCTGCGGCCGGCCTGGCGTGCGCCGCATCCTCCGTGTGAGTGCGCCGACCAGCCTTGCGATGCGCTGGCTGATCCCCAGGCTGCACCGTTACCACGCCGGCCATCCCGATGTCGAGGTCGTCGTCACGACCGTGTCATCGCTGGTGGAAGACCTGCGCGGCGGCGTCGACGTGGCGATACGGCGTGGCGTGGCACGCAAGGATCTCTGGCCGCAACACCACGTCATGCCCCTGCTGGACGAGGTCGACACGCTCATCATGAGTCCGGCACTGTTTTCCCGGCGGCCGATCCATGCGCCGGCCGACGTCGAAGGCCATGCCTGGCTGGCCAGCCAGACGCGGGTCGGCGATTGGGACAACTGGCTGGAAGCGGCGCAACTCCAGCATTTCGCGGACCTGCCGCGCCAGACTTTCGATCACTTCTTCGTCACCCGGCAGGCGGTAGAAGACGGACTGGGCATCGGGATCGGCCCCTTGCCCCTGCTGGAGATCGACATCGCGCGCGGAAATCTGGTGACGCCGCTGCCGGATGTCCGTGTACCGCGGACCGGCTACATCGCGATCTATCCGCGCCAGGCCGACCCGGGCCGCCTGCTGTCGGGTTTCGCCGACTGGCTGGTCGGCGAAGCGACGCAGCCTGCCGGCGCGGCGCCATCGGAAGCCTGAAGGCGCCGCCCGTTCAGCGGCCGGGCCGGCGCCGCGCCAGCGCCACCAGCCCGATCCCCAGCGCGGCCCACAGCATGCGCTTGCGGTTCGGATAGCACTCGATGTGGCGCGTATAGAAGCTCGATTCGATCGCCTCGTCGCCCCAGGTGCCGCGCACGGAGCCGATCCCGGGCACAGGTTCGAACAAATTGTCGTAACGGTCGTCCGGCTTGCTTTCGGTCTGCAGCTTGACGCCTGCGCCGCGCGCCAGCATCAGCTTGTCGACCAGGCCCGGGCTGAGCTTGTCGAGGAAGATCGCCATCGCCGCCTGGCCGCCGACGACCAGGTTGCGGCGCGGGTGCGTGGCCGCGAACAGGATGGTCTCGGCCACCACTTCCGGCGCATAGATCGGCGGGATCGGCCGCGACTGGTGGCCTTGCAACTTGGCGCGCGCATTGTGGAACAAGGGCGTGTCAAGGAAGCCGGGCTGGATCAGGGTGACGGTGATCGGCATCTTCTCGTGCTTCAGGTCGAGCCGGATACTGTCGGTGAAGCCGGCGATGCCATGCTTGGACGCCACGTAGGCCGAGTGCAGCGGCACGGCGCGATCCGATGCCGCCGAGCCCATGTTGATGATGGTCCCGCTGCGCTGGCGCCGCATCGGCCCCAGCGCCGCCTTCACGCCGTAGATCTGGCCCATCAGGTTGACCTGGATGATGCGGTCGAGTTCTTCGATCGTCATGTCGGCCACGGAGGCGTGCTCGTTGACCGCCGCATTGTTGAGCCAGGTGTCGATGCGGCCGAAGCGCTCGACCGCGGCCTCGGCCAGGCGCTCGACCTGGGCCCACACGCCGACGTCGGTGACGACCACGTGCGCCTGGCCGCCGCTGGCTTCGATCTCCGCCGCGACGTGCTCCAGCGCTTCACGGTTACGTGCCGCCAGCACCACGCTGGCGCCTTGCGCGCCGAAGGCGAGGGCGCTGGCGCGGCCGATACCGCTGGACGCGCCCGTGATCACGACAACTTGCCCGGCGATCGGTTTCATGTGCTCTCCCGCTGTATGTTGCGATGCAGCAGATGCTAGCACTGCCGTGTCGGGCGGCGCGCGCGACTGCCTCGCGGCAACACGCAACACAAGCCATAGCAGCCTGCTAAAATTGCGAGCTCGTACGGGAATGACTCTTTTTTACCGAGAAGGAACAGACATGATCAAAGTTGGCATCGTTGGCGGCACCGGTTACACGGGCGTGGAACTGCTGCGCCTGCTGGCCGCCCATCCGGAAGCGCAGCTGACGGCCATTACGTCGCGCAAGGAAGACGGCCTGCCGGTCGCGGACATGTTCCCGTCGCTGCGCGGCCATGTCGACATCGCTTTTTCGAGCCCGGACAAGGCCGACCTCAAGGAGTGCGACGTGGTGTTCTTCGCCACCCCGCACGGTGTCGCGATGGCCCAGGCGCCGGAACTCCTGGCCGCCGGCGTCAAGGTGATCGACCTCGCCGCCGACTTCCGCCTGAAGGACCAGGCCAGTTTCGAGAAGTGGTACAAGATCCCGCACACCGCGCCGGAACTGCTGGAAGAAGCCGCCTATGGCCTGGCCGAGCTGAACCGCGACGACATCAAGAACGCGCGCCTGATCGCCAACCCGGGCTGCTATCCGACCACGATGCAGCTGGGCTTCTACCCGCTGCTGAAGGCGGGCATCGTCGATGCCGGCAACCTGATCGCCGACTGCAAGTCGGGCGTCTCCGGCGCCGGCCGCAAGGCCGAGATCGGCACGCTGTTCTCGGAAGCCAGCGACAACTTCAAGGCCTACGGCGTGCACGGCCACCGCCACACCCCGGAAACCTCGGCCCAGTTGCAGCGCTTCACGGACCAGAAGGTCGGGCTGATCTTCACGCCGCACCTGGTGCCGATGATCCGCGGCATGCATTCGACCCTGTACGCGCGCCTGACCCAGGACATCACCAATGAAGCCCTGCAGGCGCTGTTCGAAGACCAGTACCGCGATTCGGAATTCGTCGACGTGATGCCGTTCGGCTCGCATCCGGAAACCCGTTCGACGCGCGGCTCGAACATGCTGCGCATCGCGCTGCACCGTCCGGAGGGCGGCAACACCGTCGTCATCCTGGTGGTGCAGGACAACCTGGTCAAGGGCGCGTCGGGCCAGGCCGTGCAGTGCATGAACCTGATGTTCGGCCTGCCGGAAAGCACCGGCCTGAAGCAGATCGCGCTGCTGCCGTAAGGCCGGAACAGGGATTGCTCTCCTGGCAAGATTGACGAGCAGATGCAGATCAAGGCAGTCGGCAGTAGGAGCGGTACATTGACCGCTGCACTCTTTCCGTTTTGCATCTTTCTTATCTTGCCAAGGGTCTACCATGTTCGGTCGTAACGCCAAAAGCGAAATCGATAGCCTGATCGGCATTTCCGCACGCATCGAGGGAGACCTGATCTTCACCGGCGGCTTGCGCATCGACGGCGAAGTGCATGGCAACGTGCTCGCTGCCGATGGCGGCGAGAGCGTCCTGATCGTCTCCGAGCATGCGCGCATCGAGGGCCAGGTGCGCTGCGCCAGCCTGGTGGTCAACGGCTATATCGCCGGCACTGTTTATTCCACGGAACTTCTTGAATTGCAGCCGAAAGGCCGCATACATGGTGATGTCCATTACCGCCTGCTCGAAATGCACGGCGGCGCCCTCGTCACCGGCAAGCTGACCCACCAGCCGGCCCCGGTGGCACCCGGCGCCGAACCGGTGTTTCATTTAGGCGAAGCGGCGGCAGGGGCCCCAGCATGACTGGCGCCAACCGTCTATAATGGACGAAATCCGAATTCAATCAGGAGTTTATCCATGACCGCAATCGCCGAATTGCATCGCTCGCAAGAGCAGGACGCCATGCCGTCGCCCATCAACTTTACCGACAGCGCCGCGCAGAAGGTCGCCCAGCTGATCGAGGAAGAAGGCAACCCTGACCTGAAACTGCGCGTGTTCGTGCAGGGCGGTGGCTGCTCGGGCTTCCAGTACGGCTTCACCTTCGACGAAATTGTCAACGAAGACGACACCTCGATGGTCAAGAACGGCGTCACCCTGCTGATCGACTCGATGAGCTACCAGTACCTGGTCGGCGCAGAGATCGACTACAAGGACGACCTGGAAGGCGCGCAGTTCGTCATCAAGAACCCGAACGCCACCTCGACCTGCGGTTGCGGTTCCTCGTTCTCGATGTAAGACCAGTTTCGCTTTGCCGAAAAGCCGCGCCGGTGTTTGCCGTCGCGGCTTTTTGTTTGCGCAAACAATTATGAAATGACAACGCCTATGTGCGAGGAGTGGGAAAGCGCGCAGGACGACGGCAAGGTCGCCTATCGCACCGACATGCTGGCCGCGGCGGCGGTCTGCGCCATGGCGGCAACGCCGGGCCAGCTGCCCGACGCCTTCCTCAAGGCGCGGTGGGAAACGCCGGTGCCGGCCGGCGAGCAGCGCTACTTCGACGGCATGCTGTATTTGATGAGCATGATGCACCTGGGTGGCGCATTCCGCGTCATCGATCAAGCGCAGCCTTGATGCCGGCACCTCGGCCCGCAACCGTGTCCCCAGGGTGGGACGGCGTACCGGGCAGCGCGAAATGATGCCATGTGCGGCGTAGCTGGGTATCTGAACTGAATCCGGCCGCCGCTGCCGCCTGCGTCACGCTGTCGCCCGATGCCAGCGCCGCTTGCGCCACGGCCAGGCGGATCCGGCGCAGGTACTGCAGTGGCGCGATCTGCGCATAGTCGACGAACAACCGTGTCAGGTGGCGGGGCGAAGTGTGGACTACCGCCGCCATGCCGGACACCGACCAATCCGAGCGGGGCGACTGGCTCACTGCGTCCTGCACCCGGTGCAGCGCCGGGTGCATGTGGTTGCGATAGCTGAGAAAGGGCGACAGCTCGGGGTCGTGAGGACCGCGCCGCAGTGCCACCACCATCGTCTGCGCCACCTGGGCCGCCAGCGCGGGACCGCAAACGGCGCCGATGCGGTGCAGGATCAGGTCGATGCCGGTGGTAACGCCTGCGCTGCTATATATGGGACTGTCTTCCACGAATACCCGGTTGCGCACCACTTCACATGCCGGCGCCACGCTTTGCAATTCATCCAGGTGGTGGTGATGGGTGGTGGCGCGCCGTCCCGCCAGCAAGCCCGCATGGGCGGCCAGGACGGCGCCGGCGCAAATCGTGACCAGTTCCACCCGGCCCGGCGCCAGCTGCAGCGGGCGCAGCCAGTCGAGCAGGGCGCGCGTGTCGGGCGAGTCGATGCCGATGCGTGTGCCTGTCTGTCCCACCAGCACCACCCAGCTGGCATGCGGCCCGAGCGATGCCGGCAGCGCTTCGAGTCCCGCCAGCTGCACGCCGACCGAGGTGGTCGATTCCGGCCGCGGAGAAGCAAAGCGCAGCGAGAACGGAGCGGCCTTGCCCTGCTTGCGCATCAATCCATTGGCAGTGCGCAGGGCCTCGGCCGGACCCGCCCAATCGAGGATCAGGCTGCCCGGCAACAGCAGGAACAGCACGTCGATCATGCGGCCCGTGCCAAGGCTTGTTCCACCGTGCACAAGGTGGCGAAACGCCCGCTCAAGACCGTGGCCGTGCGCGATTTGATGTCGGCCACCCGCAAGGGGCTGCCATCGGGCTGCCGCATGTCGAAGGTATGGGTGGCGTCGGTGACGAAATCGATGCCCCACCCGAGGTCGGACGCATGGCGGGTCGTCGTCTCGCAGCACTGCTCGGTGCGGATGCCGCTGACGATCAGGCGCCGGATGCCCTGTTCGGTGAGCCAGACATCGAGTCCGGTCCCCACCAGCGCGCTGTGGCGGCGCTTCAGGAAGCTGGCCGCGGGGGTGAATGCGCGCAAGCCGCGCATCGGCACCACGTGGCCCGACTCGAGCGCAAACGGATTATCCGCCTGCGCCGGACCGTCGGTGTGCAGCACCCGGACGATGGGGATGCCGCGCTCTTCGGCGCCGGCGATCAAGGCGTTCTGGGCCTGCAGATAGTCCTCGATGCCGTGCTCGGTGAAAAAGGGGCGGTGGCGGAATGATTCCTGGACATCGATCACAAGCAGACACGTTTTCATGGGGGGAACTCCTGTTCAAGTGAAGTATGGAGCCGTATTTTCCCAGTGAGGCATGCTTTGCACCGCTCGCCGGCAGACCGGTTTCGATCATTTCGGGACATCGTTCCCGCCGATTGGCAGTTGCCGGCGCGCGGCCGTCGTTTCAAGCGGGATACAGCGCACCCAGCACCCGCAAGCCCGCCGCGCCGGTGACGGCCGGCAAGTTCCCCGGCTTGCGCCGCGTGAACTGGTAGCCCAGCCAGGCAAAGGCCAGCGCCTCGACCCGGTTCGGCGCCACACCCAGCGTCTCGGTCGACTCGACCCGGGTGGCGCCGCCCAGTGCATCGGCGAGCTCGGCCAGCAGCACGACATTGTAGGCGCCGCCGCCGCAGACATAGACCGCCTGCGCTCCCTGCGCTCCCGTTTCCATCCGGATCGCCTGTGCGATCGACACCGCGGTCAGCCGCGTCAGCGTGGCCTGCACGTCGCTTGGCGCCAGGCCGGGCCGCTGCGCCAGCTTGCTATCTAACCATTGTGCGTGGAACAGGTCACGGCCGGTCGACTTGGGCGGCGGCTGGCGGAAGAAGGGTTCGTCCAGCAGCAGGTCCAGCAAGGGCGCATCCACCCGGCCGGTCGCGGCCCAGGCACCGTCGGCATCGTAGTCCTTGCCCAGGTGGCGCGCGATCCACAGATCCATCAGCACATTGCCCGGCCCGGTGTCGTAGCCGCTGACGCGGCCATCGCCGTGCAGCACGCTGATGTTGCCGATGCCGCCGATGTTCACCACCACGCGCACCTGCCCGCGCTTGCCGAAGCGCGCCTCATGAAAAGCCGGCACCAGCGGCGCGCCTTGGCCGCCGGCGGCGACGTCGCGCGAGCGGAAGTCGGCGATGACGTCGATGCCGGCCAGTTCGGCCAGCAGGGCGGGGTTATTGGCCTGGCGTGTAAAACCCAGTTCCGGGCGGTGACGGATGGTCTGGCCATGCACGGCCACGGCGCGCACCGGCCCCGGCGCGCGTGCGGCGAGTTGCCGGACGCAATCGGCGTAGCAGCGCGCCAGCGCGTTGGCGGCCAGCGCTTCACGCTCCAGCTCGTTCTCGCCGGCCGCCTGCAGCGCCATCAGTTCGGCGCGCAGTGCGGCGGGGAAGGGCGTGAAGGCGGCATCCAGCGTGCGGATGCCGCGCCCGCCGAAGTCAGCCAGCACGCCATCGACGCCATCCAGGCTGGTGCCGGACATCAATCCAATGTAGAGGGAAGAAGCAGCCATATATATAGTGTATGGAACCAAAAGAAAAGCGCCTTGTCTGCCAGGAGCAGGACAAGGCGCTTTGCCTGTGAGCGCAAACTGGGATCAGTGCGCAGCCATCGTGTTGCCGGCCGGGGCCAGCAGCGAGAAACGGTGCGACATGTCGGCGGCCGCCATGCGGAAGCGGTTCAGTTCGCCCTGGTTCAGCGGTTGCTGCTGCAGGTTCTTCAGGCCCATCGGGTCGACTGCCTGGCCGCCGATGCGGAATTCATAGTGCAGGTGCGGGCCGGTGGCCCAGCCGGTGGCGCCGACGTAGCCGATGATGTCGCCCTGGTGCACCTTCTGGCCGCGGCGCAGGCCGCTGGCGAAACGGCTCATGTGGCCGTAGGCGGTGCTGTAGTTCGACCAGTGCTTCAGGACGACCAGGTTGCCGTAGCCGTTCGAGGTGCCTGCGAAGTCGACGGTGCCGTCGCCGGATGCGCGGATCGGGGTGCCCATCGGGGCCGCCATGTCGATGCCTTTGTGTGCCTTCCAGACATTGAACACCGGGTGGACGCGCATCGAGAAACCGGAGGAGATGCGGGTAAAGGCGACCGGGGACTTCAGGAAGGCCTTTTTCAGTGCCTTGCCGTCCGGGCTGTAGTAGCCGCCCTGATGGGTGACCGGGTCTTCGTACCAGACGGACTGGTAGGCGACGCCGCGGTTGATGAACTCGCCGGCCAGCACGCGGCCGGTACGGACGAGTTCGCCGTCCTGGTAGAAGTTTTCGTAGACGACGTTGAAACGGTCGCCTTTCTTCAGGTCGCCACGGAAGTCGATGCTGGTCGAGAACATCTCGACGATCTGGCTGACCACCTGGTCCGGGATCTGGCCGCCGTCGACGTTGGCGTCGGTGGCGGCGTACAGCGAACCGTTGGTGATTTCGCGCGAACGCATTTCGACACGGCGCTCGAGCTCGGCCGGCGCGGCGACGGCGACGAACTTGTCGCCCTTGCGCATCACGGTGACGGTCTTGAAGTTGTCCTTGCCGACGGCGATGGTGGCGCGCAGGCTCAGCATCAGGCCGTTCTCGTCGGTCTCGGCCTGGATGCGCTTGCCGGTCTTGAGGCTCAGGATGCTGCGGGCGAGCTTGTCCTTGCGCACGAAGGCCTGGGCTTCCTGGTCTTCGATGCCGAGGCGGGTGAACACGGAGCCCAGCGAGTCACCGGCACGGATGCGGTCTTCGTGGATGAATTGCTGCTGGTCTTGCTGCAGGGCGGCGATCTGGTCCGAGAGGTTCGGCAGCTGGAGGTCTTGCGCGGTCAGCTTGACCGGCATGTCCGACGCGTCCGGGGCAATGGGAGCGACTGCGGTTGCACCGAAAGCACACAGGGCCAGCGCGGTGGCGCCGCCGGCAATGATGCGGGTTTTGCGGCTGGTGTCTGCCAGTCCAAACCAGCGTTTGCCGGTGATTTTCTGTATTGGGTTCATGCAATCAGTTAAAATTTGCCGCTTGAAGCTTCAGGGCGAACTCTCTTTTATTGTTTTTCTTAGTCTAGTCGTCTGTGAAACTTTTCTAGCAGCAAGATTGATGGGATCGCGAATTATATCAAAATACGGCGTCCTACAACCGTTTTAGCCATATTCCTACACGAAATTTATGACACCCCAAGAGCTTTCTGATAATGCAAAAAAGGCAACATCTGCTGGCGGCACTGCGATTCTCCCTCTCAGCGATGCCGTCCAGGAAGCGCTTGCCATTACCAAACGTGGCGTCGACGAACTGCTGATCGAGAGCGAATTCGCCCAGAAACTGGCGCGTTCCGAGCAGAGCGGCACGCCGCTGCGCATCAAGCTGGGCCTCGACCCGACCGCGCCGGACCTGCACCTGGGTCACACCGTGGTGCTGAACAAGATGCGCCAGCTGCAGGACCTCGGCCACCAGGTGATCTTCCTGATCGGCGACTTCACCTCGATGATCGGCGACCCGTCGGGCCGCAACGTGACGCGTCCGCCGCTGACCCGCGAGCAGGTGGAAGCCAATGCGATGACCTACTTCAAGCAGGCTTCCCTCGTGCTCGATCCGGCGCGCACCGAAATCCGCTACAACTCGGAGTGGTGCGATCCGCTGGGCGCGCGCGGCATGATCCAGCTGGCTTCGCGCTACACCGTGGCGCGCATGATGGAACGCGACGACTTCACCAAGCGCTACAAGAGTGGGACCCCGATTTCTGTCCATGAGTTCCTCTATCCTTTGATGCAGGGCTACGATTCCGTGGCTTTGAAATCTGATCTTGAGCTAGGTGGAACGGATCAGAAATTCAACCTGCTGGTTGGCCGTGAGTTGCAGAAAGACTACGGACAGGAGCCGCAGTGCATTCTCACCATGCCACTGCTGGAAGGCCTGGACGGCGTCGACAAGATGTCCAAGTCCAAGAACAATTACATCGGCATCACCGAGCCGGCCAACACCATGTTCGGCAAGCTGATGAGTATTTCCGACGTCATGATGTGGAAGTACTACGAACTGCTGTCCTTCCGCTCGATCCAGGAACTGGCCGCCCTGCGCGCCGAGGTCGAGGGCGGCAAGAACCCGCGCGACGCGAAAGTCGCGCTCGCCCAGGAAATCGTGGCGCGCTTCCACTCGCAGCAGGCGGCCGAGGATGCGCTGGCCGACTTCGTCAACCGTTCCAAGGGCGGCATCCCGGACGACGTGCCGGAAGTCGGCATCGGCGGCGCCCCGCTGGGCCTGCCCCAGCTGCTGCGCCAGGCCGGCCTGTGCGCTTCCTCGTCGGAAGCGATGCGCATGATCGACCAGGGCGGCGTGCGCATCGACGGCACGGTCGTGTCCGACAAGGCATTGCAAATCCAGGCCGGCAGCTTCGTGCTGCAGGTGGGCAAGCGCAAGTTCGCGCGCGTCACGCTGACTGCCGGCGCGCCGGCCGCATGATCGGCCTGCTGCAACGGGTCAGCCAGGGGAGTGTCACG
>CAJYQM010000059.1 GCA_913777025.1 uncultured Massilia sp. | reverse complement strand
GCAATCACCGTCGTCCTTGGCATCGATGACGGAGTGTACAGGGACGCGCAATACTATCCGCGCGACCTGGCTGGATTTGCCCGGACGATTGCAACGAATGGCGAGGAAAAAGCCAGCGCGGTGCCTGCGGAATGTCGTGCCAGGGCCGGCGAACACTGTCCGGTGGATGGCATGTGGGAATCGATCGGCGTGCCGACGGAACGTGTCCACTACAAGCAAAACGTCGAGCTTCGCGATCTCGGGTCTTCCTATGGCTTGACCGTGTGGCGCCTCATAAGGGAATGAGGGCGGCTGCTACCTGAAAACATGCTCATCTACAGACACCATACCTGCGTCGATATCATCGATCTCGACGACCGGACAGGACGCTGGACGCCGGTCGACCGGAACGGGGGCCGCCCCATCATCGTCGGTCAGCAGTCGATGGCGCAGCGCGCCTGGTCCAGGATCGGCGGAAGTTACGCAGTCGAGAACGACAGGCGTTTTTACTTTTTCTGGAACGAGGACGGAGAACTGGTGCTGCGCACCGACGACTTGCGGCTCGCGCTGTTCCGGCGTGCGCCCGACGGCGGATTGCTCGAACTGCGCCCGCAGCTGTCGGTGGACCTGCGTCCTGCGCATTACGGCGACGGCCGCGCAATGCCAGGCATGAGCACGTTCACCGTGTCGGACGGCGACGGCACCACGCTCGTCGAGCTTCTCTACGATTCCGCGCGCTATATACGTTATTACCTCGGGAACTTCACCTTCGTACCGGACGAGGACCTGCGCGACTGGGACTTCTTTGTCGCCTTCGAGAGCGAGCTCGTCGAGCTCAGGATACTTGCCGACGCACGCATCGTGGCTGAAGGTGCGCACGCACGGGATACCGGGCGTGGCAAGGCACTCCTCACGCTGCGTACGGGACAAGCCGCGCCGCTCAGCGGCAGCTGGGTCGCGGTGCATCATCTGGCGTGGCGAATCTGGCTTGAACAGGGCGACTCTGCGCCGGATATCGAAGGAGTGTCGGACATGTGGGTCTGGTTGCCTCCCTCGAGCCCGGCGCATGATAACCAGGATCGGTAATGGAAAAACCAACCCCGAGAATCTTGTTCATTTCCCTGTTCCTCCTTTCCGTCAGCACGGCCGGCGGTGCGCTGATAGCGCGGAAACTGGGCGGCAGCAGCGCTGGCTATCAATCGTTTTTCGCAGGGTCGTCCGTTGCCGCGGCTATTTTCATCACCCAACTGGCGATCTACCTGTCGATCCGCGAGCGCCTATTTTTTACAATCGTCTTTCTTGCAGCCTTTTGCATGACGTTTGTCTGGTTCATGTTTTGCCTGTTCGCGCCTATCCTCTGGATCGAGCCCATGCCTCGGTATGCGAAGCTCATCGCCGTACTTGTATTCTTTGCCTTGTGTGTATCCAATTTCCTTAAGGGCTTGCGCGACTTTTCCCGGAACTGGGCCGCATTGCGTGACCCACTGGCGACCGGCAAATTCAACCGTACAAAGGGCACGATCACATGGGAGAAAGTGCAGCGCGCCATGCGTCATCAAGTCGACTTTTATATCCCCGGACTGTCTATGGGCGTAAGCATGGCCGTCGGAGTCGTTGGCGTCATCTTCATGCTGATTGGCCTGAGCTTGCGCGCTGCTTTTCCTGTGTTCAGTGCATTCGCATGGGGCATACCCTGTGCCATGATTTCCTCGATGTTTTTCCAGCTGATGAGTTACCGATTGGCGGAAGCAAAAAAGATTCGCGACATCCAGGCTGATCTCGGAATCGACTTCAAAATGACGTGATTTATTCTCCCTGCATGAAATGCGCGAGCGCCAATCGTGCGCGCCTTTCCGCGCCAGCTCTTCAGCTATCCTTTACGTTTTGACCACCATGACAAACCCATGAATGCTCGTTTGGCAATGGCGGCGCTGGTGTGCGCCGTCTCGCTGCCTGCTACCGCAGGCTGGTTCGATGTCAGCAACTACGAGGGCAAGGTAGGCGCCAAGACCGTGCACCTGTCGATCCAGACCCTGAACGGCGCGCACCCGGACGGGCCGAAGGACAGCCGCTTCGTCATCGGCAGCTTCTACGACGAGGCGGAGCGCCGGCCGAAGGCCTTCCATGGCAAGCGCCTGGCGGACGGCCGCCTGCAGTTGTGCGAGACCGAGCATGTGGGCGACTTCATCATCCCCCAGCGCGACAGCTGGCTACAAATGAAGGAAGAGCCGTGCCTGATCGCGCTCGCGCCAAAAGGGGACGGGTTGGCGGGACGCTGGGGCAAGGCCGGCGAAGCGGCGACGCTCACCCTGGTCGGCACCATGAACAATGTGACGCAGGACCGCGTCACCGGCAAGATGGATATCCCGCTCTGGGTCGACGATGAGAAATACATGTACGTCGGCACCTGGGGTCTGAACAAGGGGCGCCTGATGCTGCGCGCGCTGTCCGCCATCGGGGTGGCCAGCGGCAAGCGCGAACGTACCGCCACGCTGGATTGCATGGAGGAGACTGAGGTATGCCCGGGGCTGCTCTACACCGAGGTCTACCTGGCTGGGCGGACCGAGCGAACGCCGGGTGAGGTGAGCGTCGGCTATTCGGATGCGGATCGCCAGCAGGCCGAGCATGACACCATCGTGCTGCATCCTGTCCGATGAATTGGCCTGCATGACGATGTTTGCTGCTTTCCCGGCTGGCCTCCGTCTTTGCTGGACCTTGGTCGCATTCCTCGCCCTCGCGTCCAATGCTGGATCCGCACCCGCGATCAACGCCGTCAATGCCGAACGCTACCTGCGCCAGCAGGGCTGGGAAGACTACGATGGCAAGAACGTCGCCAAGTCGCCCGTATCCGATGTCGCGCCCGTCATGTATTACGAGAAGGACAATGCGGTGCCCAGTTGCGGCGTCCTCATGGCCTCGGCGCCGGGCAAGGCGCCCGCCTTCGTCGAACTGGTGGGCTCCGAACCGGGCGTGGGTTTCCCGCAGTGCCTGGGCATGCCGTCGATCACGCGGTTCAGGCTGCAGAACAAGGAATACATCGCGGTGGAGTACCTGTCGCGCGAAACGCGGGAGGACATCGACCGTCATTATCGCTACCTGGTGCGCGCCTCCTCCGGCGGCGTCGTGACCGATGACGTTCTTGCCGAAGCGGTGCGGCCGATGGCGACGGACCTTGCCGGTACCGGCCCGCATGCTGCGCTTGGGGTCAAGCTGGCGCGCGCTGCGCATCTCGCCAGGCTTTATCCCGCATGGCAGGTACTGGAGCGCGACTTCATCTCCGACCCCCTGTCGTCGTTCGCGATCCTGGAGAACAGGAAGACCCGGCAGTGCCAGTTCGTCGCGGAAGCCGGCGCCGCGCCGGTCGCTGTCCCACACACCGCATTCGCGCCCGAGGCCAGCTGCGCCGAGGTGCTGGCGTCGAGCCGCCTTGAAAAGAACGGAAAGGTTTTTTATCTCGCGATGTTCCGGGGGCAGGACAGGAAGCAATGGGTGGGCGTCGTGTCGGTGTCGGCCGACGGCAGCGTAACGGCTGAAAAGGCCGTGGCGGAGCGTATCAACCGTGCGGATGCCACGAAGGATATGAAGAGTGCGAAAGCGTACCTCGCGAAGGAATTGCCATGATGAGTAAGAAAACTTTCGTACTGCCGATGGCATTGCTGGCGCTGGGCAGCGGCCTTCAAGCTCATGCCGCCGACAAGAAATACGATAAGCAGGTGGTCAGCATGGCCTGCGGTGAAGCCAATTACACCTTGGGTTCCGTCTGCAGCAAAAGCGGCGATCCCATGGCGCTGAACGACTGCAAACCGCAATCGTTGGTCATCGACCATGGCGGCGCAAAGCGTACTGCCGCTTTGCCGGAGCTGCCGAAGGAAGAGAGCAAGCGCCTGCGGGCCGGTGGCCGCAACCTGGGCCACTTGTTTGTGGTGCGCTGGGCGTGCAGCACCGCGCGCAGCGGGCCGATTGCGACGCTCTACTACTCGATTGGCGGCGGTTCCGCCCCGGATGGCGAAACCTGGACGCATTACGACAAGACGGGCAAGCTAATGGAGAGCAATACGAAACTGACACCCGATGAAGTCGGGGCCATCGAGCGCAACTTCAAGAAAGTCCCGTCCATCATGCCTGACTGATTCGGCTACATGATGATCCTCCGGCAAACGGTCCAGCACACCATGACACGTACCAGAATCCTGTTGACGGCCCTGTTACTGGCCAGCGCATGCAATGCAAGTGCGCAAAGTGGCCCGGCATCGGGTTACGAAGACATATTCCGCGTCATCAGTGCGAAGAGTGCGCTTTCCACGTCGTTTCATGCGCTTTTGAAAACTATGCGTCCCCTGTGTACCGAACGTCGCCAGGGCGATCCGGACTTCGATCGCAAAGGCAATGTTCAGTGCGTCGATCAAGCCGGTATCGCGGATTTTCGGATGAGCGGCAGTGAGGATGCTGTGGTGAGCATGATCGACGCGACCTTTACGGGCAACGATAAGTGCGCCCGCCTGCGTGCCATACTGGTGGCGCAGTACGGAAAGCCTGCCCGGACTGAGGGCAGATGCAACAGCGAATGGGTAATCCATCGCGGCAAGGATATGCCTCTCGTCCATATCTCTCTTGAAGAGAATGTCCGGAAAAATCTCGTCTATTTCGCGAACCAGGAAGAGCAGGGCCCCTGACATGGTGTCGAGCACGTCTTTTGGTCGTGTTTTATGCGGAGTCCTGATTTTCCTTGCCGACGCTGTCGCCCATGCAGGCAAGGCGGGTGCCACCGGATGTTCCCATGCACATCGACACCAATCCGATCGGCGACGCCCAGTTGGCGAAAAACCGCGAAAAGCTGTTCTGCATCGCGGACTGTGCAGATGACCCTTAATGCGGCGTGGCCGGTTCGGAAAACGTGATCGCTTTCTGCGCCTGCCTGAAGCTGTACACCATCCGGTCCGACTGTGCGTCATAACGCGTGGACAAGCTCATGTTGGCGCCGGCGACGGTGAACGTACGCGGTACCAAGGACTGGGAAAACGTCGCCGCCACGACCGGGGCGCTGAAGGGTGACGCGTCCTGCGGGTTCCCGGCGTTCTCCATCACGGTGACCATCAGCGGCGTCCAGTTGCGCCGGTCGCCGATCGGTTCCGCCGCGTACGCAAAGGCATAACCCTTGATGCCGTTCATGTGCTCCACGAAGTCGGTGTCGGCGCGATAGGTCGACATCTCCTTCGCCATCGACAGGGGCGTCAGGTTCCGCACGTGGAAACAGCACACCGCACTCATGATATTCCCACCGACCTGCAAGCCCGTGAAGACCGTGGGTGCCGTCAGCTTCCGGTCGGTGAGGATGTAGACCGGCCGGGCGATGACCTTTCCGCCATTGGGCGCGACAGGAAATTGCTCAAGCAGGCCGACGATGGGAAAGTCGCCGGCCCGGCAGGACGCCGACAGGAACAGGCATGCGGCCAGTGCCAGGGTGCGCATCAGCTCTCCTGCGGCGGCACGCCCAGCAATTCCTCGATGTGCGCCAGCGATGCCGAATCCTTCACGACCGAGCGCAGCCAGGTATGCAGGTCCTGCTCGCCCGCATTCGCCGCCTTGTCGGCGAAGTAGGACACGGGGCTGTGCGGCTCGGTGCGGCGGAAGTAGTCGGCAATCGCGCGCAGTTGGGTGATGGCCTGATGGCGCGACGTGATCGCGCCCGGTGGCCCCGCGTGGACTGGCGCCGCCTGCGCTTGCGCAGCGGGCAGGCCCGCCGAAGCGGTCTCCGGCACGGGTGCGGCGGCCACCGGCTCGCCCGGCGCCGGCATCATGCGGATCAGGTCCTGCACCGCGTCGCGCGCCGCGACGAAGGCCGGGGCGTCGCCCCCGAGGCGCGTGTCGGCCGCGCGCTCCAGGTCGAGCAGGGCATCCATGCAGGCCTGCGCATCGCGCGCGAACGCGCCGCGGAAGGCGCTGGAACTGGAACGCTTGGCCGCTTCCATCTCGGCCAGGCGGCGGCCGTCGTCCAGGTTGGCCTTGCGCGCGACGTCGAAGTCGAGCAGGGTCCAGGCGCTGCCGTTGCCGTCGGTGACCGGGATTTCCTTCAGCAGGCCGGGAATGCGCGCCAGGATCCAGGCCAGGTTGCCGATGCGCTGTTCCTGGTCGCCGTCCTCGGCTTCGGGATGCAGACCATCGTCCCAGAAGCGCTCGACCAGCCCGCCGATGACGCGCAAGCCTTCGGCCAGGCCGGGCAGCGCGTCGCGCTTGGTGGCGGCTTCGGTCAGCCAGACGGCCAGGCGCAAGTCCTTGCTGGTATTGCCCAGCAGGGCGGCGCAGCGCTTGACGACGAAATCCCAGTCGGCTTCCTTCAGTTCCGTGACCCATTCGCCCTGGTCGAGCGAAGGGTCGTCGAACTTGCGGGCATGGGCGATGGCGTCCATGTCGGAAGAAAAACTCAGGTCGGCGCCGCTGGGGCGCTCGGGGCTGATCGGCTGGAGCAGGGCTTCGGCTGTGAACATGCAGGGTCCTTGTGAATCTTTACTGTGCGCTCATTGCGCGATCCGGAATTCGATGCGGCGGTTGCGCGCGCGTCCTTCGGGCGTTTCGTTGCTGGCCACCGGGCGGTCCGAACCCTGGCCGGAAGCGGTGAGCAGGTCGCCGTTGATGCCGTGGCTGGCGATGTAGGCCTTGACCGCCTCGGCCCGGGCCTGGCTCAGGCCCTGGTTGGTCGCGCGCAGGCCGACGTTGTCGGTGTGGCCGATGATCTCGACCTTGCGGCCCTTCACCTTCTGCATGGCGGCGATCATCTCGTCGAGGATGGCGCGGCCGGCCGGGGTCAGGGTCGCCTTGCCGCTCTCGAATTCGACGGTGCGGTTGGCCAGCGCGCTGTCCAGGATGCCCTGCTCGCTGCTGGAGACGCGCAGGCCGTTGTTGACGGTGTAGGTCGGGTTCAGGCTGGTGGCGACGTCGCTGGCG
>CAJYQM010000058.1 GCA_913777025.1 uncultured Massilia sp. | reverse complement strand
TCCCGCTCATGGCCGAACAGGGGCGCGACGACGAGGAAGCGGCGCGGTCACTGGGCGCAAACGGGTGGCAGACCTTCTGGCATGTCACATTGCCCAATATCCGCTGGGGGCTGCTCTATGGCGTGTTGCTGTGCAACGCCCGCGCGATGGGCGAGTTCGGCGCGGTGTCGGTCGTGTCCGGTCACATCCGCGGCGAGACCAACACCATGCCGCTGCAGGTCGAGATCCTCTACAACGAATACAACTTCACGGCCGCGTTCGCGATCGCGTCGCTGCTGGCCCTGCTGGCGCTGGTCACGCTGGCGGTGAAATCGATTATCGAATGGCGCCTGCACCAGGCGCGCAAATCGGCAACCACGGAGCACTAAGCATGACGATCGAAGTCCAACATATCCGCAAGCAGTTCGGCCAGTTCACGGCCCTGGACGACGTCTCGCTGCAATTCGCCGACGGCGAGCTGACCGCGCTGCTCGGTCCCTCCGGTTGCGGCAAGACCACGCTGCTGCGCTGTATCGCCGGCCTCGAATTCCCGGACTCGGGCCGTGTGCTGCTCGATGGCGACGATGCGTCAAGCCGCCACGTGCGCGAGCGCCAGGTCGGCTTCGTGTTCCAGCATTACGCGCTGTTCAAGCACATGACCGTGTTCGAGAACGTGGCGTTCGGCTTGCGGGTCAAGCCGCGCAAGGAGCGCCCGAGCGAGGCCCAGATCCGCGAAAAAGTAAAGAAGCTGCTCGAACTGGTGCAGCTCGACTGGATCGCCGACCGCTACCCGCCGCAGCTGTCGGGCGGCCAGCGCCAGCGCATCGCCCTGGCGCGCGCGCTGGCGGTCGAGCCGCGCGTGCTGCTGCTGGACGAGCCCTTCGGCGCGCTCGACGCCAAGGTGCGCAAGGAACTGCGGCGCTGGCTGCGCCAGTTGCACGACGAATTGCACGTGACCTCGATCTTCGTCACCCACGACCAGGAAGAAGCGCTGGAAGTGGCCGACCAGGTGGTCCTGATGAACAAGGGCCGGATCGAGCAGCTGGGTACGCCGTCGCAAGTGTACAACCAGCCGGCCTCGCCCTTCGTCTACGGCTTCCTGGGCAACGTCAACCTGTTCCACGGCCGCGTCAACGATGGCGTGCTGGCCAGCGGCGAGGCGACCTTCCAGACGCCGCAGTACGCGAATGTGAAAAACGGCGAAGGCATCGCTTACGTCCGCCCGCACGACCTGGAGGTCGAGCGCTTCGTGAGCGGCGGCGAGGGCGTGCCGGTGAAACTGCGCCGTGCGCATGCGATCGGCCCGCTGGCCCAGCTCGACCTGGAGCGCGCCGACAATGCTCAATTGATCGAAGCTGTGATACCCAATGAGCGCTTCCGCGAGCTTGCCCTGAAAGAGGGCGAGACGCTGCTGGTACGGCCAAAGCGCATGCACGTGTTTGTGGACCAGGGGGAGGGCATATGAATTTTCAGCAGCTGCGTTCGGTACGGGAAGCGGCCCGCCGCAATTTCAACCTCACCGACGTCGCCAACGCGCTGTTCACGTCGCAGCCGGGCGTGTCGCGCCAGATCCGCGAGCTCGAGGACGAGCTGGGCGTGGTCATCTTCGAGCGCAACGGCAAGCGCCTGACCGGCCTGACCGATCCGGGCAAGGGCATCCTGAAGATCATCGAGCGCCTGCTGGTCGAGGCCGAGAACCTGCAGCAGGCCAGCAGCGAATACGCGGCCCAGGACAGCGGCACGCTGACGGTGGCCGTCACCCACACCCAGGCGCGCTACGCGCTGCCGCAGGTGGTGCAGGCCTTCCGCACCTCCTTCCCGGGCGTGCGCATCGCCCTGCAGCAGAGCGCGCCGGAACACATCGCCGAATGGGTACTCTCGGGCCGCGCCGACATCGGCATCGCCACCGAGGGCCTGTCGACCTTCCCGGACCTGGTGTCCTTCCCGTGCTACCGCTGGAGCCACCTGGTGGTGGTGCCGGACGGGCATCCGCTGCTGTCGCAAAGCCCGATTAAGCTGGCCGACCTGGCCGAGTATCCCTTGATCACCTACGACGTCGGCTTCACCGGCCGCAGCCACATCGACGCGGCGTTTTCCAGCGCCGGCGTGACGCCCGACATCGTGCTGACGGCCATGGATTCGGACGTGATCAAGCAGTACGTGTCGCTGGGGATGGGCGTCGGGATCGTGGCCTCGATGGCCTTCGACCATGGACGCGACCGCGGCTTGCGGGCGATCGAGTCGTCGCACCTGTTCGCGCCGAACATCACGCGGCTGGCCGTGCGGCGCGGGGCCTACCTGCGCGCGTATGCGTACGACTTCATCGAGCGCTTTGCGCAGGGGTTCACGCGGGCGGATATCGAGAAGGCGATGCAGGTGGCGGTAGAGCCTGCGTAAACCAGCCAGCGAGGATGCGAGGCGTTGTCTTTTTGCCACGGCCGAGTTGAGCTGCATCGACAAAAGCGAAAGCCAAACAATATTGCTTGATTGTAAAGTTGCTTGCATGTAAAAATTGCTCTTTAATGTCCGGACACTGGCGGTCGAGAGAGAGCATGGAAAAAACGTCGTTGGCCACTGCGCCTGCAATCGATGAGGCGCCGATGCGCGGCGCGCAGGCACCCGACGTCCAGCAATGGATATCCGACGAGCAAACGGCCGCGATCCGCCGTGTCGACCATTTCAGGAACAGCGCTTATTGCGGGCTCGACCTGAACCGGATGGTCGACGGCTATGTGCGCGACTTCGTCGAACCCTTGCTGCGCCTGGCGGGACCGCCGTCCACGGTGGCCGACGTCGGTACCGGCTATGGCTGGCTGGCGCTTGCCTTTGCCTTGCGTACCCAGGCCCGTGTGACCGCCATCGAATACGATGCCGGGCGCTTGGCGGCGGCGCACGAAATCGCAGCCATCCTGGGTGTCGCGCACCGGATCGAGTGGATACAGGCGTCGATCGCAAGCCTGCCCCTGCTTGATCGCTCGATGGATGCGGTGTATTGCGTCGAAGTGATCGAGCACACGGGCGTGCATCCCGGACTGGTGGCGCAGTTATGCCGTATCAGCAGGGATGTGCTGGTCATCACGACGCCCAACAAGCTGTTCCCCGTCATTAACCACGACACGGCGCTGCCGTTCTGTCACTGGCTGCCCTTGCGCATGCGCGATGTCTATGCGGCGGCCTTTCGGCGCCGTCACCGCCAGGACAACAACCTGTTCTGGACACCGTCCAGGCTGCTGGACAGCGTCGCCGGATTTCGGCGCGTATCGCGCTTCATGCAGTTCAACAGCTACGCCGATTACCGCACGATGCGCCAGGCCGCGGGCCGCCGTGGCGGCATGGGAAGCCGCTGCCTCGATGCCTACTTCGCCATGGCATCTCGCCTGGGGTCCCACGCCGTGTATGTGCTGCCGAATCTCGCCTCGACCTTCCGGCGTGCCGATTAGGCGCCGCGAGCGCTACTGGCCGGGATTGGTGTAGCGCGCGTGGATCGCATCGATCGCGGCCAGCACCTCGGCCGAGAGCGTCAGCTGCTCCGCATCGATATTCTCTTTCAACTGATCCAGATTGGTCGCGCCGATGATGGTCGAGGCCACGTTCCAGCGCCCGTAGCACCAGGCCAGCGCCATCTGAGCGGGCGTCAAGCCGTTGGCCCGCGCCAGGGCCGCGTACTCGCGGGTCGCTTCGAACACGGCCGGGCGCAGGTAGCGCGGGCTCCAGGTCGGCGGGTAGATCGTCAGGCGGCCTCTGGCCTGCGGGTTGTCGACGTACTTGGCGCTCAATTGGCCAAAGGCGAGCGGGCTGTAGGCCAGCAGGCTGACGTTCTCGCGGTAGCAGACTTCGTCCAGCAGCGTGGTCTCGAACGCGCGCGCGGTCAGGTTGTACAAATTCTGGATGGTGGCGATGCGCGGCAAACCCCTGGTTTCGGCTTGCTTGATGAACTCGCACACGCCCCAAGGGCTTTCGTTCGACACGCCGATGTGGCGGATCTTGCCTTCCTTGACCAGTTCGCCCAGCGCCGCCAGCGTCTCTTCGATCGCGATGCCCGGGCGTTCCTTGCCGGGATCGAAGCTGTTCGAACCGAAGATCGGCACGTTGCGGCTCGGCCAGTGCAGCTGGTACAGGTCGACGTAGTCGGTCTGCAGGCGCTGCAGGCTCGCGTCGAGCGCCGTGCGCAGGTTGGCGGCGTCCAGGTTCTGGCGCCCGCCACGGATCCAGGTCTGGTTCGGGTTCGGGCCGGCCGCCTTGGTCGCCAGCACGATGTCGGCGCGCTTGCCGGTCTTTTTCAGCCAGCTGCCGATGAAGCGCTCGGTCGAGCCCTGCGTGCCGGCGGACGGCGGCACTGGATACATCTCGGCGGTGTCGATGAAGTTGATGCCGCGTTCGATCGCGTAATCCAGCTGGCTGTGGGCCTCGGCTTCGGTGTTCTGTTCGCCGAAGGTCATGGTGCCCAGGCAAATGCGGGTGACGTTGAGGTCGGTCTGGCCGAGAGGATTCTTTTTCATGATGATCTAGTCAGTCGGGGTCAGAGCCCACCCGAATGCACCGGGCTCTGACCCCGAAGGGTGTTATTTGCCGCGCAGCGCATTCGCGCACTCGCGTACCAGCGCCGGCCCGCGATAGATCAGGCCACTGTATAACTGCACCAGCTGCGCGCCGGCCGCGATCTTGGCCTTGGCGTCCTGGCCGCGCAGGATGCCGCCCACGCCGATGATGGGCACGGCGTCGCCGACTTCCTTCTTCAGCGCGCGGATCACGATGTTGGACAGGTCGAATACCGGGGCGCCGGACAGGCCGCCCTGCTGGCTGGCGTGCCTCATGCCCTCGACGTCGCGCCGGTTCAGGGTGGTATTGGTGGCGATCACGCCGTCAATGCCGTGGCGGATCAGGGCGGCGCCGATGTCGCGGATCTGGTCGCCGTCGACGTCGGGAGCGATCTTCAGCGTCAGCGGGACGTAGCGGCCGTGCTGGTCGGCCAGGCGCGACTGCTCGCCCTTGAGCTGGGCCAGCAGGGCATCCAGTTCGGATGCGCCCTGCAGCTGGCGCAGGTTCTTGGTGTTCGGCGACGAAATGTTGACCGTGACGTAGCTGGCATACGGGTACACCTTGCGCAGGCATTCCAGGTAGTCGTCGGCGGCGCGTTCGATCGGTGTGTCGGCGTTCTTGCCGATGTTCAGGCCGAGCACACCCTGTTTTTCCTGGTAAAAACGCGATGCCTGCACGTTGGCGACAAAGGCGTCGACGCCGCCGTTATTGAAACCCATGCGGTTGATGATGCCGCGCGCGGCCGGCAGGCGGAACATGCGCGGGCGCGGGTTGCCGGGCTGGGCGCGCGGGGTCACGGTGCCGATCTCGATGAAGCCGAAGCCGAGCGAGGCCAGGCCGTCGATGTAGGCGCCATCCTTGTCCAGGCCGGCGGCCAGGCCGACCGGATTGGGGAAGGTGATGCCCATCACCGTACGCGGATCCGGCGCCGGCTTCCGGACCATGCCTGTCAGGCCCATCCCGGCGGCACGGCGCAGGGCGGGCAGCGTCAGGTTGTGCGCCGTTTCGGCATCCAGGGAAAACAGCAGGGGACGGGCAAGCGAGTACAGGAATTTGTCGGCCATGGATTATACGATCGTGAATTCACGACATTTTACCTCAGCGCTCCAGCACGCCCCAGACGCCGTCGATGCGCGCTTCCAGCGGCCGGAAATTGATCTTGTACGCCATCTTCGGGCTTTGCTCGATCCAGTAGCCCAGGTAGACGTAGGGCAGGCCCAGTTCGCGCGCCTGCTCGATCTGCCACAGGACATTGTAGGTGCCGAAGGAGGCGCCCGGCACGTCCGGGTCGAAGAAGGTGTAGACCGAGGACAGGCCGTCGGACAGCACGTCGATGATCGAGATCATGCGCAAGGTGCCGTCCGGCTCGCGGAACTCGACCAGGCGCGTGTTGACCCGGCTTTGCAGCAGGAACTGGGCGTACTGGTCGCGGCTGTCCTGGTCCATGCCGCCGCCGACGTGGCGCGTGGTCTGGTAGCGCAGGTAGAGCGCGTAGTGCTCGTCCGAAAACGAGAGGTTGGCGACCATGGCCGTCAGGTTGCCGTGGTGTTTCCAGGCGCGCCGCTGGCTGCGGTTGGGCCCGAAGTCGTTCACCGCCACGCGCACCGGGATGCAGGCGCGGCAGCCGTCGCAGTAGGGGCGGTAGGTGAAGATCCCGCTGCGGCGGAAGCCGTTGCGCACCAGTTCGGAATAGACGTCCGCGTTGATCAGGTGGGATGGCGTGGCCACCTGCGAGCGCGCCTGGCGCGCATCGAGATAGCTGCAGGGATAGGGCGCCGTGGTGTAGAACTGCAGCGTGGAAAATGGCAGGTCATTTAGGTGCGTCATGCAATGCTCTCGGCTCTCGGGACGACGTTTGACACCATTGTAGCCAAAGACGGCCGCGCGCACCGTTAGGTGGTCAACGGTGGCGCGACTTCCCAGTGTTCGATCGGCGGCTCGTCGATGGCGCGGCGCAGGTGCTCGAGGAATTGCCGGCGCGGGATCGGCACCGCGCCCAGCGAAGCCAGGTGCCCGGTCTCCTGCTGGCAGTCGAGCAGGACGACGCCGTGGCTGCGCAGGAAGGCGACCAGGTAGGCCAGCGCCACCTTGGACGCGTCGGTGGCGCGCGCGAACATCGATTCGCCATAGAACATGCGGCCGATGCAGACGCCGTAGGCGCCGCCGACCAGTTCGCCATCGAGCCACACTTC
>CAJYQM010000057.1 GCA_913777025.1 uncultured Massilia sp. | reverse complement strand
GCCAGCGCCACTTCCTGCATTCGTCCGAGCCCCAGGTGCGCGAGGAAACCTTCGAATCCTATATCGCCCGCGTCGGCGCGCGCGAAGAACGCAACCGGCAGGAAGGGAAGAACGGCCAGAAGCTGGCCGGCTTCAAGTTCCTCCGCCTGAACGACGCCATCACGGTGCCGCCGATGGCGCCGCAGCCGCGCCCGGCCGCACGCGCCGCACTGTAATCCTCCCTTCCCCCGCGGCCGGCCGCCCTGGCCGGCTGCCCGCGTCCTCGTCCCCGCCCCGATCCCGTCCGCGCACCCTGGCGCGGGCCGCGCATTTACTTTCTTTTATTCCGTAAATTAATTCCTAAAATAAATTTCCTATTTTCATTTAACGAGAGAAGAAATTAATTCCATTTTTTCGGTTGAGCATGGTCAAACCCTCTCTTCTTATACGAACCGATAATAAACTTACTCAGCAATACACAATCTAAACGGTGGCGATTTTCATTCCAATCATATTCCTATTTATTTCAATAAGAATATAAATTCCTTTCAATTCATCCACTTAAGCAATTCCGCCGGACAAAAGGATAACCCTGGAAACCCTACGCAGTATTTCAGAATCATGCCTAATTTAAAGCACGGCATCATGTATCGGTTTTGCTCCAAAATGGTTTCACTGCACCGCACGACGAAAATCGCGATGATGGTCACAGCCGACCTGATCGCCCTGCCATTCTGTTTCCTTGTTGCGATGCTGCTGCGCGGCGGCGACCTGAAACTGGCATCGCATTTCGGCCCTGCCTCGTATGTATTGGTCGCCGTGGTCACCATCGCCGCATTTTCGGTATCCGACCTGTACCGCGCCGTGATCCGCTTCATCGACCAGCGCCTGCTCAGCGTCACCGGCCTGTCGCTGGCGATCGCCATCCTGTGCGCCTGGATCGTGATGTTTGCGATCAACGAGGAAAACTTCCCACGCAGCGCCCTCGCCATCTACTGGTTCATCGTGTTTTCCTATGTCGTCGCCTCGCGCATCGGCATGCGCAACTTCCTGCGCAAGCACAACACGGCCGGACGCGGGACGGCCGAAACGGTCGCCATCTACGGTGCCGGCGAAGCCGGCGCGCGGCTGGCGCAGGCCATGCGCGGCAGCCCGGAATACCGTCCGGTCTGCTTTTTCGACGACAAGCACGCGCTCAGCGAACGCAACATCAACGGCCTGCGCGTCTTCCATACCGAGCGCCTGGCCGAGATCGTGGCCGCGATGGGCGTGCGCTCGATCGTGATCGCGCTGTCCGGTGCCGCGCCGGAACGCCTGCGCGACATCATGCAGCGCCTGGCCCAGGCCGGCGTCACCACGCGCATCCTGAGCCGCCTGGTCGACCTGGCCGACGACAAGCTCACCCCGCGCGAAAGCATCCGCGACCTGAAATTCGAAGACCTGCTGGGCCGTCCCCCGGTACCGCCGCGGCTCGACCTGTTCGCCCGCTGCGTGCGCGGCAAGACGGTGCTGGTCACCGGCGCCGGCGGCTCCATCGGCAGCGAACTGTGCCGCCAGATCGTGACCCTCGGCCCAGCCCGCATGCACCTGCTCGACCACTCCGAGTTTGCGCTATACACGATCCGCCAGGAACTCGCCACGCGCTTCCCGGACATCCCGATCGAAGCCCACCTGGGGTCGGTCTGCAACGCCGAACTGGTCGAACGCATCCTGCAGGGCGGCCAGGTGCACACGATCTACCATGCGGCCGCCTACAAGCACGTGCCGCTGGTGGAATCGAACATCGTCGAAGGCCTGCGCAACAACGTGGTCGGCGCCCAGGTCATCGCCACCCAGGCCGCCAAGCACGCGGTCGAAACCTGCGTGCTGATCTCCAGCGACAAGGCGGTGCGCCCGACCAACGTCATGGGCGCCAGCAAGCGTATCGCCGAGCTGATCTTCCAGGCCGCGGCCGCGCGCCAGGGCGGCCACACCACCTTCTGCATGGTCCGCTTCGGCAACGTACTGGGCTCGTCCGGTTCCGTCATTCCGCTGTTCCAGCGCCAGATCGCGCGCGGCGGCCCGCTGACCATCACCCATCCGGACGTCTCGCGCTACTTCATGCTGATCCCGGAAGCGGCCCAACTCGTCATCCAGGCAGGCGCCATGGCCAAGGGCGGCGACGTGTTCGTGCTCGACATGGGCGAGCCGGTCAGGATCGTCGACCTGGCACGCACCCTGATCGCCCTGTCGGGCCTTTCCGAAAAGACGCCGGAGAAGCCCGGCGGCGACATCGAGATCCGCTACGTCGGCCTGTTCCCGGGCGAGAAGCTGCACGAGGAACTGTTGACCGACGGCGTGGTCTTCCCCAGCGAGCATCCGCGCATCATGCGCATGAAGGAACACGCGCTGCGCCCCGGCGTCCTCGACACCTTCATCACCTGCCTGATGATGGCTTGCGAAACCCACGAGCGCGGCATGATCGAATCGATGGTCAAGGCCATCGTCACCGAATACAACCCGCAGCCGGTACCCGCCGCCGCGCCCGTGCCGGTTCCGGTCCCCGCCACGCCGCCGGCCTCGACGCTGGTCACGCCGCTCGCGGCCCCGGAGGCGGACGCCGTCCCGGCGCGCCTGGGACTGATCAAGAAATTCGTGCCCTTCCGTATTTGATTTGTCGTAGCGACACCCCTGACCACCTTTTACCAGATTCGCGAGGAAACTCATGCGTGACGAAAGCAAACCGGCCCATCTCGAACAGCTCACCCGCAAGCTGGGCGACCGCAGCGCGGTCATCGGCATCATCGGCCTCGGCTATGTCGGCCTGCCGCTGACCCTGCGCTATGCCGAAGCGGGCTTCCGCGTGCTCGGGATCGACATCGACGGCACCAAGGTCGAGCGCCTGAACCGCGGCGAAAGCTACATCAAGCACATCGCCGGTGCCGACATCGCCCATGCCCGCGAACACGGCTTCGAGGCCACCACCGACTTCACCCGCGCCGGCGAGCCGGATGCGCTGGTCATCTGCGTGCCGACGCCGCTGAACGCCTACCGCGAGCCCGACCTTTCCTTCGTGCTGGACACCGCCGATGCCCTGCTGCCATTCATGCGGCCCGGCCAGGTGCTGTCGCTGGAAAGCACCACCTACCCCGGCACCACCGACGAAGAACTGAAGCCGCGCCTGGAATCGCGCGGCTTCACGGTCGGCCGCGACGTATTCCTGGTGTTCTCGCCCGAGCGCGAAGACCCGGGCAATCCCGATTTCCATACCCGCACCATCCCCAAGGTCTGCGGCGGCTTCACCCCGGCCTGCCTGGAAGCCGGCATCGCCTTGTACAGCCCGGCGATCGACCGCGTGGTGCCGGTCAGCTCGACGCGCGCCGCCGAACTCACCAAGCTGCTGGAAAACATCCACCGCGCCGTCAACATCGGCCTGGTCAACGAGATGAAGGTGATCGCCGATCGCATGAACATCGACATCCACGAGGTGATCCGCGCAGCCGCCACCAAGCCCTTCGGCTTCACGCCCTACTACCCGGGCCCGGGCCTGGGCGGCCACTGCATCCCGATCGATCCCTTCTACCTGACCTGGAAGGCGCGCGAATACGGCCTGCACACGCGCTTCATCGAGCTGGCCGGCGAAATCAACAGCGACATGCCGCACTGGGTGATCGGCAAGGTCACCGACGCCCTCAACCTGCGCGGCAAGTCGGTCATGGGCAGCCGCGTGCTGGTGCTGGGCATCGCCTATAAAAAGGATGTCGAGGACATGCGCGAATCGCCCTCGGTCGAACTGATGGAGATCCTGCGCGAGAAAGGCGCCCACGTCGACTATGCCGACCCGCACGTGCCGGTGTTCCCGCGCATGCGCGAGCACCGCTTCGACCTCAAGAGCGTGACGCTGGACGCGCGCACCATCGCCTCCTATGACGTCGTGCTGCTGGCCACCGCCCACAGCGCCTTCGACTACGAACTGATCCGGCAGTACGCGACGCTCATCGTCGACACCCGCGGCGTCTACCTGGCCCCGCTGCCGAACGTGGTCAAAGCCTGAGGAAGCCGAGGATACATCCATGCGCCATTACCCCGCCCCCATCACGGACCGCAAGATCCGCTTCGCCCTGGTCGGCTGCGGCCGCATCGCCAACAACCACTTCGAGGCGCTGCGCCAGCACCATGACCGCGCCGAGCTGGCCGGCGTCTGCGACGTCGACCCGCGCGCCCTCGACCGCGCCGTGAGCCTGACCGGCGCCAGCGGCTACGCCAGCCTGGACCAGATGCTGCAGGATTGCGATGCCGATGCCTTCATCGTCACCACGCCCTCCGGCCTGCACCCGGAACAGGCGGTCCGCATCGCCGCCAGCGGCCGCCACGTGATCACCGAAAAGCCGATGGCCACGCGCTGGGAAGACGGCAAGCGCATGGTCGCCGCCGCCGACGCCGCCGGGGTGCGCCTGTTCGTGGTCAAGCAGAACCGCCGCAACGCCACCCTGCAGCTGCTCAAGCGCGCGGTCGAGAAAAAGCGCTTCGGGCGCATCTACATGGTCAACCTGAACGTGTTCTGGACCCGGCCGCCGGAGTACTACGACAGCGCCAAGTGGCGCGGCACCTGGGAATTCGACGGCGGCGCCTTCATGAACCAGGCCAGCCACTACGTCGACCTGATCGACTGGATCGTCGGCCCGGTCGAAAGCCTGCAGGCCTACACGGCCACGCTGGCACGCGACATCGAGGTCGAGGACACCGGTGTGATCAGCCTGCGCTGGCGCAACGGCGCGCTGGGCTCGATGAACGTCACCATGCTGACCTACCCGCGCAACCTGGAGGGGTCGATCACGATCCTGGGCGAGCACGGCACGGTGCGCATCGGCGGCGTGGCCGTCAACGAGATCCAGCAATGGGAATTCGCCAGGCCCGACGCGGACGACGCGCTGGTGGCGGACGCGAGCTACCAGACCACCTCGGTCTACGGCTTCGGCCACCCGCTGTACTACGACAACGTGGTCAAGGTGCTGCGCGGCGAGGCCGAACCCGAGACCGACGGGCGCGAAGGCCTGAAATCGCTCGAGGTGCTGGTGGCCGCCTACATGTCGGCGCGCGATGGCCGCCGCGTCGCCCTGCCGCTGGAGGTCTGAGATGAGCGCTATCGACCAGGACGCCGTCCATCCCAGCGCCATCGTCGACGCCGGCGCCGTGCTCGGCGCGGGCACGCGCGTCTGGCATTTTTCCCACGTCTGCGCGGGCGCGCGCATCGGCGCCGGCTGCTCGCTCGGCCAGAACGTCTTCGTGGGCAACGACGTCGTGATCGGCGACCGCGTCAAGATCCAGAACAATGTCTCCGTCTACGACGCCGTCACGCTGGAAGACGAGGTGTTCTGCGGTCCCAGCATGGTGTTCACCAACGTCTACAACCCGCGTTCCGGCATTGTCCGCAAGGACCAGTACCGGCGCACGCTGGTGCGGCGCGGCGCCAGCATCGGCGCCAACGCCACCATCGTCTGCGGCGTGACGGTGGGTCGCTATGCCTTCATCGGCGCCGGCGCCGTGGTCAAGCGCGACGTGCCGGACTTCGCCCTGATGACCGGCGTGCCGGCGCGCCAGATCGGCTGGATCAGCCGCTTCGGCGAACGCCTCAAGCTGCCGCGGACGGGCAACGGCGAAGCCCGGTGCCCGCATACCGGCGACGTCTACCTGCTGCTCGACGGCGTCTGCACCGTGGTGCCCGCCGCCCGATAAACCATACCGACACGCCGATCATGGATTTCATCGACCTCAAATCGCAATACCAGGCCTCGCGCGAGCTGATCAACGAGCGCATCCAGCGCGTGCTCGACCATGGCCAGTACATCATGGGGCCGGAAGTGGCCGAGCTCGAGGCCGCGCTGGCCAGCTACACCGGCGCGCGCCACTGCATCACGGTGGCCTCCGGCACCGAGGCGCTCCTGATTGCGCTGATGGCCCTCGGCGTCAAGCCCGGCGACGAAGTCATCACCACGCCCTTCACCTTCATCGCGACGGCCGAAGCCATCGTGCTGCTCGGCGCGACCCCGGTATTCGTCGACATCGACCCGGTCACCTGCAACCTCGATCCTGGCCAAATCGAAGCCCAGATCACGGCGCGTACCCGCGCCATCCTGCCGGTGTCGCTGTACGGCCAGCCGGCCGACATGGACGAGATCAACGCGATCGCCGCGCGCCACGGCCTGGCCGTCGTCGAGGACGGCGCCCAGAGCTTCGGCGCCGACTACCGCGGCAGGAAGAGCGGCAATCTCTCCACCATCGGCTGCACCAGTTTCTTCCCCAGCAAGCCGCTCGGCTGCTACGGCGACGGTGGCGCCCTGTTCACCAGCGACGACGACCTGGCGCGCGCCATGCGCGAGATCCGCGTGCATGGCCAGAGCCGGCGCTACGTGCATACCCGGGTCGGCGTCGGCGGCCGCATGGACACGCTGCAATGCGCCATCGTGCTGGCCAAGCTGCCGCTGTTCGACTGGGAGCTGCGCCAGCGCCAGCGCGCCGCCGCCACCTATGCCGCGCGACTCGATGGCCAGGTGGCGCTGGTCGGCGTGCGTCCCGACCGCAGCAGCGTGCACGCGCAATACACGGTGCGGCTGGAACAGCGCGGCGCCTTGCAGCAGGCGCTGCAGGCCGCGGGCATCCCGACCGCCGTGCACTACCCGGTCCCGGTGCACATGCAGCCCGCTTATGCCAGCCTGTCGGCCGGCGCCGGCTGCCCGGTGGCGCGCGCCTATGCCGATGAGGTGATGAGCCTGCCGATGGGTCCCTACCTCACCGACGAGGATATCCATAAGGTATGCGACGCCCTGCTCCATGCGGTTGCCGCCTGCAGGCAGGAAGCCGCGACGGCCTGAGCCCGGGCCAAGCCAGGATATCCCGTCATGCTCAAGATCGCCCACCTGACCTCGGCCCATCCGCGCTACGACACCCGCATCTTCATCAAGGAGTGCCGGACCCTGGCCGCGCAAGGCCATGAAGTGACCCTGGTCGTAGCCGACGGCAAGGGCGACGAGCGGCGCGACGGCATCGACATCGTCGACGCCGGCCACCTGCCCGGACGTCTCAAGCGCATCTTCCTCACCACGCGCAGGGTGCGCGACAAGGCAGTGCTGCTGGACGCCGACCTCTACCACCTGCACGACCCGGAGCTGATCCCGGTCGGGCTGGCCCTGAAGCGCCGCGGCAAGCAGGTCATCTTCGATTCGCACGAAGACGTCCCGCGCCAGCTTCTCGCCAAGCCATACCTCGGCCCGCTGTCGGCCAGGTTGCTGTCCTCGAGCTTTGCGCTCATCGAACGCCACGCCTGCGCGCGCTTCGACGGCATCGTCGCGGCCACCCCCTTCATCCGCGACAAATTCGTGCGCATCAATCCGCGCACCGTCGACGTCAACAATTTTCCGATGGTGGGGGAGCTCGACAGCGCGGCGCCCTGGAGCAGCAAGCAGGCCGAAGTCTGCTACGTGGGCGGAATCGGCGCGATCCGCGGCATCCGCGAACTGGTCCAGGCCGGCGACCATCTGCGCGGACCCGCGCGCCTGAACCTGGTCGGCACCTTCTCCGAAGGCGCGCTCGAGGCCGAGGTGAGGGCCTTTCCGGGGTGGCGGCGCGTGAACGACTGCGGCTTCCTCGATCGCGCCGGGGTGCGCGAGGTCATGGCCCGGTCGGTTGCCGGCATCGTGACCTTCCATCCGCTGCCGAACCACTTCGATGCGCATCCGACCAAGATGTTCGAGTACATGTCCTCGGGGATTCCGGTCATCGCCTCGGATTTCCCGCTGTGGCGCGACATCGTCGCAGGCAACGGCTGCGGCATCTGCGTCGATCCGCTCGATCCGAAGGCGATCGCGGCCGCGATCGACCACCTGGTCGCCCATCCGGATATCGCCCGGTCGATGGGGGAAAACGGACGCAAGGCGGTGCTGGAGAACTACAACTGGGCTGTGCAGGCACGCAAGCTGACCGAATTTTATGGAGCGATCTCCCATGTCAAGCAAACTGTCGCAACTGTTTGAACTCGCCGTCGGCATCAGCCGCCTTCCGGTAGCGCGCCTCGAATTCCGTCTGGCCATGAATCCGGACGATGTCCGGCGCATGCATGCCTATTTCACCAAGCGCCATCCCAAGTACAAGATCTTCCAGAACAAGTCCCTGGGGGCGGCGCTGGTCAACGTGCGCAGCTATGGCGACAGCGGCGCCTACATGGACAGCATCAAGGACGGCGGCCGCAATTCGGCTGAGCATCACGCGCGCAAGGCAAAGTCCCGTGGTTATGTCTTGACCGAGATCGACAGGAACAAATACATCGACGACATTTACGAAATCAACAATTCCGTCGAAATGCGCCAGGGTCGGCCCATGGATGAAGCTTATCGGCGAAAAGAAACGGCATATGTGCACGAAAAGAATTACCGGCATTTCGGCGTGTTGAATGCCGCCGGAAAACTGGTGGCCTACAGCGACCTCGGTTTTTATGGCAATTTCGCGGCTTTCAATCGCGTCATCGGCATCCGCAACAACGATGGCATCATGCATTTGATGCTTTCCGAGATCATTTCCGAGGTGATCGACAAACGCAGCCACGATTACATCATGTACGACACCTATTTCGGTGCCAGCCCTGGATTGAAAACCTTCAAGACGATGCTCGGTTTCGAACCCTACCGCGCAAAATATTCGTTGCAATGAGGCCCTCATGAATCCCAAGAAGATCGTTACCGTCATCGGTGCACGTCCGCAATTCATCAAGGCCAGTGCCGTCTCGAGCCTGCTGGCCGAGTCCGGCCTGCTGCGCGAAGTGCTGGTCCACACCGGTCAGCATTTCGATGCCAACATGTCGGACGTGTTCTTTGCAGAACTTGGCATGGCGCCGCCCGCCTACCACTGCGCGATCCACGGCGGGCACCACGGCGCGATGACCGGGGCGATGCTGGCCGAAACGGAAAGGATTCTGCTGGAAGAAAAACCGGATGCCGTGCTGGTGTACGGCGACACCAATTCGACGCTGGCCGGCTGCCTGGCCGCCGTCAAGCTGCACATCCCGGTCGCCCATGTCGAGGCCGGCCTGCGCTCCCTCAACATGCGTTCCCCCGAAGAAGTCAACCGCATGCTGACCGACCGCGTATCGCGCTGGCTGTTCACGCCAACGGAAGGCGCCGATGCGCACCTGGCACGCGAAGGCGCGGCATCCGGCCAGATCCACCGCGTAGGGGACGTCATGTTCGACGTGGCGCTGCGCCATGGCGCGCGTGTCCATCCCGGTGACGGCCTGCTCGGCCGGCTGCGCCAGACACGCGGCGTCCGCCCGGGCGAATATTGCCTGGCGACGATCCACCGTGCCGAGAATACGGACGATCCCGCCCGGCTGGCCACGATCGTCGAGGCGCTGACGCGCTTGGCCCGGGACGTGCAGGTCGTGCTGCCGCTGCATCCGCGCACGCGCGCGGTCCTCGCCGCCCAGGGCAGGCTGGACGCACTCGAACAGGCGCTGGTGCTGGTCGAACCGCAGGGCTACCTCACCATGGTGCAGCTGGAAAAATACGCCGCCCTCATCGCCACCGATTCCGGCGGGGTCCAGAAGGAAGCCTTTTTCTACCGTGTTCCCTGCGTGACCTTGCGCGATGAAACGGAATGGCAGGAACTGGTCGAGTCGGGCTGGAACCGGCTCGCGCCGCCCGCCGACGCCGCACAGGTGCTGGCAGCTTTCCGGGCGAGCCTGGGCAGTATAGGAAAAAACATTGCCCCGTATGGCACAGGGGACGCCGCTGCCAGAATTGTCCGGCAATTGGCACAAGACCTCCAATAGCGCATGTTGCCCTATTTCTCGTCAATTTGGAATTCGCCGGAAGAATTTCTTTTTCCATTATTAATTAGAAGAAACCTTGGCGCCATTTATCGGTTGAGCATGGTCAAATCCAGATTCCTGACTCAATCGGATAATAAACTTAGTCCTTGAACGCATGATCTAATCGACGGCTATTTTAATCCAGCAATTCTGGTTCCTTGCACAAAGCTGACGATATCAATCGCCTTCCCCACTCCTGCCCCAACACGGTCTGCAATGAAATCCTTGATCAATCGATTCTATTCGGACTATTTGATGCCTTCGCGCCTGTGCACCTATGAGTCCTTGCTCGCACATGCGAAAGAAACGGGTTATCGCCAATTGTCGGTCCGCGATTACTTTCGTGAAGTCAGCGATAGCGCGGCAACACCCGGCAAGGTGCTGGTGCATCGCCATGACATCGACAGCGACCTACGCACGGCACGCAAGATGTTCGCGCTGGAAGCCAGGCATGGCGTGCGTGCCAGCTATTATTTCCGGCTCAGCACCCTCGATTACGGCTTTATGCGCGAGATCGAGGCTGCCGGCAGCGAGGCCAGCTACCACTACGAGGAAGTCGCGACCTTCGCCAAGCAGCACCGGCTGCGCCGCGGCGACGAAGTGCGCGAGCGCTTTCCCGAAATCCGGGCGCTGTTCGAACACAATTTCGAGCGCATCCGCAATACGCTCGGCATGCCGATGGAAACGGTCGCCAGCCACGGGGACTTCGCCAACCGCCGCCTCAAGGTCATCAACCACGAGTTGCTGCGCGATCCCGAACTGCGCGAGCGCTGCGGTATCCGCTGCGAGTCCTACGACAACGAATTGCTGCGCCATTTCGACATCTACATCGCCGACCGCCCCTATCCGGTGTTCTTCCACCCGACCTCGCCGTTCGAGGCCCTGGGCCGGCATGCGCGCATCTGCCTGCTGACCCATCCGGTGCAGTGGGAAACCAACTGGGTCGAGAATACGCGCTGCAACATGGTGCGCCTGGCCGAAGAGCTGGTGTGGCATACATGAACATCCTCCTGATCAACCACTATGCCGGCTCGGTGCGGCACGGGATGGAATACCGCCCGTATTACCTGGCGCGCGAATGGGTGCGCCTCGGGCATCGCGTCAACATCGTGGCCTCGTCCGAATCGCACATCCGCAGCCAGGCGCCGGCCATGCGCGGCCAGGCGCAGGTCGACGAAACCATCGACGGCATCGGCTACAGCTGGCTGGCCACGCCGCCCTACCGCGGCAACGGCGCCGGCCGGGTGCGCAACATGGCCGCCTTCGTGTGGCGCCTGCGTTGCGACAGCGACCGGCTGGCCGCCGCGCTGCGGCCGGACGTGGTGATCGCTTCCAGCACCTATCCGATGGACATCTGGCCGGCCCACCGCATCGCGCGCCGCGCCGGGGC
>CAJYQM010000056.1 GCA_913777025.1 uncultured Massilia sp. | reverse complement strand
GTCTCGGCCCTGGACGTGCTGGCCGGGATCGGCAGCGACGTGGCGCTGATGCTGCTGAACGGGATCGCGCAAAAGGTCAAGTTCAAGGGCTTGCAGGACAAGGCTCGTGAAAAGATCGTCGCCATCGCCGAGGCGCGCGGTCTCAGTCCGGAAGAGCTGGAAGACCGCCTCGCGCCCGACCTGGGCCTGGACGAACAGGGCAGCATGCTGCTGGACTTCGGCCCGCGCGCCTACAAGGTGGGCTTCGACGAATCGCTCAAGCCCTATGTGCGCGAATGGCAGGACGGCAAGGCCGGCGCGCGCCTGCCGGACCTGCCCAAGCCGAAGAAGACCGACGACGCGGAACTGGCCGCGCAGGCCGTCGAGCGCTTCAAGCTGCTCAAGAAGGATGCGCGCACCATCGCCAGCCAGCAGGTGCTGCGCCTGGAACTGGCGATGTGCGCGCGCCGCCGCTGGAGCCCGGCGCTGTTCGCCCGCTTCCTGGCCGGCCATCCACTGGTGCGCCACCTGGTGCGGCGCCTGGTCTGGGGCGTCTATGAGATGCCGATGGAGACCAGCGGCGAAGGCGAGGATCTGGAAACCCGCGTGGCCAGCTATGGCGGCACGCTGCTGGCCTGCTTCCGGGTGGCCGAGGACGGCGAACTCACGACCGCCGGCGACGACCCGTTCGACCTGCCCGAGGGCGAACGGATCAAGGTCGGCCTGCCGCACGCGCTGGAACTGCCGGCCGACCAGGCGGCCGAATTCGGCCAGCTGCTGGCGGACTACGAGCTGGTGCAGCCCTTCCCGCAACTGGGCCGTGATACCCATGCGCTGACCGAGGACGAGCGCAGCGCCGCCAAGCTGCTGCGCTGGAAGGGCGTGAAGGTCGCAACCGGCAAGGTGATGGGCCTGTCGAACGTCGGCTGGCGCCGCGGTCCGGCCCAGGACGGCGGCTGCATCTGGACCTACGACAAGCCGGCCGACGCCGCGCGCACGCTCGAACTGACGCTCGACCCGGGGATCATCGTCGGCATGGTCGACGAGTATCCCGAGCAGACGCTGGGCGAGATCACGCTGGGACGGGCGTGGCGCGGCGGCTGGTCGCGCGACGAAGACCTGTCCAGCTTTGGCGCGCTCGATCCGATCGTCGCCAGCGAATTGATCCGAGATATGGAGCGCCTGCGTTCATGAGCACCACCACCGAGTCCCTGCAACGGCCGCCGGCCGAGATCCTGTATGCCGGCCAGATCGAACAGCTGAAACAGCGCGACGGCGACCTCAAGCCGCCCGGCTGGCAGCTGAGCATGAAGGCGGCGCGCAGCTTCATCCTGGGCGACGCCGCCCTCGGCATCCCGCCCAAGATCGTGGCGCCGGTGTCCAGCATCGAGCGCATGCTGGTGACGCTGGCGACCGGGCGCGGCCTGATGCTGGTCGGCGAACCGGGCACCGCCAAGTCGCTGCTGTCCGAACTGCTGGCCTGCGCCATCTCCAGCGCGTCCACGCTGACGATCCAGGGCGGCGCCTCGATCACGGAAGACCAGATCAAGTACGGCTGGAACTATGCGCTCCTGATCAACGAGGGGCCGACGCCGCGCGCGCTGGTGCCGGCGCCGCTCTACCTCGGCATGCAGCAGGGCCGGATCGTGCGCTTCGAGGAGATCACGCGCGCGCCGCTGGAAGTGCAGGACTGCCTGCTGGGCATGCTGTCGGACCGCGTGATGGCGGTGCCGGAACTCGGCGGCGCGGACGGCATGCTGTACGCGCGCGACGGCTTCAACATCATCGCCACGGCCAACACGCGCGACCGCGGCGTCAACGAGATGAGCGCCGCGCTGAAGCGCCGCTTCGACTTCGAGACCGTGTTCCCGATCCTGGACTTCGAGCGCGAGCTGGACCTCGTGGCCGACAGCGCGGCCCGCCTGCTGGCGAAGAGCGGCATCCCGGCCACGCTGCCGCCCGAGGTGCTGGAACTGCTGGTCAGCACCTTCCGCGACCTGCGCGGCACGCAGGAAGATGGTGGCGCGGCCCCTGCCGGCAGTGCCGGGATGGACCGCCTCACGGCCGTCATGTCGACCGCCGAAGCGGTCAACGTCGCCCATGCGGTCGGCGTGCGCGCCTGGTTCCTCGAACAGCGCGAAGGCAATCCGGCCGACCTGGTCGAGTGCATCGCCGGCACCGTCGTCAAGGACAATGCCGACGACCGCGCCAAGCTGCGCCGCTACTTCGAGCAGAAGGTCGCGAAGCGCGCCGGTCCGCACTGGCGCGACTACTACGAAGCGCGGCACCGCCTGCCATGAGCGGGGGCAAGCGCGCCCGGGGCGCGCCGGGTGGCGCGCCGGCGCCGCTGATCATCGGCGTGCGCCACCACAGTCCCGCCTGCGCGCGGCTGGTGGCCGAGCGCATCCGCGCTCTGGCGCCGGCCTTCGTGCTGATCGAAGGCCCGGCCGATTTCAATGCCAGGCTGGACGAACTGGCGCTGCCGCACCGCCTGCCGGTGGCCATCTACAGCTTCCTGGCGGACGGCACGCGCCAGCACGGCTCGTGGTCGCCGTTCGCCGAGCATTCGCCCGAGTGGCAGGCCCTGTGCGCGGGACGCGAGGCCG
>CAJYQM010000055.1 GCA_913777025.1 uncultured Massilia sp. | reverse complement strand
CGCTGCGAACGGTAGATGCCGGTATGCCCCGAAAACAGGTAGCTGGCCACGCAGGCGAAAAAGGCGTACACGCCAATCTCGACACCGAACAATTCGATCGCCATCAGGCTCGACGCGAGTGGCGTGTTGGCCGCCCCCGCGAACACGGCAACGAAGCCGAGCCCCGCCAGCATCGGGAAGGGCAGCTGCAGCAGCGGCGCCAATGCGTTGCCCAGCGTGGCGCCGATATAAAACAGCGGCGTGACCTCGCCGCCCTTGAAGCCGCTGCCCAGCGAGACGATGGTCAAGGCCATCTTGCCGGCGAAATCCCAGGGTGCCACCGGCGCCGCGAAGGCAGCCTGGATGGACGGGATGCCCAGGCCCAGGAAGCGGTCGATCGGCAGCAGCCAGGCGGCGACGGCGATCGCGACACCGCCCAGCAGCGGCCGCAGCGGCGCGTAGGCCGCCTTGCGCTTGACCCAGGCGCCGAGCAGGTGGGTGCCGTCCGCGAACAAGCGCCCGGTCAGCCCGAACAGCGCGCCGGCGATGAGCACGGCCAGCAGCGGCCAGGGAGAGATCGCGGGAATGGAATGGACCGCGTAATGCGTGTGATGGGCGCCCCACAGCAGGCAGATGCGGTCGGCGGCGACGGCGGCCGCCAGGCAGGCGGGCAGGGCATCCAGGCGCATGCGTCCCAGCGCCAGCACTTCCAGTCCGAAGATTGCCCCGGCCAGCGGGGTGCCGAACACCGAGGCGAAACCGGCGCTGATGCCGGCCATGAGCAGGATGCGCCGGTCTTCGTGCCTCAGCCGGAACAGATGGGTCAGCTGGTCGGCCAGCGCGCCGCCCATCTGCACGGCAGTGCCCTCGCGTCCGACCGAGGCGCCGAACAGGTGCGAGACGACGGTCCCGCCCAGTACCAGCGGCGCCATGCGCAGCGGAATGACTTTGTTCGGATCGTGGATCTGGTCGATCAGCAGGTTGTTGCCGGCCTCGACCTCGGGGCCGAAGCGCAGGTAGAGCCAGCCGACTGCGAAACCGCCCAGCGGCAGCAGCCAGAGCAGCCAGCGCTGCGCCAGGCGGGTGGCGGTCGCCCACTCGAGGGCGAACAGGAACAGGGCCGAGGCCGAGCCGGCCAGGGCGCCGACCAGCAGGGCAAGCAGCAGCCACCTGGCGAGCCAGGGCAGCAGCGCGAGATACTCTTTATATAGTGAGGTCATGCATGTCCATCAAACGAAAGTCGGTCGGCTTCCCTGGACATGCGGCAGGCTGGACGCGTGTGCCTGCACCTCCCATGGCCGGGACTATGTGCAGGCATCATCAGCACTGGGGCGGTTCGTGAACGATCACAGGAGGTATGCCATCTCCGCCGGCGATTGTAGCGTATAAGCCTGGCTTAAGCACTAACGTAAATTCCGCATCTTGAAAAGCACGCACTTCACCCTTAATTTGGTTTCAAGTTGAAATTCCAACCTGACTACTAGGGGATAAGAATATGCGGCAAGATAAATTGACGACCAAGCTCCAGGAAGCGCTGGCGGATGCCCAGAGCCTGGCCGTCGGCAACGACAACCAATACATCGAACCGGTGCACCTGTTGACCGCGCTCCTGAACCAGGACGACGGCGGGGCACGCTCGCTGCTGCAGCGCGCCGGGGTCAACGTCGGCGGCCTGGCCAATGCGCTGCGCCATGCCTTCGAACGCCTGCCGAAAGTGTCCGGCACCGGCGGCGACGTGCAGGTCGGCCGTGAGCTGGTGGGCCTGCTGAACCTGGCCGACCGCGAATCGCAAAAGCGCGGCGACCAGTTCCTGTCCAGCGAAATGGTGCTGCTGGCCCTCACCGAAGACAAATCCGACGCCGGCCGCCTGGCCCGCGAACACGGTCTCGCGCGTAAGGCGCTGGAATCGGCCATCACCGCCGTGCGCGGCGGCGAATCGGTCAATTCGCAGGAAGCCGAAGGCAACCGCGAAGCACTGAAGAAATATACCCTCGACCTGACCGAGCGCGCCCGCATGGGCAAGCTGGACCCGGTGATCGGCCGCGACGACGAGATCCGCCGCGCGATCCAGGTGCTGCAGCGCCGCTCGAAGAACAACCCGGTGCTGATCGGCGAACCGGGCGTGGGCAAGACCGCCATCGTCGAAGGCCTGGCCCAGCGCATCGTCAACGGCGAGGTGCCGGATTCGCTCAAGGGCAAGCGCGTGCTGTCGCTGGACATGGCCGCGCTGCTGGCCGGTGCCAAGTTCCGCGGCGAGTTCGAGGAACGCCTGAAGACCGTGCTGAAGGAACTGGCCCAGGATGAAGGCCAGACCATCGTCTTCATCGACGAGATCCACACCATGGTCGGCGCCGGCAAGGCCGAAGGCGCGATGGACGCCGGCAATATGCTCAAGCCTGCGCTGGCGCGCGGCGAGCTGCATTGCGTCGGCGCGACCACGCTGGACGAGTACCGCAAGTACGTGGAAAAGGATGCCGCGCTGGAGCGCCGCTTCCAGAAGATCCTGGTCGACGAGCCGAGCGTGGAGGCGACCATCGCCATCCTGCGCGGCCTGCAGGAAAAGTACGAGCTGCACCACAAGGTGGAAATCACCGACCCGGCCATCATCGCCGCGGCGGAGCTGTCGCATCGCTACATTACCGACCGCTTCCTGCCGGACAAGGCGATCGACTTGATCGACGAGGCCGCATCGAAGATCAAGATCGAGATCGACTCCAAGCCGGAAGTCATGGACAAGCTCGACCGCCGCATCATCCAGTTGAAGATCGAGCGCGAAGCCGTCAAGAAGGAAACCGACGAGGCCTCGCAGCGCCGTCTCGAGCTGATCAACGATGAGATCGGCCGCCTCGAGCGCGAGTACAACGATTACGAGGAAATCCTGAAGGCCGAGAAGGCCGCGGTGCAGGGCACGACCCACATCAAGGAAGAAATCGAGCGCATCCGCCTGCAGATGGAAGAAGCGAAGCGCCAGAGCAATTGGCAGAAGGTGTCCGAGCTGCAGTACGGCCGCTTGCCGGAGCTGGAGCGCGAGCTGAAAGCGGCCGAGGCCGCCGGCGAGCAGGCCGAGGGCGAGGGTGACGGCACGAAGCCGCGCCTGCTGCGCACCCAGGTCGGCGCCGAGGAGATCGCGGAAGTCGTGTCGCGCGCGACCGGCATCCCCGTGGCGCGCATGATGCAGGGCGAGCGCGACAAGCTGCTGCACATCGAAGAAAAGCTGCACGAGCGCGTGGTGGGCCAGGACGAAGCGATCGAAGCGGTGTCCGACGCCATCCGCCGCTCGCGCGCCGGCCTCGCCGATCCGAACCGTCCCTACGGTTCCTTCATGTTCCTGGGCCCGACCGGCGTCGGCAAGACGGAGCTGTGCAAGGCGCTGGCCGGGTTCCTGTTCGATACGGAAGATGCCTTGATCCGCATCGACATGAGCGAGTTCATGGAGAAGCATTCGGTGTCGCGCCTGATCGGCGCGCCGCCGGGCTACGTCGGTTATGAAGAGGGCGGTCACCTGACCGAAGCCGTGCGCCGCAAGCCCTACAGCGTGATCCTGCTCGACGAGATCGAGAAGGCGCATCCGGACGTGTTCAACGTCCTGCTGCAGGCGCTCGACGATGGGCGCATGACGGACGGCCAGGGCCGCACCGTGGACTTCAAGAACACGGTGATCGTGATGACCTCGAACCTGGGTTCCGGCAAGATCCAGTCGATGGAAAGTTCGGATCCGGCGGTGGTGAAGCTGGCGGTGATGGCCGAGGTGCGTGGCCACTTCCGTCCGGAGTTCATCAACCGTATCGACGAGATCGTGGTGTTCCACGCCCTCGACGAGAAAAACATCGGCGCGATCGCCAAGATCCAGCTGAAGCACCTCGAGCAGCGCCTGGAGAAGATGGAAATGTCGCTCGCGCTCAGCGACGAGGCCCTGCAGAAGATCGCGGAGGCCGGTTTCGATCCGGTGTACGGTGCGCGTCCGCTCAAGCGCGCGATCCAGCAGCAGATCGAGAATCCGCTGTCGAAAGCGATCCTGTCGGGCCGCTTCGGGCCCAAGGACACGATCCGCGTGGGCGTGAAGGGCAACGAACTCGTGTTCGGCGACGAGCCGGCGGTCGAACTGGCGAAGTAAGTCGGCCAGGCTGTATCGTTCAAGCTGAAAAGCCCGTTCCGGCATGGCCGGGGCGGGCTTTTTTTGCTTGCATTCGTGGCAAACTCCATTTATTCTTGACCTGCTGTCATCGACAGTCGTAAGCGTTTACGTCAACCAACGCGTCTCAGAACCATGCTCATCTCGGATGAGCGCGTTCGGGCGTGAGCGTTCGTAGTCGCTTTCCTCGTGTGGCATGGTTCCAACTCTTCTGGAGCTAGTAAATGCCTTCCGCAAACCGCACGATGCGTTTCAACCACATCAGCTTTCCTTCGCGCGACGTCGACGCGACCGCTTCCTTCTTCGAGCGTCACCTGGGCTGCAGCGTCTCGCCCATGTCCACCAGCCGTGTCGTCAAGCGCCACGACTTCGACATCGTGATCGAGGATGCCGCCGGCCGTCAGGTCGACTGGCCGGAGAACTTCCACATCGGCTTCGAACTGCCGACCGCCGCCGATGTCGCGCGCTTGTTCGAGGCGTTCACGCATGCCGGCGTGCGCATGACCACCGGCCTGATCAAGGCGGCACGGGGCTCGCGTTTCTTTTGCGAAATTCCCGGCGGTGTGCTGGTCGAGATCAATACCCGGGAGGATGCGGCCGAGCCTTACCGCGCGTCTTTCGGATTGGCCGCCGCGCACTGATGCCACGGTAGTCCGATGACAGCCCTGTCCGGTCATGCCGGCAGGGCTTTTTTCGTTCCTGGCGAAATTATTGGCTACAAGAATCAAATTGCGAGGGTCGAATTGGTTTCATCATCACCAGGGCGCGAGCGCCGCCAAGCCGGTTTCCCACATCGTGAAAAGCGCTTCGCCAACGTGAAAAGCTGTTTCCGTTACCTCGCCCGGCCATTCCCGTTTTGAGAAACAGCGTTTCACATCATGGAGCTTAACAAGCAAGTCGTTGAATATAAAAGAAATAAAAAAGCTCATCTGTCTTATATAAGAGTATGGTGCCACGCACAAACACGCCTATCATTGATCCCAACAGCACTTCCTCACCAACCGATCTTTTCAATCAGGAGAACAGCATGGCAATTCGTGAACAACAAATCGCAGCCCTGCAACAGGAATGGGACAGCAACCCGCGCTGGCGAGGCGTGGTCCGCAATTTCTCGGCCGAGGACGTGATCCGCCTGCGCGGCTCGGTGCAGATCGAGCACACGCTGGCGCGCCGCGGTGCCGAGAAGCTGTGGGACCTCGTGAACAATGAGGATTATGTGAATGCGCTGGGCGCCCTGACCGGCAACCAGGCCATGCAGCAGGTGAAGGCCGGCCTGAAGGCGATTTACCTGTCGGGCTGGCAGGTCGCGGGCGACGCCAACCTGGCCGGCGAGATGTATCCGGACCAGTCGCTGTATCCGGCCAACTCGGTGCCGATGGTCGTGCGCCGCATCAACAACACCTTCCAGCGCGCCGACCAGATCCAGTGGTCGGAAGGCAAGGACGACATCGATTACTTCGCTCCCATCGTGGCCGATGCCGAGGCCGGTTTCGGCGGCGTGTTGAACGCCTACGAGCTGATGAAGTCGATGATCGAAGCCGGCGCTGCCGGCGTGCACTTCGAAGACCAGCTGGCCTCGGTCAAGAAATGCGGCCACATGGGCGGCAAGGTGCTGGTGCCGACCCGCGAAGCCGTCGAGAAATTGACGGCTGCTCGCCTGGCGGCCGACGTGATGGGCACGCCGACCCTGGTCATCGCCCGCACCGATGCCGAGGCCGCCGACCTCTTGACCTCGGACGTGGATGCCAACGACCAGCCCTTCTGCACCGGCGAGCGCACCGTCGAAGGCTTTTTCCGCGTGCGCCCGGGCGTCGACCAGGCGATCTCGCGCGGCCTGGCCTATGCGCCGTACGCCGACCTGGTCTGGTGCGAAACCGGCAAGCCGGACCTGGCCTTTGCCAAGCGCTTCGCCGAAGCCATCCACGCCAAATTCCCGGGCAAGATGCTGGCTTATAACTGCTCGCCCTCGTTCAACTGGAAGAAGAACCTGGACGATGCGACCATCGCCAAGTTCCAGAAAGAACTGGGCGCGATGGGTTATAAATTCCAGTTCATCACGCTGGCCGGCTTCCATGCGCTGAACTACAGCATGTTCAACCTGGCCCACGGCTATGCGCGGCGCGGCATGTCGGCCTTCGTCGAGATGCAGGAAGCGGAATTCGCCGCCGCCGACAAGGGTTTCACGGCGGTCAAGCACCAGCGCGAAGTCGGGACCGGTTACTTCGATGCGGTGACCCAGGCGATCCAGCAGGGCCAGAGCTCGACCACGGCGCTGCACGGTTCCACCGAGGACGAGCAGTTCTTCGACGAGAAGAAAGTCGCGTGAAGGGACCCCGATAAGCTCGCGAGTTGTGAAGCCGCGGAACTTCAGGTACCGCGGCTTTTTCATTGTCAAACTTGGGGCAGGGCACATAACTAGTGGATAATGCGGGCAATCAGCGCGGCATCTCGGCGCCGCCGCATCACTTTTTTTGGAATCCCACTATGTTCAGTTACCGCCACGCTTTCCACGCGGGGAATCACGCCGACGTCTTGAAGCACTTCATTCAGGTTCAATTGCACCAATACATGAACCAGAAGGACACGGCCTACACCTATGTCGACACCCATGCAGGTGTCGGCGTGTATGCGCTCGACAGTGCGCAGGCGAGCAAGAGCGGGGAGTTCCTGGAGGGCATCGCCCGCCTGTGGGAGCGCGACGACTTGCCGCCGGCGCTGGCCGAGTATGTCGACGTGGTGCGTGAGCTCAATCCGAGCGGCAAGCTGCGCTATTACCCGGGTTCGCCCTACGTCGCCGAACAGGTATCGCGTCCGGAAGACCGGCTGCGCCTGTTCGAGCTGCACCCGTCGGACATCAAGCACCTGGTCGACAACTTCCGCAAGCTGGAAGCGCACAAGGCCGAGCAAGGCGAACGCGCGCGCGGTCGCCGCATCCTGATCGACTACAAGGATGGCTTCCAGGGCCTGAAAGCCCTGCTGCCGCCGCCGTCGCGCCGGGCGCTGGTGCTGATCGACCCGCCCTACGAAGTCAAGCTCGACTACAAGCACGTGCGCGACGCGCTCGAGGAGGCGCTCGAACGTTTCCCATCGGGCACTTATGCGATCTGGTATCCGGTACTGCAGCGCATGGAGTCGCGCCAGTTCGCCGACCGCCTGAAGCGCCTGCCTGCCAAGGAGTGGCTGCACGTGACCCTGACCGTGGCCACGCCCGGGCCCGACGGCACTGGCATGCACAGCAGCGGCATGTTCATCCTGAATCCGCCGTACACCCTGGAAGCGATCCTGCGCGACACGATGCCCTACCTGGTCAAGGTGCTGGGCAAGGACAGCGGCGCGACCTTCCGCATCGAGCACGGCACGCAGGTGACCGGTGCCGCGGCGGGGGCGGGTGCCGGCAGCGGTCCGCGCGCGCCGGTCGGTAACGCGCGGCGCGCCAGCCCACTGTCCGGCGCAGGCAGCCTGCGCCTGCCGGGCCAGCCCTGGACCGATGCCTCGGGTGCGCGCCCGGCCGCCAGGGGCGAAACGAAGGATGCCGCCAAGGACACGGGCCGCCCGGCCCGTCCGCGTGCCGGCGAATACCGTCCGCCGCAGGGCCAGCCCGGCGGACGCAAGGCCGCCGACGACGCCGTCCGTCCGGGCGAACGCGCCGCCGCGCCGGCGAGGCGTGGCAAGGACGCCGACAAGCGCGGCGCGGGTCAGGACACCGGCAAGCCGGGCGCCGGCCGGCCAGGCACGGCCCGGTCCACCGAGGGGCGTTCGACGGAAGGCCGGCCCACTGCAGGTAAGCCTACTGCAGGGAGATCCACCACGGGCCGCCCGGACGCGGCCCGTCCCGGCATCGCTCTACGCGGTCCGAAGCGCAACGGTCCCGGCCGTCCTTGATCGGCATCACGGATCAAACGTTTGCGCAGGCAGCTTGCGCGGCACCTGCGTGCCCGCTCTGCCGGTAACGATTTGATACGATGTCGAAATGTAAAGACTATCAGTCTGTAGTATAGTCGGTCCCGAGTCCAGCCCAGACCCGGACCCGGCGCGCATGTTGCGCGCAGATAATGTTACCCAGGAGTTTTGCATGCATGCGGTTGCAACGGCAGCGACGTCCGTGCCGTCCGATGAATTCTTCTTGGCGCGCCAACCCATTCTCGGGCGCGACCAGAAACTGGTGGCGTTCGAGCTGCTGTTTCGCGCCGCCCCGGAGCACGAGGACGCGCAGCTGACCGATTATGCCGCAGCCACCGCCGCCGTGATTTCCCACGCATCCCAGCTCGGGATGAAACAGGTGGTGGGAGAGCAGGTCGCCTTCGTCAACGTCGACGAAGTGGTGCTGATGAGCGACTTCGTCCGATTCCTGCCTCCTGATAAGGTCATTCTGGAAATCCTCGAAACCGTGCAGGCGACGCCGGCCGTGCTGGCGCGCGTGAGGGAATTGAAGGAACTCGGGTTCAAGTTTGCCCTCGACGATGTTATAGGCCATTCCGAGCACGTAAGCAAGCTCATGAGCCTTGTCGACGTGATCAAGGTCGACTTGCAGGGCGTCAGCCTGGACGAACTGGCCGAGCTGACACGCACGCTGCGCGGCCCGAACCAGAAACTGTTGGCGGAAAAAGTCGAAACCGTCGAGGAGTTCGAGCTGTGCCTCGAGCTCGGCTTCGAGTATTTCCAGGGTTATTATTTCGCGCGTCCGGCCATCCTGTCCGGCAAGAAGATCTCGCCGTCGGAAATGGTGCTGCTGCGCCTGCTCGACCTGATCAACTCGAATGCCGACAACGAGGCGATCGAGGCCGCGGTGAAGCGCGACACCCTGCTCAGCCTGAACCTGCTGCGCCTGGTCAACAGCCACCTGACCGGCACCGGTGCCGGCCATATCGAATCGGTGGCCGAAGCCCTGGCCCGCCTCGGCCGCAGCCAGCTGCAGCGCTGGCTGCAGATCCTGCTGTACAGCGGCCCGGATGGCCACGTCGAACTGAATTCCCCTTTGCTGCAGATGGCCACCACGCGCGGCCGCCTGCTCGAACTGATGACGCTGACCCTGCGTCCGGGCGATATCGAGGGCGCCAACAACGCATTCACGATCGGCATCATGTCGTTGATGGATGCACTGTTCGCGGTGCCGATGCATGAGATCCTGGAGCGCGTGGAGGTATCGCGCGAGGTGCGCGCGGCGCTGCTGGAGCGTACCGGCGATTATGGCGCGATGCTGCAGGTGGCCGAGGAGCTGGAAGGCAAGCAGAGCACCCGGGCGCTGTCGCAGGCGCTGGGCAGGCTGGGTTTGTCCGCCAAGCAATTACGCGAGATCGAGCTGGCGGCCTTCGACTGGGTGAGGGAGCTCAGCGGGACCGAAGTGCGCTGAGCTCATGCAGGGCCAACGCCGGGCCAATGCCGGCTTACTGTCCCAGGAATAGGAACACGGTCGGCTTCTTGTGAAAATCCGGCGCCTTTCCACCGGCCAGTTGTCCCTTCCACTTCGCCGCCGTCAGGGTCTTGACCGATTCGGTCGGCAGCGATAAATCCGTCGCCACGCAGATCAGGGTGCCCGGCTGGCAGCTTGCAATCAATGCTTCCAGCATCGCGCCATTGCGATACGGCGTTTCGATCAGCAATTGCGTCTGCTTTTCGCTGCGCGAGCGCCCTTCCAGTTGCTGGATGCGCTTGGTGCGCTGGGCGGCGTCGGTCGGCAGATAGCCATTGAAGGCGAAACTCTGGCCGTTCAGGCCGCTCGCCATGACGGCCAGCAGCAGCGAGGACGGGCCGACCAGCGGACGCACCGTGATGCCGTGCTGGTGCGCCAGGCGAACCAGGTCGGCGCCCGGGTCGGCCACGGCCGGCACGCCCGCTTCGG
>CAJYQM010000054.1 GCA_913777025.1 uncultured Massilia sp. | reverse complement strand
CTGAAGGCCGGCGACATGCCGTCCTCGCTGGGCGGCGCCGACCCGATGGGCGAGCGCACGAAGAAGGGCGCCGTGTTCGGCGCCGAGATGGCGGGCAAGGGCAACAAGGCGATCGCGCTGAAGAACTGCCGCAACGTGCAATTGAAGGATTTCTCCATGCTCAAGTGCGGCCACTTCGCCGTGCTCGCCACCGGCACCGACAACATGGTCATCGACAACCTGACCGTCGACACCGAGCGCGACGGCTTCGACATCGACGGCTGCCGCAACGTCCGCATCAGCAACTGCCTGGTGAATACGCCGAACGACGACGCGATCTGCCTGAAGAGTTCCTATGCCCTCGGCAAGCCGCGCTTCACGGAGCACGTGACGATCACCGGCTGCCAGGTGTCTGGCTTCGACCTCGGCACGCTGCTGGACGGGACCTTCGGCAAGACGCAGACCGAGGCGCCGGACAAGGAAGGCGTGTGCGGCCGGATCAAGCTGGGCACCGAGTCGAACGGCGGTTTTCGCAACATCGCGATCGCCAACTGCGTGTTCGAGCATTGCCGGGGGCTGGCCATCGAGAGCGTCGACGGCGCCATCATCGAAGACGTCACCGTCGACAACCTGGCGATGCGCGACCTGACCACCTCGCCGCTGTTCATCCGCCTGGGCCGCCGCATGCGCGCGCCGGAAGGCACGAAGGTCGGTGCGATCCGCCGCGTCAACATCAGCAACGTGACGGTGTCGCAGGCGAACGCGCCTTTCGCCTCGATCGTGGCCGGCCTGCCGGAAGCGCCGGTCGAGGACGTGCGCATCTCGAACCTGACCGTCGTGCACGGCGGGGGCGGCAGCGCGGCGGACGTGGGGCGCGAGGTGCCGGAGCACCCGGACCACTATCCGGAACCGAGCATGTTCGGCGTGACGCCGTCCTACGGTCTGTATGCGCGCCACGTGCGCAACCTGGAGGTGCACCATGCCGATCTGCGCAGCGAGAAGCCGGACGGGCGCCCGCCGGTGCTGCTGCACGACGTCGCCGGCGCCGGCTTCGACCACGTGCGGCTGGCCCGTGGCGAGGGCGTGAAGACCTTCGTGCTGCGTGAGGTGCGCGACATCGCCGTCAAGGATGCGCAGGGCATGGCGGACCTGGCGCGGTCCAGCCATGCGCAGGCGGCGTTCTGAGTTACCATGCTCCCACAAGCATGCCGCGGCATCCTGACTGGGAGCGACAACCATGCACACCGGAGACAGCACGCTGCCGCGCCGGGCGGCATCGACCACGATGTTCCTCACTGCGGTGGCGATGCTCGCCTTTGCCGCCAATTCCCTGCTGTGCCGCATGGCGCTGCAGCAGGCCCGCATCGATCCCGCCAGCTTCGGCGCGATCCGCCTGGCCTCCGGCGCGCTGGTGCTGCTGCTGGTGATGCGCCTGAGGGCCGCGCGTGGCCGGGCGCCATCGCAACGCGGCGGCGACTGGCCGGCGGCCCTCATGCTGTTCCTGTACGTGGCCGGTTTTTCCTTTGCCTACCTGGCGCTGCCGGCAGGGAGCGGCGCCCTGATCCTGTTCGGCATGGTGCAGCTGACCATGCTCGCGGCGGGCCTCGCGAAAGGCGAACGTTTCACGCCGGCCGGTGGGTTCGGGCTGGCGCTGGCCGTCGCCGGGCTGGTGCTCCTGCTGCTGCCGGGCGTGGCCGCGCCGTCGCCGGCCGGGGCGGCGCTGATGGCGGTGGCCGGCGTGGCCTGGGGCATCTACTCCCTGCGCGGGCGCGGGGTGCCGGATCCCCTGGCGGCGACCGCCGGCAATTTCATGCGCGCCACGCCGCTGGGGATCATCCTGTGGCTGGCCTGGTCCACGCGCGCGCGCATGGAGGCCGGCGGCGTCGCGCTGGCGCTGGCCTCCGGCGCGCTCACGTCCGGGCTCGGCTACGTGATCTGGTATGCGGCCTTGCCGCGGCTGGCGGCGCTGCAGGCGGCATCCGTGCAGCTGTTGGTGCCCTTGATCGCCGCGCTGGGCGGCGTGCTGCTGCTGGGCGAGGCGTTCACGGCGCGGCTGGCGCTGGCGAGCGTGGCGATCCTGGGCGGGATCGGACCGGTGCTGGGTGCGAAAGCCGCCCGCAAGTCATCCTGAGAGAAATGAGCGCCCGCAGGCGCTCATTCGAGCAAACCGAAGCGCGGTTTATTCGACCCAGCTGTAGCCATCCCGCGCCAGCAGCGCGAACGATTCCGCCGGCCCCCATGACCCGGCCGCGTACGGATGCGGCTTCTCGGCCAGTGTCTGCCAGCCTTCGATGATCGGGTCGGCCCACTGCCAGGCCGCTTCCAGCTCGTCGCGGCGCATGAAGTGGGTCAGGCGGCCGCGCACCACGTCGATCAGGAGGCGCTCGTAGGCTTCGGCGCGGCGCTGCGGCATCGCCGATTGCAGGTCGAGGTTCAGCGACACCTGCTGGGTCTCCATGCCGCTGCCCGGTTGCTTGGCCATCAGCTGCAGCTTGATCGCTTCTTCCGGCTGCAGCTCGATGACGAGGCGGTTCGCCACCGCGCCGGCGTTCTGGTGGAACAGCGGGAACGGCGGGTTGGCGAACTCGATCACGATCTTCGACGAACGGCGCGCCATGCGCTTGCCGGTGCGCAGGTAGAACGGCACCTTGGACCAGCGCCAGGTATCGATGAAGGCGCGCAGCGCCACGAAGGTCTCGGTCTTGCTGTCCTGCGGCACGTTCTTTTCTTCGTGGTACCCCGGCACTTCCTGGTTGCCGCTGACGCCGTGGACGTACTGGCCGCGCACGGTGTCGCGCGCGATGTCGGCCAGGCTGAAGCGGCGCAGCGAGCGCAGCACCTTGAGCTTTTCGTCGCGCACCGCGTCCGCGTTCAGCGAGGTCGGCGGCTCCATGGCGACGATGCACAGCAGCTGCAGCAGGTGGTTCTGGACCATGTCGCGCATCGCGCCGGCGCCGTCGTAGAAGCCGGCGCGGCTGCCGACGCCCACTTCCTCGGCCACCGTGATCTGCACGCTCGAGATGTTCGGCGCGCGCCACAGCGGTTCCAGGATCGAGTTACCGAAGCGCAGCACCATCAGGTTCTGCACGGTTTCCTTGCCCAGGTAGTGGTCGAT
>CAJYQM010000053.1 GCA_913777025.1 uncultured Massilia sp. | reverse complement strand
GGTCCTGCAGGGCCCGCGCGACCTGCTGCAGGCAGGCGTCGCCGGCGGCGTGGCCCAGGGTGTCGTTGTACAGCTTGAAGTGGTCGACGTCGAGCACCACCAGCGACAGCGGCTGGGCGTTGCGGATCGCGCGCTGCCATTCCTTGTCGAGGAAGGCGTCGAAATGGCGGCGGTTGGCGAGGTTGGTCAGCGGGTCCAGCATGGCCGCGCGCTGCAGCGCGTCCTCGGACTGCTTGTGGTGGCTGATGTCGTGCAGCAGGGCGACGAACAGGCCGTCGGCCGCGTGCATCGGCGTCATGGTCAGGTCCATTGCGCGCAGGCCGCCGTCGCGGTGGCGGATCAGCACTTCGCGCGTGCCATGGCCGCCCAGCTCCTTGACGCCGACGCAGCCGGCGCAGCTGCCCGGTTCGCGCGCGTCGCCGCGCTCCAGCAGGTCCGCCAGCGGCCGGCCGACCAGGTCTTCCGGCGGGTAGCCGAGGTAGCGGTCGCAGGCCGGGTTGGCGTACTGGATGCGCCCGCAATCCTCGACGATGAGCAAGCCCTGGTCCATGCTGTTGACGATCATGCGCAGGCGATCGGCCTGGGCAGTCTGGGTTTCGCTGCTGGTGCGCATGCGCAACTGGGCGCGCACGCGGGCGCAGACTTCTTCGAGGCGCAGCGGCTTCGGGATGTAGTCGGCGGCGCCGATGTCGAAGCCGGCCACGATGTCATCGGTCTCGGTGCGCGCGCTCATGAAGATCACCGGGATGCGGGTGGTGGCGGGATGTGCTTTCAGGTGGCGGCAGGCTTCCAGGCCGTCCATGCCGGGCATCACGATGTCGAGCAGGACCAGGTCCGGCTTGACGCGCAGCGCGATCTCCAGCGCGCGTTCGCCGGTCGTGGCCACGAAGGTCTGGTAGCCCTCGCGCAGCATCATCGTGCGCAGCACGCCGAGGTTGTCGGGCGCGTCGTCGACGATGAGGATGGCGGGCTTGCGCGAATCGGAAACGCTGGCGGGGAGGGTCATACCAGGCCTACGGCTGCAAGATGAAATCGATCAAAATGATACACCGTGCATGACTTGCGCGGTAACAATTAGTTGATTATCAGGAAAAAAATGTGACCTAAGCACAACCAACATTTGTCGATCGATATCAACAAATGTTTTCTTGTCGACCATGCGAAAACGGCCGCGCATCAAGCGCGGCCGTCCGGGTGTGGATGAGATCCAGCAGGCTTACAGTTGTTCCTTGATCAGCTTGCCGAGGATGGCAATGCCTTCACGGATACGCTCCGGCGGCACCGTCACGAAGGACAGGCGCAGGGTATTGGTTTCCGGCTCGTTGGCGTAGAACGGCGCGCCTGGCACGAAGGCGACGCGGGCGGCGATCGCCTGGTCCAGCAGCTGCTTGGCGTCGATCTGCTTCGGCAGCTTGACCCAGATGAACATGCCGCCTTCCGGACGGGTCCAGGTCACGCTGTCCGGGAATTGCTCGTCCATCGCGTCCAGCATCACCTGGCACTGGTTGGCGTACAGGGTGCGGATGGTCGGGATGTGGCGGTCCAGGAAGCCATCCTTGACGACTTCGTGCACCACCATCTGGGTCAGCTGGGCGGTATGCAGGTCGGCGGCCTGCTTGGCCAGTTCCAGGCGGCGCACCAGCGGCAGCGGGGCGCAGACGTAGCCGAGGCGGATGCCCGGGGTCAGCACCTTGGAGAAGGAACCCATGTAGATCACGCCGTCCGGGTTCATGTTCAGCATGCGCGGCATCGGCTCGCCCTTGTACGACAGCGCGCCGTACGGGTCGTCTTCGATCAGCGGCAGGCCGAGGCGGGCGCAGGTCTCGACCAGTTCCTTGCGGCGCTCCAGCGACAGCGAGCGGCCGGTCGGGTTCTGGAAGTTCGGCAGCGAGTACAGCAGACGCGCACCTTCGGCCACCGCTTCGACCGAGGACGGCACCAGGCCGTGCTCGTCGGTCTCGACCGACACGAATTCCGGGCGATACACCGAGAACGCCTGCAGCGCACCCAGGTAGCTCGGGGTCTCGACCAGCACGCGGCTGCCTTCGTCGATCAGTACCTTGCCCAGCAGGTCGAGCGCCTGCTGCGAGCCGGACACCATCAGGATCTGCTCGGGCAGGATCTTGCAGTCCGGCGTGGACAGGTAACCGGCAATCCATTCACGCAGCGGCGCGTAACCGTCGGTCGGGCCGTATTGCAGCGCCTGTTTGCCGGTCTCCGTCAGCACCTTGTCGTAGGCGGCTTTCATCACGTCGACGGGGAAGGTGGCGGGCGAGGGCAGGCCGCCGGCGAAGGAAGTGATTTCCGGGCGCTGGGTAATCTTCAGGATCTCGCGGATCGCCGAGCTTTGCAGCTGTTGCGCGCGTTCCGAAAACTGCCACTGGATGGGGTTTGGATTTTCGATTTTCATACTGATCTCACTGGAAGGACCGCTATTGGATGCGTCGGCCATTATAAAGCAGGTCGGGTAGACCGCTTCTCTCTATAAGAGCCCGCCTGGTGGGCTGGCTCCGGGGTAGGGTGGACGGCGAAGCCGTCCACCCTACGCGACTTCGGCGATGAGTTCGATTTCGACGCAGGTGCCGCGCGGCAGCGAGGCCACGCCGAAGGCCGAGCGCGCATGCTTGCCGGCCTCGCCGAACACTTCGCCCAGCAGTTCCGAGCAACCGTTGGTGACCAGGTGCTGTTCGTTGTATTCCGGGGTCGAGGCGACCAGGCTCATCACCTTGACGATGCGCTTCACACGGGTCAGGTCGCCGCCCACGGCTTCCTGCAGGGTGCCGATCAGGTCGATCGCGACCGAGCGGGCCGCCGCCTGGCCGTCGAGCGTGGTCTTGTCCTTGCCCAGGATGCCGGCGATCGGCGAGCCGTCCGCGTTCTTGGCGATGTGGCCGGAAATGAAGACCAGGTTGCCGGTCTGTACGTACATGACGTAGGCGGCGGCCGGGGTCGCAGGCGCGGCCAGGGTGATGTTCAGTGCTTTCAGTTTGTCGTAGACGGACATGGAATCCCCAGTGTGCTTGAAAAGAGCCGGTATTGTACGTCCAGCCAGGTCGTCTGCCCACGTGAATTTGCTGCAGCTTCACGCCAGACCTTTGCCTGGTAAAGGGTGGCGGCATTTCGCTCTATATAATGAAAGTGGTTGTCGCCAAGAAAACAAATAACTTTTGATATGGGAACGATCTTGAAAGAACAAAAAAAGCATCATTGGAGCGTCAAATTTTCCGTAGCCCTTGTCGGTGCCGTAGGCGGAGGACTCCTGGCTGTTTCACAGTTCTTCACGCCACTCATCGCCGACAATCCCAAATACCAGGTCATTTTGTTTACCGGCTTCGGCATTGTGTTTGGCGGCGCGGGCTTGTATTACGGATGCATGTATCCGGCGAAGACATCTTCTTATAAACAGCGGAAGTTCTGGGCCTATGCCGATCTTGCCTGGCTCATCTTGTCGCTTTTTACAATCGGGAAAATACTGGCGCCGGTTGAAAAAGTACTCACCAGGGATGATTTCAAAATAACGCAGGAAAAGCTTTATCGTCGAAACCTGATTACACACATTTACCAGGCCCAAGACACTCTCTGCCCGACAGCGGCCTTGGACAAGCCGGTATGCCGGGACCTCAAACGAATGGAACGCGAGGCGCTTCTGCCAGGACTCGAAGCATTCAGTGCGCAGGCGATTGCAAACATCCTGGAGCGGCATTGCCAGAATACGAATTGCATTGAGCCACTGCAGTCGGTCCAGCGTAGTTCCAATGCCTTGCTCTCTCTCTATAACCCCCAGCCGGTAGTGGTCAAAAAGGAAGACCAGACGCTGATGGCCAGCGTCATCAAGAACGTGGACGACCTTCAGAAAGCCTGGTTGAACGATATTGCTCTGATTTACTTTAACCTGGCCTTGCTGATTGCCGCATTTGGCGTTCGTCTCGGCCGTACCGGCGCGGAAATCAAACGTATCAGTCTTGAAGAGGCAGCGTCGAAAAGTGAGCATGATCAAGCGCAGACAGGCACACCGCCAATGAGTGGCGGCCCTGCGGAAGCGAGCGATGCCGCTGCCATCGCGAACGAGTCGCCACAGTTGTCCGCAGAGCTTGGCACAGCCGATATGCAGGGCGCCGCCAAGGCGAAGATGGAAGCGGGCAAGGACCATCAGGGATGAGGCAAATCCGGCCATGAACGTTTTCAGGATGCCGTAGCCGCACCGAGCACGCGCGCAAACTGGATGGCATCGACGTTCCCGCCCGACAGCGGCAGGCCGATCCGCTCCCCGGCCAGGCGGCCCGCCGCGCGCAACTGCAGCGCCGCCGCCAGCCCGGCCGCGCCGGCGCCCTCGGCCAGGTTGTGCGTGCAGCGGTAATACAGGCGCATCGCTTCCTCGACCTCGGCGTCGCTGACGGCGACCACGTCGTCGGCGTATTCCAGCACCACCGGCAGCGAGGCCGGATCCGGCACGCGGCAGGCCAGGCCGTCGGCGACGATGGTGGACACGGGCGACTCCACCGCCTGCCCGCTGCGGAACGACAGCTGGTAGCCCAGCGCGTGCGCGGACACCACGCCGATCATCCGCGTCCTCAAGCCCAGTGCGTTGCGCGCCGCCACCGCCGCGCAAAAGCTCGAGCCCTGGCCGATCGGGACCAGCAGCGTATCGAGCCCGGGCTGGGTGCGCAGCAGCTCCAGCCAGCC
>CAJYQM010000052.1 GCA_913777025.1 uncultured Massilia sp. | reverse complement strand
GTGAGTACCGGGGTTCGAATCCCCGTGGGGACGCCAGTCAAAACCGGAGCAGACCAGCGCAGATGCGTCGAGGTGCTCCGGTTTTTCTTTTTGCGCCGCGGCTGTTCGCGCGGCCTGCCTACCAGCCCTGCGGCGGCAAACTGCCCAACCCGAAGCCGAAAGGCGTCACGCTGCCCGCCGCGCGCGGACCGGCGTCGGGAAAGCCGCCGATGCCTTGCATCGCCATGCCCGCCGGCACATTGCCCATCAGCGAACCCAGCAAGCCCCGGAAGGCTTGCTGGCTCACGCCCGGCGCCAGCCCCAGAGCCACCAGCGCATCCGGCAGGCCGTAGCCGACGCGCGTCGGATCGGACTGGCTGACGCGGCGCGCGCTCATCCGGACCAGCTGGAACAGCCGTTCGACCCGTTCGGCCGAGCGCATCCGCCCCTGTCCCTGGAAATCGGGGCGGTGGGCCAGCATCAGGGCCGCCAGGCCGGTCACGTGCGGCGCCGCCATCGAGGTGCCGTCCCAGGCTGCGAAATTATTGGGGGGCACCGAGGACACGATGCCGACACCCGGCGCACACACATCGACCTCGGGGCCGAAGCAGCTGAACTTGGCGGTGAAGAAGCCCTGGGCATCGACATCCGGGTGGATGGTCTCGACGTGGTAGCTGTCACGCGGGAATTCGTCGATCTTGCCGATCGCCGCCACCGCCAGCACGTGCGGCGATGCGGCCGGATACTGCACCGGCCCCCCTGAATTGCCCGCTGCCGCGATGCAGGCCACGCCGGCGCGCTTGGCGCGCAGGATCTGCTGTTCCAGTGCCGGCGACGGGCCTGTCCCGCCCAGGCTCAGGTTGACCACGTCGATCTGGTGCTCGATGCAGTATTCGAGCGCCTGGATCAGCTGGCTGATCTGGCCGCCGGGGAACAGCTTGCAGACGTGGATCTCGGCGTCCGGCGCGAAACCCCGGATGCCGAAGCTGCCGTTGACCCCGGCGATCACGCCGGCGCAATGCGAACCGTGGCCGAGCAGGTCCTGGTTCCAGGTATTCGGATCGTTCTTGATGACGTCGAACCCGGCGTGGATGCGGTTCAGGTTGGCGTGGGTGGTGGCGGCGCCGGAATCGATGACGGCCACCTTGACGCCCTGGCCGCGGAAATTCGGCGGCAACTGGTCCAGGCGCATGGCCCGCTCGCCCCAGCCGATCGCGCCGCGCGCCGGGAAGCCGGGCAGTTGCGGCCAGTCCGACAGCGCGTGCAGCCCGACCACGTTCGGCTCGTCCCAGCTGATGTCGGGATCGCGCTGGTAGAAGCTCCAGTAGTCGAAGCGCGGTTTCACGTACAGGCCGCTGATCGTGTGCGGCGAGTCGCCGTGCACCGTGAGCCTGACCCTGCCGTTGGTGTCGGTCAGTCCGGAGCAGGGCAGCAGGCCGCCGAACAGCGACACTTCGGCGTCGCCCAGCGGCGCGCCGTACTTGTCGAGCAGGACGATGTCGACGTCGAAGCGCGGCCCGTCGTAGGCCGCGAAGGAATTCACCAGCGTCGGATGGCGCGGGACCGGGTCGAGCAGGTGCAGGTGCTGGTCGCGTTCCACCACCAGCCGGCCCTGGCCCTGCTGCAGCAGCGCGCGCGCCTTGTCGTCCGTCATGCGCGCCACCAGCGTGCCGCCGTAGCCGCCCACGCCGGCCGCCATCGGATCAATGCCGCCGGTGCCGACCGTCCCCACCACCTCGATGTCCGGCGCCCCGCGCAGCGCCTGTTCGACCACCTGCAGCGTCAGCGGCGGGATGCCCGCCGCGCTCAGCGCGAAAGGGCTGAGGCCGCCCGGTGTGGCCTGCGGACTGACGAGGAATTGCTTCTTGCGTTCGGTGACGTGCCGGCCCGGTGGCTCGTCCGGCTGCCCGATGGGCGAGTTGTCCGGGCCATCCGGTTGCGCGCCGCTTGGCGTCTTGGCCATGTTCTTTCCTTTCGATCGGCGCGGCGCCGCTAGTCGAACAGCGACAAGGGGCGGTCCGGTTCGATCATCAATTGGTTGGAGATACGAAACGCCTGCTCGAGCTGTTGCGCCGTCCGGGCATCGGTTTCCACGACCGCGGTATGCGGCTGTGCCTGCGGTCCGATGGTGTTGACCAGCCGTACGGCGGTATCGGCCGGCAGGCTGGCGAGGAAGGCGGCGAGTGCCGGGCCGTCCTCGACGGCGCGGATAATGTAGCGGCTGGTTTCACTTGCGTTCGCCATGCGAACTCCTGGATCGATGTGCCCGGCAGCCCTGGCATGGGCCGCCGGGCACCGCTACCCCATCAATGCAGAGTTTGGCCCTGGCCTTGCTGCGGGTAGGTCGTGTAGATCGGATACTGGCCGGGCTGGACGCCCTGGCCCTGTTGCTGCGCTTGCTGCTGCGCCCGTTGCTGCAGCTGGTACGGGTCGGTCGAGAACGGCAGCATGCCGCCCAGTTGCGACGCGATGCCGCCGATGGTGTTGCCCAGCTGCTGGTTGCCGGCCAGACCGCCGATGAAGCCGCCCAGGGGCTGGGCGAACTGGCTGAAGGCATTCGCCACCCAGCCCTGGAGCGCCAGTTGGCCCTGCTGGGCTTGCTGCTGCGCCAGTTGCTGCATCTGGTAAGGATCGACCGAGAATGGCAGCATGCCGCCCAGTTGCGAAGCGATGCCGCCGATGGTGCTGCCCAGCTGCTGGTTGCCTGCCAGGCCGCCGATGAAGCCGCCCAGCGGCTTGCCGATCTGGCCGATGACGTCGCCGAACCAGCCCTGCGGCGCGACCTGGCCCTGGCCGCCTTGCTGGGCCTGCAGCTGTTGCTGTTGCTGCTGGATCAGCTGCTGGATGTATTGCTGGAACTGGTGCAGCTGTTGCAGTTGCTGCTGTACCGCCTGGTTGGCCAGCTGCGCTTGCTGGACCTGCTGCTGCGGGCCGGCCGAGAACGGCAGCATGCCGCCCAGCTGCGAGGCGATGCCGCCGATGGTGTTGCCCAGCTGCTGGTTACCGGCCAGGCCGCCGATGAAGCTGCCCAGCGGTTTGCCGAACTGGCTGAAGGCATCCGCCACCCAGCCCTGCGGCGCCAGCTGGCCCTGTTGCGGACCCGCCGAGAAGGGGAGGAAACCGCCGTAGGGCATGCCCGGCTGGCGCGGCGGGATGGTGTCGGGTATGTAGCTGCTCAGCGGCGGCTTGCCGAAGATGGGCAGGTTCGGGATGCGCGGCA
>CAJYQM010000051.1 GCA_913777025.1 uncultured Massilia sp. | reverse complement strand
ACCTCGGCGCCATGCACCTGGGAAATCCAGGCCGGCGGACCCGGCAGCCTGGCCTGCAGGCGCGCGCGGTTGGCGCGCACCGCGTCCGGGTCGTCGCCGACATGGCCGCCCAGGTTCAGGCCGCCGCCGCCGCGGCCGTCATCGTAGGGGGCGCCGCTGACGCCGCCCGCGCGCGTGCTCGCCAGCGCGCCGACGGCATCCGGCAGGTCGGGCCAATCCGGGCGGATCAGGGCCGCATCCATCTGCATGCCTTCCATGTCCGGCATCAAGCCGCTTCCGGCTCGTCGATCCCGGCGCGTTCCAGCAGTTCCGCGAAGTCGGCCGCCAGCGGCACGACCCATTCCATGTGCTCGCCCGTCGACGGGTGCGACAGGCCGAGGCGGCGCGCCTGCAGCGCCTGGCGGTGGAAGAAGGGCATCAGGTGCGGCTTGCCGTAGACGGTGTCGCCGACCAGCGCATAGCCCAGGTGCTGCATGTGGACCCGGATCTGGTGGGTGCGGCCGGTCTCGAGGCGGCACTGCACCAGGCTCACCGGACGACGGTCCAGCTCGCCGGACGCCAGGACTTCGTAATGCGTGATCGCCGGCTTCGCCATCGGCGCGTCCGATACCGCCATCTTGATCCGGTCCTTCGGGTGACGGCTGATCGCGTTGTTCACGGTGCCGAAGGGACGCGGCGTGCCCCAGACCAGCGCAAAATACTCGCGCTTGACGGTGCGCGCCTGCAGCTGGCGCACCAGGTCGGTCTGGGCGGCCAGGGTCTTGCCGACCACCATCAGGCCGCTGGTGTCCTTGTCCAGGCGGTGCACGATGCCGGCGCGCGGCACCGAGACCAGTTGCGGGCAGTGATGCAGCAGACCGTTGAGCAGCGTGCCGGACCAGTTGCCCGAACCCGGATGCACGACCAGGCCGGCCGGCTTGTTGATGACCATGATGGCATCGTCCTCGTAGACGATGTCGAGCGCCATCGCTTCCGGCGCGTAGGCGGTGTCTTCCGGGGCCGGCTGCGGCGTCACGACCACGGTTTCGTCGCCGTAGGCCGTGGCCTTGCCCTTGGCCGGCTTGCCGTCGACCAGGATGTGGCCGTCGTCGAACCATTGCTGCAGGCGGCTGCGCGAAAACTGCGGCACCAGGCCGGCGATCACCTTGTCCAGGCGCTGGCCGCAGTGCTCGCTGCCGAGCTGCAGGGTAATCGGCTCGGCGTCGAGACCGGCCCCGGCGGGGAATTCCGCATCGAGTTCGTCGTCAAAGTCGGGGTCAAAAGGCATTTCCGCCGAATTCGGCGCAGCATTTAATATCACGTCAGTCCCATCGGCTATAATCAGCCGGTTCGTTGATTCTCGGAACCTTGAATTGATCATCCAAGGCGCCGTTCGGTAAAACTTTCTTGCAAAAAGCTTATGCAAAAAAAATTGTCTGTATTGATTGTGACTTCGGCCCTGCTAAGTTTGTCCGCCTGCGGTGTCTTCAAGGACCGCACGGAGGAGAGCAAGAACGTGTCAGCATCGAAATTATACGCTGACGCGAAGGATGAAATGGCCGGCGGCCACTACGAAGCCGCGATCAAGCTGTATGAGCGCCTGGAATCCAACTATCCGTTCGGCACCTATGCCGCCCAGGCGCAGATGGAAATCGCCTACGCCCACTACAAGGCGCAGGACCCGGCCGAGGCGCTGGCCGCGGTGGAACGCTTCATCAAGCTGCACCCGAACCATCCGCAGGTCGACTACATGTACTACCTGCGCGGCCTGATCAACTTCAACGACCAGATCGGCTTCCTGAGCTTCATCTATTCACAGGACCCGACCGAGCGCGATCCGAAAGCGACCCGCGAAGCCTTTGCCGCCTTCAAGGAACTGGTCGACAAGTTCCCGAACAGCAAATATGCGGCGGATTCCATCGCACGCATGAACTACCTGATCAATGCGATGGCCTCGTACGAAGTCCACGTGGCCAATTACTATTACCGCCGCGGTGCCTACCTGGCCGCGTTGAACCGCGCGCAGACCGCCGTGACCCAGTTCAGCGATGCCACCGCGCGCGAGGAAGCGCTGTTCATCATGATCCGCAGCTACGACAAGCTCGGCATGTTCGACCTGCGCGACGACACCCAGCGCATCTTCCAGAAGAACTACCCGGACAGCCGCTTCCTGAACCCGAACGCCAAGGGCGATGCGGCGTGGTGGAAGTTCTGGGCCAAGACGGGGCCGAAGGCCTCGCCGAGGGATGCGGTGCAATAAATCTGCAGCTGCCCGTTCCCGCGCAAGCGGGGACGAAGTCTACAAGCCCGCCGGCAAGCGCTTCACCATGTGGTCCAGCGCTTCCTCCATCCCTTCCCTCCCCGCCAGCCAGGGCGCCCAGTCCGCCTCGATCAAGGGCAGGTACGCGGCCCAGTAATTCTTGAACAGGCCGACGTGATCGGCATACGGCTCGTAGGCCACGCCGTCGGGCGCCGCGGCCGCCGCCACCGCCGCACCCACCGTGTAGAAATGCAGCACGTGCCACAGCTCCGAATCCGCCGGCCTGCCCGCCGCCTTGAGGCGTGCCGCGAGCGCCGCTTCCAGCGCTTCCGAAGTCCGCACGTGGGCCGCTTCGTGGTACAGCATCTCCAGCGACGCCAGCCCCTGGTAGCTCGGCCGCCCGGACGGGATGACCACCTGGGTGTCGGTGTAGGCGCCTTGGCGCTTGCCGGTCTCGCTGACCAGGTCGACGCGCACCGGCGAACGCGGGAAACTCCCACCCAGGCCGTGCTCGACCGCGGCCTGGACGGCGGCGCCGTAGCGCGCGTCGAATTCCTGCGCCACGGCGATCCATGCTCGGTTGGCGGCATCGTCCTGAGCCCAGGCCAGGCGGGCATAGGCGGGACTGGCAGCCTTGAGCACCGCCGGCAGGCCATCCGGCAAGCCCAGGCCGTTCGGCT
>CAJYQM010000050.1 GCA_913777025.1 uncultured Massilia sp. | reverse complement strand
GATGCATCCTGTCCCAGCAAAATTGCTTCACGGAAATCAACCGGAGCCCACCATGATCGGCAAACTCGACAATTACCTGAGTTTCAACGAAACGGCGCTGAGCCTGCGTTCGCAGCGCCAGGAATTGCTCGCGTCGAACATCGCCAACGCGGATACACCCAACTACAAGGCACGCGACATCGATTTTTCCAGTGCCCTGCAAGGTGCGCTGGCGCGCAGCGGCGCGGCCGCCAGCCCGCTGGCCACGACCAGGCCCGGCCACATCGCCACGCCCGGCGCCGCGGCCGACGGCAAGACCCTGCCCGACGGTACCCCGGTGCTGTACCGCACGGTGACCCAGGGCGCGGTCGACGGCAATACGGTCGACATGGACACCGAACGCACCCAGTTTGCCGACAACGGCCTGCGCTACGAAGCCGGCATCACCATGATCAATCACCAGATCAAGGACATGCTCGCCGCGCTGCAGGGCGCTTGAACATGCCGCTTTCCAAGGTTGACTAACCATGTCTCTATTTAATGTCTTCAGCGTTGCCGGTTCGGCGATGAGCGCGCAGTCGATGCGCCTGAACACCACCGCCAGCAACCTCGCCAACGCCGACAGCGCCACCAGCGCCAGCGGCGAAGCCTACCGCGCCAAGCAGGTCGTGTTCGAAGCCGTGCCGATCGAAGGCGGCTCGACCGCCGTCAAGGTGCGCGAAGTGGTCGAGGACCCGTCGCCGCTGAAGCAGATGTACGACCCGAAGAACCCGCTGGCGGACGACAAGGGCTACGTGACCATGCCGAACGTGAACGTGGTCGACGAGATGGTCAACATGCTGTCGGCCTCGCGCTCCTACCAGAACAACGTCGAAACCATGAACGCGGCCAAGACCATGCTGCTCAAAACCCTGACCATCGGCCAGTAATCCACCCATCCAACCTCCCATGGCTACCGTAAACTCCACCAACGGCTCGACCACGAACATCAACGACCTGATGGCGACCATGAACGCCAAGGCGCCTTCCGACGCCAAGGATGGCGTGAAGGCCGACACCGACAAGTTCATGACCCTGCTCGTCACCCAGCTCAAGAACCAGGACCCGCTGAACCCGCTCGACAACGCCCAGGTCACCAGCCAGCTGGCCCAGCTGCAGACCGTGACCGGCGTGAACAAGCTGAACGACACGCTGGAATCGCTCAAGGCCAGCTACCAGAGCTCGGAATCGATGCAGGCGACCAACCTGATCGGCCATGGCGTGCTGGTCGAGGGCAGCAACGTGACGCTGTCGAGCAGCAAGGCCATCCTGGGCGTGGAACTGGGCAGCGATGCCGACAAGGTGGCAGTGGAGATCAAGGACAGCAAGGGGAAAGTGGTGCAGACCATGGACCTGGGCGCGCAGAAGGCCGGCATCCTGCCGCTGGCCTGGGATGGCGTCCCCGATGCGACCAAGCTCGACAGCAACGGCAAGCCGGTGACGGTGGCCGACGGCAGCTACACCTTCTCGGTGGTGGCGACCCGCGGCGGCGACAAGCTGACCGACGCCAAGGGCCTGTCCTTCGACAGCGTGGCGAGCGTGACCACCAGCGGCACCGATGGCGTCAAGCTGAACCTGCCCAGCAAGGGCGCGGTGAAGATGGCCGACATCAAGCAAGTCCTGTAAGCGGCACTGCTTACACCGAACATCCAATTCGAATACAGGAGTAGAGCATGTCTTTCCAACAGGGCCTGAGCGGCTTGAACGGCGCGGCGAAATCGCTGGACGTCATCGGTAACAACATCGCCAACGCGAGCACGGTCGGCTTCAAGGGTTCGACCACCCAGTTCGCCGACGTCTACGCGCGTTCGCTGAACGGCGCCGGCGGCAACCAGGCCGGCATCGGCGTGAGCGTGCAGGCGATCGCCCAGCAGTTCACGCAAGGTAACATCGAGACCTCGAACAACCCGCTCGACATCGCCATCAACGGCGCCGGCTTCTTCCGCACCGAGACCTCGGGCCTGGTGCAGTACACCCGCAACGGCCAGTTCTCGCTCGACAGGAACGGCTACCTGGTGAATGCCCAGGGCGCCAACCTGACCGGCTACGGCGTCGGTCCGAACAACCAGGTGCTGGCCGGTTCGCCCAAGCCGCTGCAGATCGACACCGCCGACCTGAAGCCGGTCGCCACCACCAAGGTCGACACCAAGATCAATCTCGACTCGCGCGCCAGCGTCCCGACCAACTACCCGTTCAACGCAGACGACCCGACCACCTATAACAAGCAGACCCCGGTCGACGTCTACGACACCCTGGGCAACTCGCACGTGATGTCGATGTATTACGTGAAGACCGCGGCCGGCTCCTGGGACGTGTACGTCGGCAGCGACGGCACCGAGAACACCAACGTCAACGTGGCCAAGAGCAGCCACGGCGACGCCGCCGCCGTCGCCGCCCGCGATGCCTGGACCACCGCCACCAAGGCCGTGCCGCTCGACACCAATGCCGTCAACCAGGCGCGCGCCGCCTACGCCGGCGCCGCCTCGAACGCGGTCGTGGCCGCGGCCACCGCCGCCGGCGCCAGCGCCGCCACCATCGACGCGATCAAGTTCGCCGCCACCAGCGCCGGCAACACCGCCGGCTACACCCCGGACCAGATCGACGCCGACATCACCGCCGCCGTCTCGGTGCCCGCGGTCCCGGTCGGCACGCTGAAGTTCGACTCGAACGGCGCGCTGTCGGCCGCCCTGATGTCGCCGCAGACCCTGCCGCTGAACATCACCTTCCCGGTGTTCCCCCCGACCGGCGCCAAGGAAAACCTGTCGATCAAGCTCAACTTCAACGGCAGCTCCCAGTACGGCGCCGATACCGAAGAGAAGAAGACCATCCAGGACGGCTATACGGCCGGCCACCTGCAGCGCTTCTCGGCCTCCCAGGACGGCACCATCCTGGGCCAGTACAGCAACGGCCAGACCAAGCCGCTGGGCCAGATCGTGCTGGCCAACTTCACCAACCCGAACGGCCTGGAGCCGCTGGGCAGCAACGCCTGGGCCGAAACCGCGTCCTCCGGCAGCCCGACCGTCGGCACCCCCGACACCGGCAGCCTGGGCGTGCTGCAATCGTCCGCCACCGAAACCTCGAACGTGGACCTGACGGCCGAGCTGGTCAACATGATCACGGCGCAGCGCGTGTACCAGGCGAATGCGCAGACCATCAAGACCCAGGACTCGGTGCTGCAGACCCTCGTGAACCTGCGTTAATAATCTGGGAACATCATGGATCGCCTGATCTACACCGTCGCCAGCGGCACCAAGCACATCCTGGAGCAGCAGGCCACCACCTCGAACAACCTGGCCAACGTCAGCACCACGGGCTTCCGCGCCCAGCTCGACAGCTTCCGCGCGGTGCCGGTGCAGAGCGAGGGCTTGCCGACGCGCGCCTTCGTGGTCGACAACACCATCGGCAGCGATTTCTCGGCCGGCGCGCTACAGGTGACGGGGCGCGACCTCGACGTCGCGGTCAAGGGCAAGGGTTGGCTGACGGTGCGCAACGCCGACGGCAGCGAGTCGTACACGCGCAACGGTTCGCTGCAGGTCGGTCCCAACGGCATCCTGCAGACGGCGGGTGGCCAGGTCATCGCCGGGGAGAACGGCGGTCCGATCACGATCCCGCCCGATACCACGGTCTCGGTGGGCACCGATGGCACCATCGCCACGCTGTCGACCAACACCACGCCAGCGGCCTCGACCGTGATGGGACGCCTGAAGCTGGTCAATCCGAACGACGCCGACCTGGTGCGCGGCGACGATGGCCTGTTCCGCATGAAGGACGGCTCAAGCGCCCCGTCCGACCCGGCCGTGGGCGTGGCCGGTGGCGCGCTCGAGGGCAGCAACGTGTCGGCGGTGGACTCGATGGTGAACATGATCAGCCTGGCAAGATCGTTCGAAACCCAAATGAGCCTGCTGAAGAACGCCGAGAATAACGCCGCGAAAGCCGCCCAGATCCTCGCTTTGAATTGATTGCCCCTGGGACATAATTTCATGGTGGGCGATGGTTCTTCTCCGTCGCCGTTTGGAGAACTCCACCATGATCCGTTCCTTACATATCGCCAAGACCGGTCTCGAAGCCCAGCAGACCAACCTCGACGTCATCAGCAACAACCTCGCCAACGTCAGCACCAATGGCTTCAAGAAGTCGCGTGCGGTGTTCGAGGACCTGCTGTACCAGAACATCCGCCAGCCGGGCGCGCAATCCTCGCAGCAGACCCAGCTGCCTTCCGGCCTGCAGATCGGTACCGGTGTGCGCACCGTCGCCACCGAACGCATCCATACCCAGGGCAACCCGCAGCAGACCGGCAATGCCAAGGACGTGATGATCAATGGCGACGGTTTCTTCTCGGTCCTGCTGCCGGACGGCACCCAAGCCTACACCCGTGACGGCTCCTTCCAGACCGACAACAACGGCCAGCTGGTGACCTCCAGCGGCTACGTGATCCAGCCGCCGATCACCGTGCCGAACAACGCCGTGTCGATCACCGTCGGCCGCGATGGCACCGTTTCCGTGACCACCCCG
>CAJYQM010000049.1 GCA_913777025.1 uncultured Massilia sp. | reverse complement strand
GGTCCTGCTGGGCACCGCCATCACCGTCGTCAGCCTCTACCTGCGCATGGTGGCGCGCACCATCCCGGGGAGCAAGACCGAGCCTTGAGGCCGCGGCGGTGCACGGCATGCGCCATGGCGGCACGCAGTGCCGCTTCTTTACGACAATTCGCACTTTGTAACAGGCTTGTTACAAATCAAATTAAGCTCATACTCTGCGGTAAGACTAGAATATTTTCTTTCTTTCAACCTCTTATGCAGGGAAAACATGATACGTTTGCCGATCGGACTGGCGGCCTTATGCCTCACCATGTCAGCAATCGCAGCGGAACCTTTCGACGACAAGTTCCGCCAGCTCGACGAACTGCTTCCGACCCCGACCACGATTCGCACCGCGTCCGGTGCCCCGGGCCACGCCTACTGGCAGCAGCGCGCCGACTACCAGATCCGCGCGACGCTCGATGAAGCCACCCGCAGCATCGCCGGTGCCGAAACGATCACGTATCACAACAATTCCCCCGACACCCTGTCCTACCTGTGGGTGCAGCTCGACCAGAACATCTTCAAGCCGAACTCGGACGCCCGCACCACCGCGACCCTGCCCTCGCGCGACGCCTGGCAGGCCCGCAGCCCGACCGACGGCGTGAAGTTCGACGCCATCCGTACCGTGCTGGAAGCGCGCACCTTCGCCGGTGGCTTCAACATCAAGAGCGTCAAGGATGGCAACGGCCGCCCGCTGAACTTCGTGATCAACCGCACGATGATGCGCATCGACCTGCCGCAGCCTTTGAAACCCGGCGCACGCACGGCCTTCAGCATCGACTGGAATTTCAACATTCCCGAGCAGAAGGTGCTGGGCGGACGCTCCGGCTACGAGAAGTTCGACGACAAGAACGACTTGTTCGAGATCGCCCAGTGGTTCCCGCGCATGGCGGCCTATTACGACGTCTACGGCTGGCAGCACAAGCAGTTCCTGGGCGCCGGCGAATTCACGCTGGAATTCGGTGACTACGACGTGCAGGTCACCGTCCCGGCCGACCACATCGTGGCCTCGACCGGCGAACTGCAGAACCCGGGCGACGTGCTCACCCCGGCCCAGCGCGACCGCCTGAAGCAGGCCCGCAGCGCCGACAAGCCGGTCGTCATCGTCACGCAGGCGGAAGCGGAAGCCAAGGAAAAGCAGCGTGCCAGCGGCACCCGCACCTGGCACTACAAGGCGAAGAACGTGCGCGACTTCGCGTTCGCCTCGAGCCGCAAGTTCATCTGGGATGCGCAGGGCTTTAAAAAAGACGGTACCAACGTGCTGGCCATGTCCTACTATCCCAAGGAAGGCAATCCGCTGTGGGGCCAGTATTCGACCCAGTCGATCATCCACACCATCGACCAGTACAACAAGTACTCGTTCGACTACCCGTACCCGGTGGCGATTTCCGTCAACGGCCCGGTGGGCGGCATGGAATACCCGATGATCTCGTTCAACGGCCCGCGTCCGACCAAGGACAAGAAGACCGGCGAGCTGACCTACTCGAAGCGCACCAAGTATGGCCTGATCAGCGTGATCATCCACGAAGTCGGCCACAACTACTACCCGATGATCATCAACTCGGACGAGCGCCAGTGGACCTGGATGGACGAGGGCCTGAACAGCTTCGTCCAGTACCTGGCCGAGCAGGCGTGGGAAGAACACTATCCGCAATCGCGTGGCGAGCCGCGCGTGATCGCCGAGTACATGAAGAGCCGCAACCAGGTGCCGATCATGACCAACTCGGAGTCGGTGCTCCAGTTCGGCAACAACGCCTATGCGAAACCGACCGCCGCGCTGATCGTGCTGCGTGAAACGGTGCTGGGCCGCGAACTGTTCGACTTCGCCTTCAAGGAATACGCGCAGCGCTGGAAGTTCAAGCGCCCGACCCCGTCGGACTTCTTCCGCACCATGGAAGACGCCTCGGGCACGGACCTCGACTGGTTCTGGCGCGGCTGGTTCTACACCACCGACGCGGTCGACGTGAGCGTGGACGGCATCAGCGAGTACACGATCGGGACCAAGGATCCGGAAATCGAGAAGGCCTGGAAGAAGGCCCAGCGCGATGCCGAGCCGGTCTCGATCACCGACCAGCGCAACAAGGGCACGCTGCCGCGCCGCGTCGATGCGCACCCGGAACTGAAGGACTTCTACAACGAGCACGACGACTTCACGGTCACCAACAAGGACCGCAACACCTATGCGACCACGGTGGAAGGCCTGGAGGATTGGGAAAAGGCGCTGCTGAAGGAAGGCAAGCACCTGTACCTGGTCGACTTCTCGAACGTGGGCGGCCTGGTCTCCCCGCTGGTGCTGGAGATCCAGCTGGCGAGCGGCAAGAAATACATCGAGCGCGTGCCGGCCGAAATCTGGCGCTACTCGCCGAAGAAGGTCACCAAGCTGATCATCACCGACGAGCCGATGGTCGGCCTGACCCAGGACCCCTACCTGGAAACCGCCGACACCGACATCAGCAACAACGCCTGGCCGCGCAAGGCGACGCCGTCGCGCCTGGAACTGTTCAAGACCACGCGCGAGCAGAGCGACATGATGAAGGACTTTGCCGAGAAGCTGAAGACGGCCAAGGACAAGGACGCCAAGACCGAGGCCCAGAAGGCCGAGTAAGCGGCATCGATAACGGCCAAACGATCGTAGGGTGGACGGGTTCTCCCGTCCACGCGGTGATAGGCGCAGGTGCCGATCCCGTGCACGAAATCGGCGCCGTCAACAACCGACGCGTGGACGGCCGAGCCGTCCACCCTACCGGCAGCTGCACTCACGAGGTGCCGCTGCCGTTTTCTCTATCTGGAACACCACGATGAAACGCCTCCCGCTCAGCCTCGCTGCCCTCGCCCTGCTCGCATCCCTCGGCGCCTCCGCCCAGACCTTCGACGACAAGTTCCGCCAGCTCGACGAGCTGCTGCCCACGCCCACCGACACCCGCACCGCCTCCGGCGCCCCGGGCCACGCCTACTGGCAGCAGCGCGCCGACTACCGCATCCGCGTCAGCCTGGACGAAGGCAAACGCGCCATCTCCGGCACCGAGACCGTCACCTACCACAACAAGTCGCCGGACACGCTGAACTACCTGTGGGTGCAGCTGGACCAGAACATGTTCCGTGCCGACTCGGACAACCGCAACATCTCGAGCTACCCGTCGCGCGAAGCCTGGCGCACGCCGACGGCAAGTGGCCAGACTGGCCTGGGCTACGAAGCCGCGCGCTTCATCGTCGAGAGCCGCAGGTTCGACGGCGGCTTCAAGGTCACCAGCGTGACCGACGGCAGCGGCCGTCCTTTGAAGAACGTCATCAACAAGACAATGATGCGCATCGACCTGCCGCAGCCCCTGAAGCCGGGCGCCAGCGTCTCGTTCAACATGGCCTGGAGTTTCAACGTGCCGGAGACGAACGTGCTGGGCCGCCGCATGGGCTTCGAGCGTTTTGACAAGCAGGACAAGAACGACCTGTTCGAGATTGCCCAATTCTTCCCGCGCATGGCCGCCTACTACGACGCCCACGGCTGGCAGAACAAGCAGTACCTGGGCGACGGCGAGTTCACGCTGGAATTCGGCGACTACGAAGTCGAGATCACGGTCCCGGCCGACCACATCGTGGCCGCCACCGGCGAATTGCAGAACCCGGACGCGGTCCTGACCAGCGCCCAGCGCGAGCGCCTGAAGCAGGCGCGCACTGCCGACAAGCCGGTCGTCATCGTCACGCAAGCCGAAGCCGAGGCCACCGAGAAGAGCCACGCCTCCACCAACAAGACCTGGCGCTTCAAGGCGAAGAACGTGCGCGACTTCGCGTTCGCCACCAGCCGCAAGTTCATCTGGGACGCGCAAGGCTTCAAGAAGGGCGATACCAACGTGCTGGCGATGTCCTACTACCCGAAGGAAGGCAACCCGCTGTGGGAAAAGTATTCGACCCAGGCCATCATCCACACCATCGACAACTATAACAAGTACTCCTTCGACTACCCCTACCCGGTGGCGATTTCCGTCAACGGCCCGGTGGGCGGCATGGAATACCCTATGATCTCGTTCAACGGCGGCCGCCCGACCAAGGACAAGAAGACCGGCGCGCTGACCTACTCGAAGAACACCAAGTATGGCCTGATCAGCGTGATCATCCACGAAGTCGGCCACAACTACTTCCCGATGATCGTCAACTCCGACGAGCGCCAGTGGACCTGGATGGACGAGGGCCTGAACTCCTTCATGCAGTTCCTGGCCGAGCAGGCCTGGGAAGAGCACTACCCGGCGCGCCGCGGCGAAGCCCGCAACATCGTCGACTACATGAAGAGCCGCAACCAGCAGCCGATCATGACCAATTCCGAATCGGTGACCAACCGCGGCGGCAATGCCTATGCCAAGCCGGCGACCGCGCTGAACGTGCTGCGCGAGACCGTGCTGGGCCGCGAGTTGTTCGACTTCGCGTTCAAGGAATACGCGCAGCGCTGGAAGTTCAAGCGCCCGACCCCGGCCGACTTCTTCCGCACCATGGAAGATGCGTCCGGCACCGATCTCGACTGGTTCTGGCGCGGCTGGTTCTACACCACCGACGCGGTCGACGTGAGCGTGGACGGCATCACCGAGTACACCATCGGGACCAAGGATCCGGAAGTCGAACAGGCCTGGAAGCGCGCCCGGCGCGATGCCCAGCCCGAATCGCTGACCGACCAGCGCAACAAGGGCACGCTGCCGCGCCGCGTCGATGCGCATCCGGAACTGAAGGATTTCTATAACGAGCACGACGACTTCACGGTGACCAACCGTGACCGCAACAAGTACAATGAAGCGGTCGAGGGCCTGGAAGACTGGGAAAAGGCGCTGCTGAAGGAAGGCAAGCACCTGTACCTGGTCGACTTCTCGAACGTGGGCGGCCTGGTGTCCCCGCTGGTGCTGGAGATCCAGTTGGCGAGCGGCAAGAAGTATATCGAGCGTGTGCCGGCCGAAATCTGGCGCTATTCGCCGAAGAAGGTCACCAAGCTGATCGTCACCGACGAGCCGATGGTCGGCCTGACCCAGGACCCCTACCTGGAAACCGCCGACATCGACGTCGGCAACAATGCCTGGCCGCGCAAGGCAACGCCGTCGCGCCTGGAACTGTTCAAGAGCAGCCAACCGCAGGGTGACATGATGAAGGACTTCAACGAGAAGCTGAAACCGGCCAAGGACAGCAAGGAAGCCAAGGATCCGAAGGAAGCCGTCAAGGCGGCCGAGCAGGCTGTCGAATGAGTGTTCGCCGTTTCCTGGTGAACCTGGCGTGTGTGCTTGCGCTGGCCGGTGCCGGCGCGGCTGCACAGGCGCACCGCTTCCACGCGGGCATCACCGACATCAGCTTCAACCAGCACACCGGCAGCCTCGAAGTCGTGCACACCTACATGGCACACGATATCGAGGCGCTTTTGAACAACCTCTACCAGCGGCAGTTCGACCTGTCCGACCCGGACGACCAGGCCGTGCTGCGCAAGTACGTCGAAAAGCAGTTCTGGCTGGCCGCCAAGGACGGGCGCCGCCTCCCGCTGAAGTGGGTCGGGCTCACCGTCGACGTCGACAGCGTCACCCTCTTCCAGGAAGCGCCGGCCACGCCGGTGGAGAAGGTCGAGACCATCCACGACGCCGTGCTGGTCGACTTCCTGCCCGACCAGGCCAACACCGTGAACCTGACCGCGGGCGGCAGCCTGCGCACCTTCGGCTTCAACGCCCGCCAATCCGAACTGTCCGTACACTGAGCCGTCCACTGATGAAATTACGAGTCTTGCCCTGCGCGCTGGCCGCGCTGTTCGTCCACTCCCATGCCCTTGCCGACGACCCCGTGATCCAGCGCGTGCTGGTCGAGGGCGCGCGCGCCAGCCAGCTCGGCATCGCCGATTCCGCCAACATGGGCAGCGTCAGCCAGAAGGAACTGGAGATGCGCACCATCTACCGTCCCGGCGAACTGCTGGAAGCGACGCCCGGCCTGATCGCCAGCCAGCACAGCGGCGAAGGCAAGGCCAACCAGTTCTACCTGCGCGGCTTCAACCTCGACCACGGCACCGACCTCGCCACTTACGTCGACGGCATGCCGGTCAACCAGCGCAGCCACGCGCACGGCCAGGGCTGGACCGACCTGAACTTCCTGATGCCGGAACTGACGGCGCGCCTGGACTACCGCAAGGGGCCCTATTCCGCGCGCGAAGGCGACTTCGCCTCGGCCGGCAGCGCCTCGGTCACCTACGCCAACCGGCTGGTGCGCGACGTCGCCACCGTCAGCGTCGGCCAGAATGGCTACCGCCGCACCGCGCTGGCGGCGTCGAGCGAGGCGGCGGACGGCGTCCTCACCTATGCGGTGGAGGCCCTGCACAACGACGGCCCCTTCACCCGCGGCGACGACTACCGCAAGCTGAACGGCGTGCTGCGCTACAGCCGCGGCTACGCCAACAACGGCTGGAGCGTGACCGCGATGGCCTACCACGGCAGCTGGAACTCGACCGACCAGATCCCCGAGCGCGCCGTGGCCGCCGGCACCATCGGCCGCTTCGACGCGCTCGACGGCACCGACGGCGGCGCCGCGCGACGCTACAGCCTGTCCGGCGTGTGGCGCCGCACCACGTCCGATGCGGCGTCCCAGGTGAACGCCTACGTGATCCGCAACCAGCTGGACCTGTGGTCGAACTTCACCTACTTCATGGATGACCCGGAGCACGGCGACCAGTTCGCCCAGCCGGACCGCCGCGTCACCAGCGGCATCAATGCGATCCACACCTGGCATGCGCACCGCAGCGACAGCATGACCTCGGACATCACCGTCGGCGCGCAGGCCCAGAACGACAATATCTTCAACGCGCTCACCCACACCCAGGCGCGCCGCACCCTCGACGTCACGCGCCAGGACCACATCGTCGAGACCAGCGGCGCGCTCTGGATCGAGAACGCCACGCGCTGGAACGACATGCTGCGCAGCACGCTCGGCCTGCGCGCGGACCAGTACCGCTTCAAGGTAGGCAGCGACCGCCCCGAGAACACGGGCAGGGCCAATGACCACCTGGTCAGCCCCTCGCTGAACCTGGCCTTCGGCCCCTGGCGGCAGAGCGAGCTGTACCTGAACTATGGCCAGGGTTTCCACAGCAACGATGCGCGCGGCACCACGACCACGATCGACCCGAAGACCCTCGAAGCCGTCGGCGAGACGCCGGGCCTGGTGCGCTCGCGCGGCATGGAGATCGGCCTGCGCACCGAGATCGTCCCGAAGAACCAGACCGCGATCTCGCTGTACCGCCTCGACTTCGACTCCGAGCTGACCTACATCGGCGACGCCGGCAACACCGAAGCCGGGCCGCCGAGCCGGCGCACGGGCATCGAGTTCTCGAACTACTATAAACCGTATAAATGGTTGTCGATCGACTTCGACGCGGCCTTTGCGCGCGCCCGTTCGCAGGGCGTGGAACCGGGCCAGGACCGCATCCCGGGCGCGGTCGAAGGCGTGGGCCAGCTGGCCGTGACCGTCAGCCAGCTCGGCAACTGGGAAGGGGCGCTGCGGCTGCGCTACTTCGGCCCGCGCCCGCTGGTCGAGGACGACAGCGTGCGCTCGCATGCCAGCACCACGCTGAACGGGCGCATCGGCTACCGCTTCCGCAAGGACCTGCGCGTGGAGCTGGAGGGCTTCAACCTGGCCGACAAGCGGGCGTCGGCGATCGACTATTATTATGCGTCGCAGCTGCGCGGCGAGGCCGGGCCGCGCGAGGATATCCACTTCCATCCGATCGAGGCGCGCTCGTTCCGGGTCACGCTGATCAAGAACTTCTGAGGTGAGCGGCGGACCTGGCGCGCCTGGCTTCGCCTACGCCACCGTCCGCCAGTAATTCGCCATCAATTCCCCCGCCCACGCCGGCTGCCGCACCGCCTCCCGCGGCAGGAACCCGGCCATCACCGGCTTGATGTCCAGCACCGGCGTCCCATCGATCGCATCCAGTTCCGCCACCCACAGCCGCGTACCTTCGACGCGCAGCAGGCGGCAGATCGTCGAGCCGATGCGGTTCGGGCGGTTCTTGCCGCGCTGGGCGAAGATGCCGACCTCGGGCCAGTCCGGGTTGTTGCGCGGGTGCCGCGCACCCGTCACCACGCGCGCCGGGTCGACGCGGTCGAACAGGTAGAGGATCTCGACATGGGAAAAGGCGTCCAGCCCCCGCAGGGCGGCGTCGTCGAATCCGCTCGCCAGCGCGATGCAGGATTCGGCACCGCCCCAGTCATCGTCTTCGGCTTCGGTACGGGCGGCCTGGACCTGGCCGATGGCGTGCAACAGGATGTCCATGCATGGCTCCTCGTGTGTATCAGGCAAGGCAGGATGCCGTGGGTCACCACTGCCCATAAAAAGTGCTACGCTAGCGGAATGACTACACCGCAACCACCCTATACCGATCCGTCGCGCGTCACCGACGCGCTGCGCGATGACGGCTATGCCCTGCTGCGCCCCGCCGACGTGGCACGGCTCGCCGGCTGTTCCCTCGACGAACTGAAGGCACTGGCGCCCAGCTGGGACCGCCTGGAGCTCGACAATTACCTGAAGGACGGCGGCCGCTACCGGCGCCGGCGCCACTCCTGCTTCGTCGACAGCGGCACGGACCTGACGCAAAGCCCGCACCGCGCGCACTGGCAACCGGTCGAGTACAACGCCCTGCACGGCGGCATGCACCGCCTGTTCGTGCCGATCGAACCGGGCACCATCGAGCACCCCGCCTGGAGCAAGCTGCTGCGCGCCCTCGGCGCCGTCTGCTCGCAGGTACGGGGCGCCCAGGCCTTGTATGTCGAGGCCCACCAGTTCCGCATCGACACCGCCGACGGCATCGGCCGCCCGACCCCGGAAGGTGCCCACCGCGACGGCGTCGACTTCGTCGCCGTGATCCTGATCGGCCGCGAAAACATCAAGGGCGGCGAAACCCGCGTGTTCGAGGCCGAAGGGCCGAAGGGACAGCGCTTCACGATGACGGCGCCGTGGACCCTGCTGCTGCTGGACGACGCGGCCGTCATCCACGAATCGACGCCGATCCAGCCGCTGGGCGAGCATGGGCACCGCGATACCCTGGTCCTCACCTGGCGCAAGGGCGCCTTCCAGGGCGACGACGTCGAAGTGACGGGAGCCTGAGGCCGAGGCAAAAAAAAGGCCCGCTGTTGTGCGGGCCGGAATCCAGGTTTTCGGAGAAAAACTGGAGGAGACGGTTCCAATATAGCCCTCATTTTTGTGCACTGCAATACAGTAAAACTACGGTATCCAATCGTGCGCCACTAGAGGGAACTCAGGCTTTGACCAGTCCGAACGAAGCCGTTCTTTGCGGCATTGCGGGAAAAACCTGGCCCAGTTGTTTATCGCTCAAGAGTAAATGCCGTTCAGCAATCTGGGCCAGCACCGTACGGAAATCGGTGGTGACCGGTAAATCCCGTCCTTCGTTCAGCGCCTGGTCGCCGACACCTTCCCATTCTCCGTAAACTTTCCCGCCATTCACTTTACCGCCCAGTAGCCACATCACGTTGCCGTGGCCATGATCGGTGCCGCCATTGCCGTTTTCGCGCGCGGTGCGGCCGAATTCCGACATCACCAGCACCATCGTGTCGTCGAACAGCGGTCCCAGTCGATCGGCCAGCACGGCCAGTCCCTGCCCCAGCGGCGCCAGCCGGTTCGCCAGCTGGCCGGTGCCCGCGCCCTGGGACGCGTGGGTGTCCCAGCCGCCCAGCGCGACGAAGGCCAGCTGGATCTTGGGGTCGTTGCGCATCAGCGACGCCAGGCGCGCGGCGTCGTCGGGAAAGCCGTTGGGCAGTGGCGCGCCGCGGTCGGCAGCCATCATCTGCGGGGTTTCCACGGCCGCGTCCATGACTTCCCTGTGCGCCGCGCGCCCGTCCGCGTAGGCCCGCGCGAGACGCGTGCTGCCCGCGTAGAGCTGGTCGAAGGCGGCCGCCATCTCCGGCTTGTCGAGGATGTCGGCCTTGGCCGCGCCTGCCACGTTCGGCAGGTTGACGGCGGCCGCGCCGCCGGACAGGATGCGCGGCAGCACCGGGCCGACGCCCAGCAGGCGGCTCGGCGTGGCGGTGCCGGGCAATGCCGCCACCAGGCGGTTCATCCAGCCGTCCGGCGTGTTCTTGCGGCCGGGCGTGGCCGATTCCATGTAGTCCTGGGCGTCGAAGTGGGAGCGCGTGGCGTCGGGCGAACCGCTGGCATGCACGAAGGCGAGCTTCCGTTGCTGCCACAGCGGCTGCAGGCCGGCGAGGGCCGGATGCAGGCCGAAGTAGCCGTCCAGGTCGAGCGCGCCGCCCTCCATGCCGGGCGCGGCCAGGCCGATGGTCGGGCGCAGGCGCAGGTAGTTCTCGTCGCCGACCGGCGCCACCACGTTCAGGCCGTCGACGGCGCCGCGCAGCATCACCACCACCAGCTTCTTGCGCGTTGGCGTGCTGCCGGTCGCGGCCCAGGCATGCGCGCCGAGCGGCAGCACGAGGCCGGCGCCGAGCGCCAGCGCGTTCAGGAAATCCCTGCGTTGCATGCTATTCCTCCTATTTGTAGCGCGTTTAACAACGCCGCCAGGGCAAGGCGTATCGTCGAAGACAGTACGCTAGTACGGCGAGACGATGCAACGCAGCCATGGTGGCGTTGTTCAACGCGCTAACGCTGCATGAAGTCCGGGCTGCCCAGCAGCATGGCTGCCCTCAGCTTGTCCGGCTGCTGCTGCACGATGTCGAGCGTCTGGCGCGACACCGATGCGCCCAGCGCCGCCTGCAGCGCGTCCGGATCGAGCGCCGCCATCTTCGGCGCGGCGGGCGCGACCACCGGCAGCGCCGCCATGGACACGTCGACGGCGGCCGGCGGCGGCGGCAAGGGTGGCGGCGCGGTCGGGGGCGTCGACAGCGGCAGGCGCCCGCCCGCCAGCGCGGTGGCGAAGGTGATGCGCCGCGTCAGCGCGTCCGGGTTCAGCCAGGCGTCCTGGGTGTTCTTGTACCCGTCCGGGGTCTGGCAGCCGTACAGCGGCATGCCGAGCTGCGCCATCGTGCCGACGAGGGGCTGCACGTTGGCCACCGGGACGGCGCTGGCCCTGGCCGCCGACACCACGAACTGGTAGGGGGTCTTGAACTTGGCGCCGGCCGCTTCCGTGGACATGAATTCATCGCTGGTGAACAAGGTGCGCAGCACCGAACGGATGTCGCCGCCGGTCTCGCGCCAGGTCTTCGCCATGCGCTCTACCAGCGCCCGGGGCGGATCGTCGCTGACGAAATACTGGGCCAGCTGGCGGCTGACGTGGCGCGCCGTGGTCGGGTGCACGGCCAGCACGTCGAGCGCGTGCTCGCCTTCCTGCTGGCCGGCCGGCTGGATGAGCTGGCCGAGCCAGGTCTTGGTGCCGCGGTCGTGGCGCTTCGGCTCGAAGCGGAAGCCTTCGCCGCCGCTCGCCAGGCGGCGCTGCTCGAAGGTCCAGCCGGTCAGCATGCGCGCCAGTTCGGTCACGTCCTGCTGGGTGTAGCCGCCGTCCACGCCCAGCGTGTGCAGCTCCATCAGCTCGCGCGCATAGTTCTCGTTCACGCCGCGTGCCGAGGACACGGCATTGTCCAGGTAGTACAGCATGGCCGGGTGCTTCGCGGTGGCGCCCAGCAGCTCGCGGAAGGAACCCAGCACGTGGGGCCGGATCGCCTCGTTCTCGTAGCTGGTGATGAGGGCACGGTCGATGTCCTTGCCGGAAAAGACATTGAAATGGTTGTACCAGAAGTCGACCATGACTTCTTCCAGCTGGCGCGGGCTGTCGATGGCGCGCCACAGCCGCGCCTCGTTCGCTTCGCGCGCCACCTTCGCCTCGGCCAGGCGGCGGCGCTGCTTCGCACCTTCGTCATCCATGCGCACGGCCTTGCGCAGTTCGAGGAATTCGGCCAGCGAGGCGCCGGCGCTGCGCTGCGCCGTGTCCAGGCCATCGAGGCGCCTGCCAAGCGAGGCCGGCAGCGGGATCGCTTCGGGATGCAGCTGCTCGTCGATCCAGGCATGCACGCCCATCCGCTGGACGCGTTCGACGTCGCCCGGACGCGGCCCGAACGCCAGGCGGTTCAATACATGGACGGCCTGCTGTTGGGGCGCGAGCGGCGCGGCGAAGGGAAGGCCGGGCAGCGCCAGCGCCGCCGACAGAAACAGGAGGGAAAGGTACCTGGTCATGACAGCTTCCTGGATGTGTGCGGACATTAGACCTTGAACGGATCAGTGTGCGCTTTCGCCTACCGTTTCAAAAGTAAAGATTTGTAACAGGATGCAGCGACTTATGCATCTTGCAAGGCATCCAAGCCACGTCAGTACAAAATGTTGCAGCGGTTGCCACATCTTCTTTGTTACACTGTGCAGTTAATGTGGTTAACAAGTGCTTTCCTTTTCTCCGGTCACCCCATGATCCAACTGACTCCCCGCACCCGCCTGGTCCTGCCCATCGTCGCCGTCGTCGCGGTCGCAGGCGTGGCCGGCATGCTCGCTACCAGCCGCGCCGCCGACGACAAGAAGACGGCCCAGCCGCGTCCCGCGCTGACTGTCACCACGGCGCGTCCCGAAAGCGCGCGCCTGCCGCTGCGCCTGGCCGCCAACGGCAACGTCGCCGCCTGGCAGGAAGCCGTGATCGGCAGCGAATCGAACGGCCTGCGCCTGCAGGACGTGCGCGTCAACGTCGGCGACATCGTCAAGAAGGGCGAAGTGCTGGCCGTGTTCGATGCCGCCACCGTCAAGGCCGACCTGGCCCAGGCCCAGGCCGCCCTGCAGGAAGCCCAGGCCAACGCCAGCGCCGCCGCGGCCGACGCCAAGCGCGCCCGCGCCCTGAAGAGCTCCGGCGCGCTGAGCGAACAGCAGGTCACCCAGCTGGTCACCGCCGAGCGCACCGCGCAGGCGCGCGTGGCCGCCGCGAAAGCGACGCTGGCCCAGCAGCAGCTGCGCCTGAAGTACACCGAAGTCCTCGCGCCCGACAGCGGCATCATTTCGGCGCGCAACGCGACCGTGGGCGCGGTCGGCGGCGTCGGCATGGAGATGTTCCGCATGATCCGCCAGGGCCGCCTCGAGTGGCGCGCCGAGGTCACCGCCGCCGAGCTGCCGCGCCTGAAGCC
>CAJYQM010000048.1 GCA_913777025.1 uncultured Massilia sp. | reverse complement strand
GTCGGTTAGTTGTGAAAAGCGGGGAAGGACAGGACGGCAAAGCGGCTGTTATCATTGGATCTCATCTCGAGATCGAATTCCCATGTGCGTCAATTATCGTCCCCCGCTGCCCGAACAACTCGACATGGTGCTGGGCACGCTCGTCGACCTCTACCGCGACTGGGACTGGGCCACGGAAACCTGGAAGGATTACGCGGCGCCGATCGTGCGCGCCGGCAGCGGCGGCCAGCGCGAGCTGTGCCTGGCCAGCTATGGCATGGTGCCGCGCCGCCACATCCCGCCCGGCGTGAAGGTGTTCGACACCATGAACGCGCGCGCCGAATCGATCGGCGGCAGGCGCTCGTTCGCCCCGGCCTGGCGCCGCACCCAGCTATGCGCGGTGCCGATGAGCTGTTTCTATGAGCCGAATTACGAAAGCGGCCGCGCCGAGCGCTACGGCATCGGCATGCGCGACGACGCCCTCTTCTTCGTGGCCGGCCTGTGGCGCGAGTGGTCGGAAGCCGACGGCGCCATCTCGACCTCGTTCACCCAGATCACGATCAACGCGGACGCGCACCCGCTGATGCGCCGCTTCCACAAGCCGGACGACGAGAAACGCGCGCTGGTGGTGCTGCCGCCGGAAGACGTCGACGCCTGGCTGCAGTGCCGCGACCCGGAACTTGCGCGCAGTTTCCTGCGCCCCTATCCGGCCGAAGCGATGAAGGCCTGGGCCGCGCCGACCACGCCGCGGGCACCGAAAGCCGCCAGCCCGGCAGCGCCACCGCCCGCCGTGCAAGGCAGCCTGTTCTAGCTTATTTCGCCTCGGCCTTCTTTATGAGGCCGGTTACCTGGTCCACGACCTCGTTCGGCACCGCGACCGACAGCTGGTAATGCACGATCTCGAAGCCGGCGGCCGTCCTGCGCAGCACGCCGCTGGCCATGCAGTGGCCCATGTTCTCGGTGTCGAGCAACTCGTCGAACCAGATCAGCTTGCCATCCGGCGATGCGTACACATTGCGCCGCGTCGCGTGGAAGGTCCAGGCCGATTTCTTGCCCTCGAAATACTTGCGGCCCCACTCCCGGAAGGCCTCGCGCTGCCACAGCTCGCTGCGGTCGGTGCCGATGTAGATGCCGTCGGGCGCCATCTTGTCGAAATAGCCCATGCGCGCATGGGCGGCATCGTCATGCCAGCCGTCGACGAAGGCGTTCACTTGTTTTACCAGTGCTGGATCGGCTTGGGCGGCATGCGCCAGGCTGGACAGCAGCAGGCAGCAGGCCAGGAACAGGGATTTGAGCATCGGGTCACCTTTTAGCGAAAAAAAACATTGTACTTTTGAAATGTAAGGACGTACGCAAAAAGAATGGACTCAAGTAAATTGGTGTACATTTGTTCGGTATCGATTTGTCAATTCCTGTCACAAATGGATCACCCATGAAAAATACTGCTGTCGCCGGCACGCTGGTGCTGGCTTTTGCTGGTTGCCTGGCGGCTGTCGCCCAGGACTCCGCGCCATCGAAGCACACCGATCCATTCGCGGCGCCAGGCAAGAACCGGCCCCTGCCCGGCCTGCGCCTGAACGACGACATCATCCGCAACGCGGTGCGCGCGACCATCAAGGAAAGCAAGGAAGACCGCAAGGTCACATCAAGCGGCAGGGTCCTGAGCGCCAGCAAGGACAATGATCCCTATGTGAAGTTCGGCCGCCAGTTCTCGCAAGCCCAGGTGCCGGGCTGCATCGGACCCGATCCGCTGAAACACGTGCCGACGGGCACCGTCATCCGCAGCAAGAACTTTGGCGACTGGGCCATCGGCGTCGGCGGGGTGTTCGCGGCGCCGTTCTGGGGTTATGCCGTGCTCACCGGCAAATGCAACTGAGACGGCGAGCACGATGTCCCATCAAGCCTTCGGCAGCGCCGCCAGCACCTGCCCGGTGCTGCGCACCCGGCCCATCAACGGGAACATGTTCTCGACGGCCCAATCGTGCGCGCCCGCGCCGATCGAAGACATCGCATCCTCGGCAAACACCAGGTCATAGCCCAGGTCGTGCGCCGTGCGCGCGGTCGACTCGACGCCGATGTTGGTGGCGATGCCGGAGAGGATGATGTCCTTGATGCCGCGGCGGCGCAGGATCTGGTCCAGCTCGGTCGCATGGAAGGCGCCCCACTGGCGCTTGGTGACCAGGAAGTCGCCCGGCTGCATGCCGGCTTCCGGCACGATGTCGCTCGGGTTCGGCGGGACGGCTTTCAAGCCCGGCAGCGCGCGGTCGGCGTCATGGCCGACCAGTTCGCCGACACTGACGCGCACGTAGACGACGGTGGCGCCGGCGGCGCGGCAGGCCTCGGCCAGGCGCACGGAATTGGCGACGACCTGCGACGCCGGGTAAGGCGCCAACTCGCGTGCCACGTTGCCGTGCTGGAGGTCGATCATGACCAGGGCGGTGGTCTGGGGATTCAGGTTCATGGTGTGGACTCGCAAAAAGTGGATGGGTGCGGATCCCTGGCGACTCGATATGCGAGGGTATCCTCGCAAAATATAGTAGAGGATACCCTCGCATAAGTCAACTCGACTGGCCTATAATGCAAGTTTCATCCACCACCGTTCAGCCATGACAGCATCGCCATCCGGGACGGCTCGCGGCGCGGCCCCCAAGCGCCAGCGCGGTATCGACCGTGTCGCCGCCATCCTCCAGGCCAGCACCACCCTCTTCCTCGACAAGGGCTATGACGCGGTGACGATGACCGAGATCGCCGCCACCTCCGGCACCGCGATCGGTTCGCTGTACCGCTTCTTTCCGTCCAAGGAAGCCGTCGCCGACGCCCTGCTGCGCAGCTACGCCGAACGCCTGGGTCATGGCTTGCTGGAACTGCGCGATCGCGCCGCGGGCATGTCGCCGCGCCAGCTGGCAGACGCGCTGGTCGATTTCATGCTGGCCCTGCGCACCCAGCGCAGCGTCGCGATCGCACTGGTCGATGCGCGCGGGCTCGAGGACAGCCGGCGCCAGCTGCGCGCATCGATGCTGGAGGACATCGGCGCGCTGCTGCGGCTGGTGCTGCCGGTCGTCGACGAGGCGCGGCTGCCGGCGATGGCGGCGGCGGTGCTGCAGGTGCTCAAGGGCGTGGCGCAGTCGGGCCCGGGGTTCGAGATGGCGGGGACGATGGAGGAATACCGGCGTTTGATCGGGGCGTATCTGGAGGCGGTTTAGCGCC
>CAJYQM010000047.1 GCA_913777025.1 uncultured Massilia sp. | reverse complement strand
CGTGCGCGCCGCCGACTGGCAGCGCAGCATCGCCGATCCCGCGCAGCTGCTGCGCTATGAAGTCTTCGACGGACTGGACGGCTATCCCGGCCGCGCCGTGTTCGAGAGCCGCCGCTACAGCGCCTGGAGCGCCGACGGCCGCACCCTGTGGCTGATCGCGACCGGCGGCGTGGTGCGGGTCGATACCGCGCACCTGGAGCGCAACCGCGTGGCGCCGGCCCCGGTGATCCTGTCGCTGTCGACCGACAAGGCGTCCTACCGCCTGGACGGTATGGCGCGCACCGCGTTCCACCTGGCGCCCGGCACCGGGCGCTTCCGGATCGACTTCACCTCGCCTTCGCTGCGCATGCCGGAGCGCGTGCGTTTCGAATACAAGCTCGAAGGCGTGGACGCCGACTGGCAGGATGCCGGCACGCGCCGCACGACCTCGTACACCAGCGTGAAGCCGGGCGACTACGTGTTCCGCCTGCGCGCCGTCAACGAGGACGGGGTGCGCAGCACGGCGGACGCGGTCCTGAAGATGAGCGTCGAGCCGACGGTATGGCAGACCGGCTGGTTCAAGCTGCTGGCCGCGGCGGCCTGCGCGGCCCTGCTGGTCCTGGCCTACCGCTTGCGCGTGCGCTACCTGACCCGGCGCGTGGCCGAGCGCATGCACGTCAAGATGGCCGAGCGCGAACGCATCGCGCGCACCCTGCACGACACCTTCCTGCAGACGGTGCAGAGCCTGCTGCTGCGGGTGGATGCGATCGCCGCCCGCATGCCGCGCGACGATCGTGCCCGCCGCGAGCTCGACGCCGCCATCGGCCAGGCCAGCAGCGCGCTCGGGGAAGGCCGTGCGCAGCTGCTGGAGCTGCGTTCCGGCGCCGGACTCGAGGCGCTGCTGCGCGATGTCGTCGAGCAGCTGCAGGCGGCCCATCCCGGCATCGCCATCGGCCTGCGCATCGAAGGCCAGCGCCGCCCGGTCGACCCCGAGATTGCCGGCGAAGCCGCCGCCATCGCGCGCGAAGCCCTGCACAACGCCAGCATCCACGCCCAGGCCAGCCAGGTGCGCGCCGTGCTGGACTACGGTGCGGCCGGCCTGACCCTGACCGTCGCCGACGACGGCCGCGGCATCGATGCGGACGTGCTGCGCAATGGCGCCGGCGGCCGCTGGGGCCTGGTCGGCATGCGCGAGCGGGCCCAGCGCATCGGCGCGACGCTGACCATCGCCGGGGGCAGCGAGGGCGGCACCGTGGTCCGGCTGGCGCTCGACGGAGCACGGGTCTACGCGGCCTGAGGCCGCCCTCCCCGGCATCAAGGCATGGGGCTGGACGATGCCGCGCGGCGCAGCAGCCTGCGCACGTGCGTGCTGAAAAGGCATTGACGCTTGCCTTGATGAAAGAACTCGTGGCTGCCGCGCACGATATGCCCATCGATGAAGGTGACCTCGAAGCCGACCGGTTCGCACCCGGCCCGGTCGGCCCAGCGGGCCAGCACGCGGTCGGCCGCACCGCATTCGGCCAGCAAGGCGGTCGCACGCTGCCGGTTCCACAGGCGGATGCGGAGGATCTCGGTCTGCGCGTCATCGGCGTCCATGCTGTCCCTCGGTGGTTGACGGTCCCGGACATGGTATCGCCGGCCCTGCCTTCCATCCCGTATCGTTCGACCAGTATCGGTGCGCGAAAATTACAATGCGATACAACTATCGTATGAAAGCGCCCCGGGACTTCGCCGCCATAATGCGCCTGTTAGCGCCTAAATCCTGCGCTGAGTCAACATCGCATCGATGGAAGCACGTATATGAGCCTGGCCCACAATGATCTCCCGCAGCCGACTCGCGCGTTCCAGCCGGGACGGCAGGCCTCCAGCGCCGCCTACCCGGACCGCTCCGGCGATGCGGCCTGCATGCAGGCCTTCGAACGTCTGCGGCCGCTTGCGCCCGGCTTCTGGCACACGCTGCCGGTCTGCGGCGCCGATACCATCCAGGGCTTCGGCGCCACGCTCGACGCGGCGCTGTCGGCCCGCGCCGACGCATTCCCCTATGCGGCCATCGCGGCCGAAGCCGAGCGTCCGCTCGGGCGCGGCCTGCGCGGCGCGACGCCGGTGGCCCTGCTCCTGCTGGCTGCCCTCATGCTCGATCGCGAAGCCGCCGCTGCGCAGGCACTGGCCGGGACCGCGCTCGAGGTGGCGGCCAGGTTCGGCGAGCGCACCCGGCGCATGGCGCACACCCTGCACGCGGCGCTGATCGGCCCGTTCGGCGCCGCGCCGGAGCAGGCCGCCGCCGACCTGGCCGCGCTCTGCGAAGGCGAGGCCAGGCCCGCCTGCGCCCGGCGCTACCTGGCCGGCAACGGCTTCATCGCGGGCATGGCCCTGCCCGAGCTGGCGCGCCATGTGGAACGCGCGGCCGGCGCATCGAACGCCGAGCTGTCGGCCCGCGCGCTGCTGCTGCGCGGCCTGGCGCAGCGGGAGGCGCCCTTGCCCGGCTTCGGGATGCCCGTGCCGGCCGCGCAGCGTGCGCGCTTCGGCTTCTGGATCACCTGCCTGCAGGCTGCCGTGTATCGCGGCGACCAGGTCACGGCCTTGCATGCGGCGGCGCAGGCCGAGGCCCTGGACGGCCCGCTGCTGCCGGCCGGCGACCGCACGCTCCTGCACCTGTTCGCGGCGCTGGCCCTGGCGCAGGCGAACGATCCCGGCACCGGCGCGCGGCTCGAGCTGCACTGCGCGGCCTTGCGCCGCCTGGCGCGCCAGTTGCCCGCCTGCGCCTGCGTGCTGGTCCAGTGCGCGGACGCCGCGTGCGCCCGTCGCGAGGGCCGCCAGCTGGACGCGCTGCGCGGCTTCGAAGGCGCCGCCGTCGCCGCCGCCAGCCATGGCCGGCATGGGCTCGCGGCCCTGGCCTGGGAACAGGCGGCGCAGCAAGCCCAGGCCTGCGGGCTCGGCGCGGCGGTGCTGCACTACCGGCGCGAAGCCCTGGCCAGCTGCGAGCAATGGGGCGCCGGCGGCCGCGCCGCGGCCCTGCGCCAGGCCTGGGGCCTCGACGCCGATGCCGACGGCGGCATCGAGCGCGAGCGCATCCTGCGCGCCGGCCGGGTCGGCGAAATCGGGCTGTCGATCGCGCACGAGGTCAACCAGCCGCTGTCGGCGATTTCGCTGCATGCGGCAGCGGCCCGCAAATGGCTGCGCAGGAGCGAGCCGGACATCGAACGCGCCCTGTCCTCCCTCTCCCTGATCAGCGAAGCGGGCAAGCATGCGGGCGACATCGTGCGCAGCATCCAGCGCCTGGCCTCGCGCAAGGAGCAGGAAATGGGCAGCGTGCCGGTGGACCAGACCATCGTCGACACCCTGCGCCTGCTGCACCGGCGGCTGCGCAAGCACGGGATCGGGGTCGAACTGGCACTCGGCCTGGGCGACCGCGCCATCCACGCCAGCCGGATCCAGCTGCAGCAGGTGCTCACCAACCTGCTGGTCAACGCCACCGAGGCCCTGGCGGGGAGCGACCCCGGCGGCGCGGCGCGCAGGATCGGCATCGCATCGCGCCTGCACGGCGAGCACGAGGTCGAGATCGCGGTCACCGACAACGGCCCCGGCATCGCGCCCCAGCACGCCGGCCGCGTGTTCGGCAGCCTGTTCAGCACCAAGCCCGACAGCACCGGCATGGGCCTGTCGATCAGCCTGGCGATCGTGCGTGCGCATGGCGGGCATATCGAATACGAACCCTGCAAGCCGCATGGCGCCTGCTTCCGTTTCCGCCTGCCCGTACAATCCAGTCCTCAATGAACCTGTCTTCCCCACGCATGATCCGCATCCTGATCGCCGACGACCACCCGATGATGCGGGAGGGCATCGCCGCCACCTTGCAAGCCCAGGGCGACATGGAAGTCGTCGGCCTCGCCGCCAACGGCGCGGAAGCGATCGCGCAGTTCGCGCGCCATCGCCCCGACGTCTCGCTGCTCGACCTGCAGATGCCGGTGAAGGACGGCGTCGAGGCCATCGTCGGCATTCGCGCGCTGCATCCCGACGCCCGCATCGTCGTGCTGACCACCTTCAGCGGCGACGCCCGCGTGATCGGCGCGCTCAAGGCCGGCGCCAAGGCCTACCTGCTGAAGGACGTGCCGGGCGGCGAGCTGGCCGAGACGATCCGGCGCGTGTACACGGGCGCCAGCGTGATCGCGCGCATCGCCCAGCAGGAGGTCGACGACCACAGTCCCTCGGACAAGCTGTCGGCGCGCGAGCTGGACGTGCTGCGGCTAGCCGCGAACGGCAATTCGAACCGGACGATCGGGGAGATCCTCAGCATCAGCGAGCCGACCGTGAAGACCCATATGAGCACCATCCTGATCAAGCTGGGCGCGCGCGACCGCACCCACGCGGTCACGCTGGCCCTGAAGCGCGGCTACATCAGCCTCTAGGCCCCCGCACGACTCAGCGGTTCTGGTAGCCGCCGTAGGCCGCCACCGGGCTCCACGCCGGCGACACCGCCGGCAGTTGCGGCGCCAGCGGCGCAAACGAAGCGGCGCCGTACACCACCTTCCCGTTCACCACCGTCAGCACGCTTTCCATGCGCTTGATGCGCTCGGCGTCGACCGTGAACACGTCCTCCGGCAGTACCACGAAGTCGGCATACTGGCCGCGCTTGAGCGTGCCCTTGACCTTTTCCTCGCCGCTCATCCAGGCCGAGCCGGTGGTGATCAGCTTGAGCGCCTCGAAGCGGGTCAGGACGTCCCTGCCGCGCCAGATCGGCATGCCGCCGGCGGTCTTGCCGGTCACCGCCCAGTACACCGAAGGCCAGGGGTTGTAGCTCGAGACGCGGGTGCCGTCGGTCCCCAGGCCGACCGGCAGTTTCATGTCCAGCATCTTGCGGATCGGCGGCATCTGGCGCGCCTGCTCGCCGTAGCGCTTCCAGTAGGCTTCGCCCTGGAAGTGCATGCGGTCCTGTACCGCGATGCCGCCGCCGAGCCGTTTGATGCGCGCCAGCTGGGCGTCGGTGATGGTCTCGCCATGGTCGATGATGAAGCGCAGGCCCTTGAGCGGCGTCTTCGCGTTCACCTTCTCGATCACCGCCAGGTCGCGGTCGATGCTCTCGCCATAGGTGGCGTGCAGGCGGAACGGCCAGCGGTTCTTCACCAGCAGCGACACCACCGGTTCGAGGTCCTGTTCCATGACTTGCGGCAGGTCCGGGCGCGGCTCCAGGAAGTTCTCGAAGTCGGCGGCGCTGGCCACCAGGTTCTCGCCACCGCCCTCGGCCGAGAAGCCGTTCGCGTAGAACATGTGGTCGTTCTTGTTCGGGTAGGTCATGCCCAGCCAGCGCTGGAAGTCTTCCAGTTCCTTGCCGGCGCGCTGGGCGAACAGGTAATACGAGGTGCGCACCGTCAGCTTGCCCTCCTTCGCCAGCTGCAGCGACACGCCGTAGTCGTCCGGGTAGTTCTGGAAGCCGCCGCCGGCATCGATCGCGCTGGTCACGCCCAGGCGGTTCAGTTCGCGGTAGAAGTGCAGCGTCGAATTGACCTGGTCGTCGCGGCCGAGCTTATTGGTCTTGGCCAGCGTCGAGTACAGGATCAGCGCGTTCGGCTTGGCGATCAGCTTGCCGGTCGGGCGGCCGTTCGCATCGAGCTCCACTTCGCCATCCTTGTACTTCGTGTTCCTGTCGTAGCCGAGGGCCTGGATGCCCTTCTGGTTGAGGAAGCCCAGGCCGTACAGGTAGAGGATGAAGACCGGCTTGTCCGGCACCGCGGCATTGATCTCCTCCAGGGTCGGCAGGCGCTTTTCCTCGAACTGGTATTCGTTCCAGCCGCCCACCACCTTCACCCATTCGCCCTCCGGGGTGCGCGCCGCCTGCTCCTTGAGCATCTCGAGGGCGCGCTTGAGCGAAGTGACGCCGTCCCAGCGCAACTCCATGTTGTAGTTCAGGCCTTCGCGGATCACGTGCAGGTGAGAGTCGTTCAAGCCCGGAATCACGGTGCGCCCGCCGGCGTCGATCACCTGCGTGTCGCCGCGCCTGAGCTTCAAGACCTGGGCATTGCTGCCGGTGGCCAGCACCTTGCCATCCTTGACCGCGAGGGCTTGCACGAACTCGCCCTCCCTGGCCATGGTGGCGATCTTGCCGTTGGTAAGGATCAGGTCGGCCTGCGCATGGGCGGCGCCTGCGGCCAGCCAGGCGCCGGCCACGGCGGCGGCGATGGAAATCCTGGCGATACGTGTGGAGGTGGTCATGGGTGTCATCTTTCGTCGGTTGCGGCAACAAGGATCGTGACGGTATCCCGGCGGGCCGGGAATGGCCCCTGTCTTTTGTCAGGCTTATGCAGTGCGGCCGCGCAGCACCTGGGCGCCGGCGCCGCCGCGCGCCTTCCAGCGTTGCTGCTCGATGCCGAACACGACCAGCATGCCGCCCAGGATCGCCACGTTTTTCATGAAGTGGTTCAGCTGGTTCTGCACTTCGGCCGCATCGGCATGCCAGAAGCCGTGGAAGACCAGGGTCACCGGCACCAGGAACAAGGCCAGCGCCGCCGCGGCGAAGCGCGCCTGGAAGCCCGTGATCAACGCCAGCCCGGCGCCGACTTCGAGCAGGATCGTCAGCGTCAGCAGCACGCCGGCCGCCGGCAGTCCGCTGCTGCTCATCCAGCCGGCCACATAGGAGAAGCCCAGGATCTTGTTGATGCCCGAGACCAGGAACAGCAGGCCCGCCAGGGCGCGGCCGACCGGATAGAGTTTGTTGGTGTCCATGATGTTGTCCTTTCAGTTGGCGTCGATCTTTCGTTCGAACCATTCGAACGTGTCGTCATTGTGGACAAGCGCGGCCTGGATGAAAAACGAGTTATTTCTGTTTTTATCATCGATTTTTTCGATGACCGCCGCCCTACCGATGGATAGTGTTTCCGCAGACAGCCGATCACTACGATAGCCGGCGATACAACCCCTCCATTCACCGCGAAGAGCCGCCATGACCCACTTCACCACCGCCTCCGGCATCCCCGTCGTCGACAACCAGAACTCGATCACTGCTGGCCCGCGGGGTCCGGTCCTGCTGCAGGACTTCCACCTGATCGAGAAGCTGCAGCACTTCAACCGCGAGCGCATCCCCGAGCGCGTCGTGCATGCGAAAGGTTCGGGCGCCTACGGCAGCTTCATCGTCACCCACGACATCGGCCGCTACACCAGCGCCAAACTCTTCAACGCGGTCGGCAAACAGACCGACACCTTCCTGCGTTTCTCGACCGTCGGTGGCGAAAAAGGTTCGGCCGACACGGCACGCGATCCGCGCGGCTTCGCGCTGCGCTTCTATACCGAAGACGGCAACTGGGACCTGGTCGGCAACAACACCCCGACCTTCTTCCTGAAGGACGGCATCAAGTTTCCGGACTTCATCCACACGCAAAAGCGCGACCCGCAGACCAACCTGAAGTCGGCCCAGATGATGTGGGACTTCTGGAGCCGCGCACCGGAGAGCCTGCACCAGGTCACGATCCTGTTCTCGGACCGCGGCACCCCGGACGGCTACCGCCACATGGACGGTTTCGGCAGCCACACCTATAGCCTGATCAATGCCGATGGCGAACGTCACTGGGTCAAGTGGCACTTCAAAACGCAGCAAGGCATCAAGAATTTGAGCGCAGCCGAAGCCGTGCGCCTGTCTGGTACCGACCCGGACTACGCCCAGCGCGACCTGTTCAACGCCATCGCCCGCGGCGACTTCCCGCGCTGGAGCGTCGAAATGCAGGTCATGAGCGACGAACAGCGCAGCGCCTGGGAAACCAGGACCGGCTGGGATGCGTTCGACTTGACGAAAGTCTGGCCCCAGGGCGAGTTCCCGCGCATCCCGGTCGGCATCCTGGAACTGAACCGCAATCCGGACAACTACCACCAGGACGTCGAGCAAGCCGCGCTGTCGCCGTCGAACATCGTGCCGGGACTGGGCTATAGCCCGGACAAGATGCTGCAGTCGCGCCTGTTCGCCTACCACGACGCCCAGCTGTACCGCGTCGGCACCAACCACCAGCAGCTGCCGGTGAACCGTCCGCGCTGCCCCTTCCACAACCAGCAGCGCGACGGCGCGATGGCGATCGCCAACGGCGGCGCCGCGCAGAACTATGACCCGGTAAAGAACGGTGCAATGCCGGCCTTTGGCGGCTTCGGCCATGGTGACGCCGGCTGGCAGGTGGAAGGCGTGGCGGGCCGCTACGACAGCCGCGCCACGGACGACCACTTCACCCAGGCAGGCAACCTGTTCCGCCTCTTGAGCGAGGAAGGCAAGCACAACCTGCTCGAGAACATCGCCGGCGCCCTGAGCCAGGCCGATGCCGCGACCCAGGACCGCCAGATCGGCCACTTCCTGAAGGCCGACCCGGCCTACGGCCAGGGCGTGGCGGCGGCGATCGGGCGGATCCTGGACCAGGCTTGATCGCCGGATCGATGCAGGTATGGAGGGCCGGACGGCAATGCTGTCCGGCCCGTTTTTTCATCGAGTGCGCTGCCGCTCGAGCCAAGGTACGATCACCTCAATCAGCCTGTCCGGCGCCTCGATCGGGATCATGTGCCCGCTATCGTCGATGACCACCAGCTCCGCGCCGGGAATGCCGGCCTGCAGCTCCTGCGCTTCCTGCAGGCTGCGCAGCTGGTCCTGGGCCGCCGCGACCACCAGGGTCGGGCACCGGATCTCATGCAGGCGCTCGATGTCGCCGGGCCGGTCCAATACCGACTGGCGCCGGAACACCTCGCCGCCCAGGCGCATGCCCATCGCGCGCACGCGCTCGATCATGGCCAGGTTGTCGCGCTGCTTCGGGTGCAGCGAGGTGGCCACCGCGGTGCGGCTCAAGCCGCTGAAGGCGATCGACGGCGCCGCATGGCCGACCGCGCCCTTGCGCTGGCGCATGGACGGGGTGTCGGGGCGGGTCGAGGTGGCGACCAGCACCAGTGCTTCCACGCGCCTGCCGTATTCGGACGCCAGGCGGGCGATGTCGCGCGCCACGTAGCCGCCCATCGAAAACCCGACCAGCACGAACGTGGACGGCGCGGACGCGAGCGTGCGGCGCGCTATCGCTTCGACCGAGGTGTCGTGGCGCAAATCGGCATGATGGATCGGACCAAAGCGCTCGAGCGCCGCCGTCATGTTGCTCCACAGGGTTTCATCGGCCATGAAGCCGGGGACGAGAAGGATAGCCATGGCGGCATGCTAGCAGAACGACGCATGCCTCAGCGGTCCGGCGATTGGACGCGCAGCAACAGAAGTGTTGCACTATATTTAACTTGAATTGCCGTGAGGAATAATTGCATTCAAAATGGATGGCTTTTCCGCCCTACCCCGGGTGCATCCTCACATCCCACAAGGAGTTGCAGTGTCCTCATCCGCCACCTTCAGCGTGCGTAGTCAGCTGAAGTTTACGCTTGCCATCATCATCGTTTTATCCTTCGTTTCCACCGCCATTGCGATCTGGCGCCTGCAAGTGCTGGCAAGCGACACCCGATCGCTCACCGAACGTCCGCTGGCCACGGAAAGGCTCATCTCCAGCTGGCTGATGAATACGTCGGTGGGCGTCAAGCGCACCGCCGTGATCACGCGTGCGTCCGATCCCGAGCTGGGCAAGGCCTACGCCGATGAAGCGAAGGCATCCACTGCACGCGTCGGCGAAATGCTCAAGAAAGTCGGCGAGCTGCTCGACACCCCGGAAGAGCGCGCAATGCTCGACCAGGTCGCCGCGCTGCGCCAGAAATACACCGACACGCGCAACCAGGTCGCCGCGCTGAAAGCCGAAGGCAAGGACGAGGAAGCGCGCGACCTGTTCGACCGGGCCTACACGCCGGCAGCGGACGCCTACGTCGGCAAGGCGACCGAGCTCCTGACCAAGCAGCAGCAGGCGATTGATGCCCGCGTGGCCACCGTGCTGGAGAGCGCCAACCGCAGCAGCAACGTCTTGATCGCCCTGTGCCTGGCGACGCTGGCGTTCAGCATCGGCGCCGGCCTCGTGTTCGTACGCGCGCTGTTCCGCCGCCTGGGCGGCGAACCGTCCAGCGCGGCCGCCGTGGCCAGCGAGATCGCGGCGGGCAACCTGCGCGTGGCGGTGCCGCTGCGCGCCGGCGACCGGGACAGCCTGATGGCGGCCCTCGAGCAGATGCGCGCCAGCCTGGCCGGCATCGTCGGCCAGGTGCGCGAGGGCGCCACCAGCATCGGCGCCTCGATTTCCACCATGGCGGACGAGACCCGCGACCTGTCGCAGCGCACCGAAAGCCAGGCTTCGGCGCTGGAAGAAACCGCATCGTCGATGGAAGAGCTGACCCAGACCATCGGCCACAGCGCGTCGAGCGCCGAGCAGGCGAACCAGCTGGCCTTCGACGCGGCCCAGGTGGCGCGCCAGGGCGGCGCGATGGTCGGCCAGCTGGTCGAGACCATGGGCGCGATCGACGCTTCCTCGACGCGCATCGCCGACATCATCGGCGTCATCGACGGCATCGCCTTCCAGACCAACATTCTGGCGCTGAACGCCGCCGTGGAAGCGGCGCGCGCCGGTGAACAGGGGCGCGGCTTTGCCGTGGTCGCCACCGAAGTGCGCGCCCTGGCCCAGCGCTCGGCCAGTGCCGCCAGGGAAATCAAGGCCCTGATCGACGCCTCGACCCAGCGCGTCGCCGACGGTTCCAAGCTGGCCGGCAAGGCCGGCGAAACCATGCAGGACATCGTCGGCGGCATCGCGCGCGTCTCGTCCATCATGAACGAGATCCTCAGTTCCAGCCGCGAACAGGCCAGCGGCATCGCCCAGGTCAACCAGGCGATCGTGCAGATGGATGGCAGCACCCAGCAGAACGCCGCACTGGTCGAGGAATCGGCCGCCGCCACGCGCTCGATGCAGGAACAGGCCGCGGCGCTGGCGGCGCTGGTGGCAGTGTTCCAGGTCGATGCGCAATCACAGCCGGCGGCACGCCTCGGGAAGCGGGCGCTGCCGGCGATTGCCTAGCCGGATTTTCGTTGGCCCACGTGCGCGGTATGGCTGGGACGCGCTAGACTATCGGCATCATTTCTTTTTATCACTGACGAGCTTGCCATGAATCTGCCCGCCCACCAACTCACCATGACGGTCCTGATGACGCCGGACACCGCGAACTTTTCCGGCAACGTCCACGGCGGGCACATCCTGAAATTGCTCGACCAGGTCGCCTACGCCTGCGCCAGCCGCTACGCCGGCACCTATGTGGTGACCATGAGCGTGGACCAGGTGACTTTCCGCCAGCCGATCCAGGTGGGCGAACTGGTCACCTTCCTGGCTGCCGTCAACTACACCGGCCGCACCTCGATGGAAATCGGCATCAAGGTGCTGGCCGAGAACATCCGGACCCAGGAAGTGCGCCACGTGAACAGCTGCTTCTTCACGATGGTGGCGGTCGGCGACGACAAGCAGCCGGTCCCGGTACCGCCGCTGCGCCCGTTCACGCCGGACGAGCAGCGCCGCTACGAGGAAGCCAAGGGCCGCAAGGAAGCCCGGCTGGCGCTGGACCGCCAGCATGAGGAGCGCGCCAGGCTGCGCCTCGAGCGTCCATAAAGCTATGGACTTTTCATAACTCTGTGCTATACTTCGCCGCCTTGGCCTGGTAGCTCAGTTGGTAGAGCAGAGGATTGAAAATCCTTGTGTCGGTGGTTCGATTCCGCCCCGGGCCACCAGGAATTCTGCACGCAGTATAAAGTGCAAACACAAACGCCGATCCTCGCAGGTCGGCGTTTTTGTTTTCCGGTCCGTCGCACAACCGTTTCCGCTCGATACGCCAGCGAGCGATTCAAAAGCAAGAAACGGATTTTCCGTATTGATCCGGTCGCTAAACTTTATGAAGTTCTTGACTTTATAAAGGTAAGCCATGGGCGTTTTGGCAAACAGGACGGCAATCATCACCGGCGCCAGTTCCGGTATCGGCTACGAGGCGGCAAAGCTGTTTGCCAGCGAAGGCGCCAACGTCGTCGTGGTCGCACGCGGTGGCGCGAAGCTGCGCGCGCTGGAGGACGAGATTGTCGCAACGGGCGGCAAGGCGGTCGCGCTGGCGGGCGACGTGAAGGACGAACAGGTCGCGCGACAGGCGGTCGAACTGGCCATCGAACATTTCGGCGGACTCGACATCGCCTTCAATAACGCCGGCACCCTGGGGGCGATGGGCGAGGTGACCGACATCAGCGCCGAAGCCTGGCACGACACCGTCGATACCAACCTGAGCAGCGCGTTCTTCTGCGCGAAATACCAGATTCCGGCAATGCTCAGGCAAGGCAAGGCCTCGCTGATCTTCACGTCCTCTTTCGTCGGTCATACCATCGGCCTGCCGGGTATGGCCGCCTATGGCGCCAGCAAGGCCGGCCTGGTCGGACTGGCACGCACGCTGGCGGCCGAGTACAGTGCGCGGGGCGTCCGGGTCAACGTCCTGATGCCGGGCGGGACCGATACGGAGATGGGCCGCGCCGCCGCCCCGACGCCGGAAGCGCGCGCCTTCGTCGAGAGCATGCATGCGACGAAACGCCTTGCCCTGCCGCATGAGATCGCCAAGTCGGCGCTGTTCCTGGCTTCCGATGCAGCCAGTTTCGTCACCGGCACCACGCTGTTTGTCGATGGCGGCGTGTCGATGTCGAAAACCTGAATGTGCAGCGCGGCGCGAAGATTGAAAATCCTTGTGCCGGTGGTTCGATCGCTCCAGTCACTTTCAAGGAGTGCAATCATGGGCGCAAAGACAGGTTCTAGAAGCAAAGGTACGGCCAACGACACAGGCAAATCCGGTAACGATTCCGGCAGCAGGGACAAGAAAGCAAGAGGTCCATCCTATGAGCATCGGCAAGGGGAAACCGCTCTTCTAAACTTACACAAAGCTAATCATAGTTAACTTTGCTGTTAGATTCCTGCTTCTCGGGGGCCGGTTTCGCCTCGCACTTGCGCGCAAGGCCAGCGCCCTCCCCTCCACAGGCAATCACGGCGGAACTCGCCGCAATGTTCTTCAGGTTCATGGCCGCGTTGACGTCACGGTCGTGTGAAACGCCGCAGCCGGGGCACGTCCAGCGACGCTGGTGCAATGCAAGCATCGCGAACACGTGACCACAGCCAGAACACGTCTTGCTGCTGGGGTACCACCGATCGACCACAACGATCTGGCCGCCACGACGCTCGGCTTTGTACTGCAGCTGACGCCGCAGCTCGCCAAATCCCATGTCAGCGATCGCCCGTGCCAGACGATGATTTCGCAGCATGCCGCTGACATTCAAATCTTCGATGCCTATCGTATGAAAGCGCCGGGTCAGATTCGTGGTGAGCTGGTGCAGGCCATTGCGGCGGATCTGGGCGATCCGCTCGTGTAGTGTCGCCAGTCTCGACTTTGTCTTCGCCCGGTTGCGTGAACCCTTGACCTTGCGTGCCAGGGCACGCGACAGCCTGCGCACACTGCCCAGTAGACGACGCAGCACCTTTGGTCCATCCAGGGTTTCGCCTGTCGACAAGGTGGCAAGATGCGTAATGCCCAAGTCCACGCCGACCACGCCTTGGTTTTCGGCAGGTGGCAAAGATGGATCCGGACAGTCGACAGCGATGCTGACGTACCAGTAATCGGCTTTGCGTGAGAAGGAGGCCGATACAATATGGCCGGTAAAACGCAAGGCTTCGCGCATGCGTACCCACCCCAGCTTTGGAATACGGATGCGACGGCCGTCGACCTCGAATTGGTCGTTACTGATCGCGAACCGGTCATCAATGCCCTTGCGCCGAAACGTCGGGTAACGTGCACGGCGGGCAAGGAAATTCTCGAACGCACGTCCCAGCTGCATGATCGCCAACTGCGGTGCACACTTCGTAACGTCCAGCATCCAAGGGAATTGTGCACGCTTGATGCTGTTGAGTTGCCGCCGCAACTCCGCCTCGTTCGGTGGTTTCGAGGTGGGATCAGCCTTGGACGCCGCGTACTGGCGCCCCCATTCTGCCAATGCCCAGTTGTAGGCAAAGCGCGCTGTGCCCGCTGCCCGCGCGAAGTAAGTGCGCTGCACATTGTTCGGGTCGAGTCGGATCCGATGTGCTAGCAGCATGACACACATCCAACGCCACCATGGCGTAAATTGCGCATTATCATGGCTCCGAATCGTCTCATCCAATATCAGCATGTTCATATTGGATGAGACAGTGTAGAGATGATTAAGTTCTGGACTTGCAATTAAAACCCATCGGACAAGAGCGAGCAGCACCAGGGCAAGCATCCTCCGAATACGATCTACAAGGGTCCCAAGGATTTGCACCCGCCCCCTGACCTGCAACGTGGAAACCGCCAGTCCGACAAGGGCTAGGATATGAAGTGAAAACGCCAACCTCATGCAGGTTGGCGTTTTCGTTTCAATCTTTCCTTTCCCTGAATTCACCTTCGATCACGTTGTCGTCGGTGCTTCGAGGACGGTTCTGGCCAGCAAACTTGAAGACGGACGATGACACGCGATCAAACACAGCGCGCCTCAACCAGGGGAAGGCCAGAACAAAGGCCGTAGCGAAACCCGTGAACCCTGCAGGCACAGGGTCGCCGTGCGACAGGAAGTGCGACAAGCACAGTGCAAGCAGGCTCACCATGACCGGCCGACGGGCAGGCTGGGGTAACAGGCCGACGATGCGCAGCCTCCCCTGGCTTATCGAGGGAAATCGTGCAAAGAGAATGCCAAGAAGCAGTCCTGCGATACCCCGGCCCGTGCCGAGATAATCGGCCACGACCCCGACGACGAGGTAACCGGTGTAGGTCAAGGTGCCGGCCAGGGCCGCCAGCACGGCCAGCGCGACAGCGATCGCCAGCTTCGGCATGCGCATCGCCGTGGTGAGTAAAAAACGTAGGATTTGTGGTCTCCTGCAAATGGACATCGGAAGGCTGGCGCAATCTTAACAGCCTCGCCGATGCCGGGCCTTCCTGAATCAGTGCTGCGCCGCCGCCTTTGCCTGTGCGATCCAGCCATCGAACAGCTGCTGGTGACCCTTGATCCAGCCCGCCGTATGGCGCGCGATATCTTGCTGCGTGTTTTCGCCGCTACGCATGCGCTCGTTCTGCGCATTGATGTCGGCAATCGGCAGCCGCATGACTTCGAACAGCTTGACGGCCGCCGGATTCTTGTTGGCCCAGGCGCGGTTCACGACGATGCGCGTCGTGTTCACGGAAAAGCCATAGTCGCTGCCATCGTCGAGGCGGGTATTGGCCTTCTGCGGATTCGACGAGAACGGCACCTGCAGCCAGACCACGTCCTTGCCCGGCACCAGCACCCCGCTCACCCAGTAAGGCGTCCACGTGTAGTACAGGATGGACTCGCCGCGCTTATAGCGGCCGATGGTGTCGGCGATCAGTGCGGAATAGCTGCCCTGCACGTGCCTGACCGTCGCGCGCAGCTTGTAGGCGTCCATGTGGTTTTCGATCATCGCCTCGCAGCCCCAGCCCGGGTTGCAGCCGGTCAGGTCGGCCTTACCGTCGCCGTCATGGTCGAACAGCTTGGCCAGCTCCGGCTTGCGCAGCTGGTCGATGTTGGTGATGTGGTACTTGTCGGCCGTCGCCTTGTCGATCAGATAGCCTTGCGCGGCCGGTCCGGCATAGGCGCCCACGCGCAGCAGCTTGGCGTCGCCGCCGGCATTGTCGTAATAGTCCTTGTGCAAAGGGTCCCAATGCACCGCGAGGAAGGTGGCGTCGCCGTTGGCGACCGCGATGTGCGCGGTCGGATAATCGACTTCCTTGAGCGGCTGCGGCGCGTAGCCCAGCTTTTCGAGGGCGCGGTCGACCAGCATGGTCTGGAAGGTTTCTTCGGCGATCGGGCTTTGCAGTGCCTGCACCTTGATGCCCTTGCCGGGCAGGCCGGCAGCGGGCGTTTGCGCCATGGCCAGGCCGGTGGTCAATGTGAGCGCGGCAATCGCCAGGGCCGACAGCCAGCGGAACCTGCGCCGCGTTTCATAGATGGACTTGAAGTGTTCGAGTTGATGCATGTTTTCCTTTCTTCTTATTGTGCGGTAATGGAGGTGGTGGACGTGGCCGCCTTGTCGCGCGCCGGATTGCCGCGCACCAGGCGCAGCACGACACCGGCCGGGCCGGTCTGGTACCAGTGGCGCGCGTTACGGCGCGGCTGCCCCATGGCCTGCGTCAGGCGGTCCAGCGTGATGGCGAGCAGCACGATGCCGAGACCGCCCACGGTTGCCAGGCCCATGTCCAGGCGGCCAATCCCGCGCAGCACCATCTGGCCCAGGCCACCCACCGCGATCATCGAGGCGATCACCACCATCGACAGCGACAGCATCAGCGACTGGTTGATGCCGGCCATGATGGACGGCATGGCGAGCGGAAACTGGACGCGGGTCAGCAGTTGCCACGGCGACGCACCATAGGCGCGTGCCGCTTCGACCAGGTCGGGACGGACCTGGCGGATGCCGAGATTCGTCAGGCGCACCAGCGGCGGCAGGGCGAAGATGATGGTCACGATCACGCCGGGCGCATCGCCGATACCAAACAACATCACCACCGGCACCAGGTAGACGAAGGCCGGCGTGGTCTGCATGGCGTCCAGCAGCGGGCGCAGGATGTTTTGTGCGCGGTCGCTGCTGGCCAGGAATATCCCCAGGGGCAACCCGATCGCCAGGCAGAATGCCAGCGAGGTCAGCACCAGCGACAGGGTGACCATCGCTTCCGGCCAGACGCCCAGCATCGACAGGCCCAGCAGCGCCAGCACGGTGCCGATCGCCAGCGCGCGGCTGGTGAATTGCCAGGCCAGCAAACCGATGATAGCGATCACCACCAACGCCGGCGCGGCCAGCAGGACGTCGCTTGCACCGGCCAGCGTCGCGTCGATCGGCGCGCGCACGGCCTGGAAAAACGGGCGGAAATGGGCGACGACCCAGCCCAGTCCCTCGTTGATCCAGGATTGCAGCGGCAGCGAGCCGTCGAAGATCTGCGTCAAGGCGTTGGTGTGTTCAGGCGCGGCGGCCGGTGCGGCGGCGTCGAGCCAGGAGGTGTCGGCGGGCGGCGTCGGCAGCCATGGGTTCACCTGGGGTGTAGCGGTATTCGGATTCATGCTTGTCCTTTCTGGGTTGGTTGCTCGGCAACGGCCGGCGTATCGCGGTCGAGGAACTTCAGCAAGGTGGTCTTGCTGATGGCGCCGCGGAAGCTGCCGTCGTCTGCCACCACCGGGACCGCGTACGGCAGTTGCGCCACCTGGCCGAACAGGCCCGCAACGGGATCTTCCGCGTTGATGGTCTGCACGTCCGGCAGGTAGGCATGCGCCAGGCCCAGCGGTCCGACATGGCCGTCGAGCGCGCTGCGCAGCGAATCGGCCGACACCACGCCGAGGAATTCGCGCCGCGGATTGACGACATAGGCGTAGGCCCGGTCCTGCTCTTCCAGCATCGACAGCGCAGCGCGCGAACCGCGGGTCGGCGATTCCGACACCACGACCTGGCTCTTGCGGGCGATGTCGCCGGCCTTGAAGACGGCCGCCGCATCGACGCCGCGCACGAAGTTGCGCACGTAGTCGTTGGCCGGCTTGCGCAGGATTTCTTCGGGGGTGCCCACCTGCACCACGTGCCCGTCCTTCATGATGGCGACGCGGTCGCCGATGCGCATGGCTTCATCGAGGTCGTGCGAAATGAAGACGATGGTGCGGCGCTTGATCTGCTGCAGGCGCAGCAGTTCCGATTGCATTTCCGTACGCATGATCGGGTCGAGTGCCGAAAATGCTTCGTCCATCAGCAGGATCGATGGATCGCTGGCCAGGGCGCGGGCCAGTCCCACGCGTTGCTGCATGCCGCCGGACAGTTCGTCCGGATAGCTGGCGCCATAGGCCGCGAGACCGACCTGTTCCAGCGCCTGGCGGGCCAGCGTATGGCGCTCGGACTTGGGGATCCCGGCCAGTTCCATGCCGAAGGCCGTGTTGTCGAGCACCGTCAGGTGCGGCAGCAGGGCGAACGACTGGAACACCATGCTGATGTCCTTGCGGCGCAAGGCGCGCAACTCGGCGTCCGGCAGTGTGTTGATGTCGTTGCCGTCGACCACGATGCGGCCGGCGGTCGGCTCGACCAGGCGATTCAGCATGCGCACCAGGGTCGACTTGCCCGAACCGGACAGGCCCATGATGACGAAGATCTCGCCGGCTTCGATGGTGAAACTGGCGTCGAACACGCCGATCGTGCATCCGGTCTTGGCCAGGATGGCTTGCTTGCTGGCGCCTTGCTGGACCAGCGTCAATGCTTGTTCCGGCTCGTCGCCGTAGACCTTGAAAACATGGTCGATAATGATTTGTTTTGCCACGTTGTGGTTCTCCTTCGATTTGGCAAAGGCAATGCAACCCTGGGGCGATTGGCCTTCGACAGGAATCAGCCACCCCGCCCTCGGCAATGCAAGGGCATGCAAGCGTCCGCAAGTGAGTGCTACGCGTTCCGGCAAGCGCGTGCCGGTGCTGGGGTGTTCAAACGCGTGTTAAAAGAGGCTGGGTTCAGGACTTTTAACACCGAGGTATTTGACGAATGCGTCAAACGATTACAGATATGGGCGCATGGCCCAGGAATTGTTTTCCGTGTAGAACAAGGAAGACAGGGTACAGCAGATACTTTTGAACAAATGTGTTGCTTGAATTATAGTGTAAAAAGATGTGACAGTCCAGTAGATTTCCAAACCAGAGTGTGTTATCAATGTTTGGCAACGCACATAACATGAGGCGCTTGCATGAAAATGCGAAAGAAATCCGACCTGCCGTCGAAGCAATGCGCACACTGCGCCCTGCCTTTCAGCTGGCGCAAGAAATGGGAACGGGACTGGGATCAGGTCAAGTACTGCTCGGAGCGCTGCCGGCGCGCCGGCAAGTCGCGCGCTACGGACGCCGGGGATACATGAAATGAGAACGCCACCTTCGAAGGTGGCGTTCTCATTCACACACTCCGTTCGAACACTGCACCGATCAGTGGAAGAAGAAGTAAATCAGGACCAGCACGATTGCCGGCACACCCATGATCCACGCTAAGAAATACTTACCCATGGCAGCCTCCGTATTGAACTGTTTGTTGACGGTTCCAGAATACGATGCGGACACGGGCGCGTCCGTACGCTACATCACAAAAAAATAGTAAATCGACAATTCCGCTCAAATCTTCTTCAGCGCGCTCGCCTTGTGCGCGGCCTCGGCGCCGGTCTTGTCGCTGACCACGAGGTATTCCGGGTTGTCTTTCGAGGCTGCCACCTCGTGCCCCTTGATCGCAGTGTGCTGGGTCAATTTCTTTTTGATGGTCCCTTGCACTGCGCCCTGCGACGCATGCCATTCCACCTTGTCGCCGACCTTGAATGTATCCGTCATGCCAAGTCCTCCATAAGTTATTGCGTGAATTTGAACATGAAACCGAAGAATTTCCTGCACGTTACACCCTGCGCACGCCTGAAATCGGCGGTGCGCCGGGCATCAGGAACCCGGACTATACTGAGGCATCGCCATTGCTCGGCATGCATGACGCAGGCCGCGCAATTCACTGTCAACAGACTTCACAGGGGGTAGCATGCAAACAACCTGGATCATCTCGGCCAATGCGGGCCGCGCACGTTTCTTCTCCGAATCCGACCCGGCCGAGCCGCTGGAGGAAATCCAAGATATGGTCAACGATGCTGCGCGCCAACGCGCATCCGACCTGGAAACAGACGGCATGAGCCCGACCGCGGCAAGCAACACCAGCCACAACATCGGCGGTTCCGAAGCAGCCGGATTTGCCCACAATGCCAAGGCCGGTGCGCCGAACAAGCAATACCAGCCGGCCCAGACGCCCCAGGAGCACGAAACCGAGAAGTTTGCGAGGGATATCTCGCACTACCTGATGGAAGCCCACCAGCAGGGCCGCTTCCAGCACCTGGTCATCTCGGCCTCGCCGCAGTTCCTCGGCGCCCTGCGCACCTACCTGGACCCGCAAATCAAGCCGCTGATCAAGTTCGAGCTCAACAAGGACTACACCCAGTCGAATCCGCAGGAGTTACGCCAGCAGCTGCACGAGCAGATGCGCGCCCAGCAGGCCAAGCACTGAACAGCCACTGAGCAGCCGGCACTGAGGAGTCAGCACTGAGCCGCCAGGCCGCGTCGAACGCCAACCGCCACCGGTTGGCGTTTTTCTTTTCACGCCATCGAATGCAGGCCGATCGTGTTGCCTTCGGAGTCCGCCACGATCGCGATATGGCCGTACCGGCCGATCGGGAATTTATCCTTCAGAACCTTGCCGCCGGCAGCGACCGCCCTGCCCGCCTCGACTGCGCAATCCTCGCAGCTGAAATACACGAGCACGCTGTTGCCGCCGGACGCCACCCCGGGCATGCGCACCAGCGCGCCGGTGGCGCCATAGTTTTCCGACTGCATCGGGAAGGTCCACATGTCGATATCGGGCGCGTCGACCCGTTCCAGCCGGGCCAGGAACACGGTTTCGTAAAACGCCGTGGCGCGCGCCATGTCCTGCACATAGATTTCGAACCAGCCAACGGGATTGCTCATCGCTGTCCTCGCAAATCCGGTTGGACCGCGCATGTTCAAAATAATTCCCGAAGAACGCGAATGCTTGTTCGACAGAAAGTTTCAGCAGAGATAATGATTAAGCAGCTGCGATGTGACGCCGTCACAACTGTTCGTTCAATTACCAGGACTTTCCCTAGACAACTATCAATATGCCGAATCCCCCATGTTAGTATGGAGAGTTAATGCAAAATTGCAATATTTACAAGTTTCAACACAAGCAAGCTCGGCGTCTCGCCATGGAATTTATCGAGGGATCATGACGACATTTGGCTCCCGCTGGATCAGCCGCTACATCAACGCCATCCAATGGTTCATTCCCGCAGAGGCCCAGCACGATGCCGCGACACTGACCCGGGCCCAGAACGTGGTCAACGCCGTCGTGATGGCTGCGCTGTCGGGTCCGCTCTACGCCTTCGTCTATTACACGCTCGGCTTCGCCACCGCGGCCCGGGAAATCCTGAGCTGCTGCGCTTTCATGTTCGTCGCGCCCTTCCTGCTGCGCGCGACCAAGAACATCGTGCTGGCGCGCGAAGTCTTCCTGTGCGCGGTGTTCTTCAACTTCACCTGGCTCACCTATTCGCTGGGCGGGGTGTCGGCGCCGACGGCCGGCTGGCTGATCACGGCCCCGGTGGTGGCGATGTTCCTGGGCGGCGTCTCGAGCGCCGTGTTCTGGCTTGCGATGAGCTGCGGCGCGATCGGCGTCATCTATTACCTGCCGCTGATGGGCCATCCCCTGCCCGCGCATCCGGTCAAGGACATGACCCTGCTGTACATGCTGTGCAACGTCGGCCTGTACAGCGTGATCGTGGTGTTCGTGCTGCTGTTCGAACTGACCAAGACCCAGGGCTTCATCAAGCTCGAGCAGGCGCTCAACTTCATCAACGAGCTGGCGATCCGCGACGAGCTGACCGGCAGCCACAACCGGCGCCACCTGATCAAGCTGATCGAGGGCGAAAAAGACCTGGTCGGCCAGGGCGATGCGCCTTTCAGCCTGTGCCTGCTCGACATCGACCATTTCAAGCGCATCAACGACACCTACGGCCACTCGGCCGGCGACGCCGTGCTGCGCCAGTTCGCCCATTGTGTCCAGCACATGCTGCGCGACGCCGACGCCTTCGGCCGCTACGGCGGCGAGGAATTCCTCCTGATGCTGCCGCGTACCACGCAGGAAGAGGCGCAAGGCTTTGCCGAAAACGTGCGCCGGCGCGTGAGCCAGCTGGGTTTCGCCGAGATCTCGCCCGAGCTGGCGGTGACGGTGTCGATCGGCGTGGCCGAGTTCCGCAGGGGCGAGTCGATCGGGCAGACCGTGGCGCGCGCCGACGAGGCGCTGTACCAGGCCAAGTCGGGCGGCCGCAACCGCGTGGTCGGCTATGGCCAGAAATGCGAGGCGCTGCCGGAAAAGGCGGCGGACACCAGCGTCCCCGCTGCCGCCCCCGGGGCCGACGCGCCTGCGCCCGGCCTGTTCGACGCCACCCAGGTCGACGAACTGACCGGGGCACTCAGCCGCCGCGTGCTGCGCGACCGCCTCGGCCACGCGATGGCGCGCGCGCTGCGCAACGAGCGCATGGTCGGGCTGATGCTGCTGAACGTGAACAAGTTCAAGGAAGTCAACGAGGCGCTCGGCTTCGAGGCCGGCGACGCCATCCTGGTGCAGACCGCCCGCCACGTGCGCGGCTGCGTGCGCGAGTCCGATACCATCGTGCGCTGGAGCGGCGACGAGTTCATCGTGATCCTGGAAGACGTGCGCGCCGCCGGCGACACCCAGCAGGTGGCCGAAAAGATCCTCGACCGCTTCGCGCTGCCGCTGGCGGTGGGCGAGCGCGAATGCTTCGTCAGCCTGAGCATCGGCATCGCCCTGTTCCCGGCGCCGTCCTGCGACATGGACGACCTGCTCCAGCGCGCCGACATCGCGATGACGCGCGCCAAGAGCTGGGGCGAGAACAACGTGCAGGTGTATGCCACCGACGCCGCCCTGCCGCCGAGCGAGCGCCTGGTCCTCAAGAACCACCTGCGCGAGGCGCTCGGCGCCAACCAGCTGCTGCTCGAGTACCAGCCCCAGGTCGACCTGGCCACCGGCCGCATCAACGGCGTCGAGGCGCTGATCCGCTGGGCCCACCCGGAATACGGCCGGATCGAGCCGGGCCGCTTCATCTCGCTGGCCGAGGAGACCGGCCTGATCGTGCCGATCGGCGAATGGGTGCTGCGCACCGCCTGCGCCCAGAACGTGGCCTGGCGCGCCGCCGGGCTGCCGCCGCTGAAGACCGCAGTAAACCTGTCGGTCCGCCAGCTCAAGCATCCGGGCCTGGTCGAGCGCATCCTGGCCGTGATCGGGGAAACCGGGATCGACCCGCGCTGCCTCGACCTGGAGATCACCGAAGGTATCCTCATCGACAACATGTCCCTGAACCAGACCGGTTTGAGTATACTGCGCGAAGCCGGCGTCCAGATCTCGATCGACGACTTCGGCACCGGGTACTCGAGCCTGAGCTACCTGACGGAACTGCCGGCGGACATCCTCAAGATGGACCGCAGCTTCGTCGTCCGGCTCGGCCAGGAAGGCAATGAACGTGCGTATGCGCTGGCAGAATCCATCATCGGCATGGCGCACCGGCTGCAGTTGAAGGTGATCGCCGAGGCGGTCGAAACCGCGGAGCAGCTGGCGGCCTTGCGCGCGATGGGCTGCGATGCGGCGCAGGGATATTACTTTGACCGTCCGGTCAGTCCGGAACGGATTGCGGAGCTGCTGCGGCAGCAAATGACGACCCCGCACGAAGCGGCGCGCCTGGTAGCGTGACGCGGCCGGCGCGGGAGCAAGGAATATGAGTCTACAACCTTTGGATCCAGCCAGCCTTTCCGACACGGCCGACAGCGCCCTCGAACGCGAGGTCGACGCCATGCTGGCCGAAGGTGCCCTCGCCGGCACCGCGGCCCAGTTCTCGCAACCGCGCGGCCCCGACCTGCTGGCGCGCACCGCCGCGGTCGAGCGCTGGCACGACCAGCGCGCCAACCACGGGTTGTGGCAGTACGCGCGCTCGCTCGAAGGCGCGCCCTACCCGATCGCCAGCATCCGCGACGAAGCCGGCACCGGCGCGCGCGGCATCAACTTCGCGTCCCAGGATTACCTGTCGCTGGCCTCGCACCCGGGCGTGGCCGAAGCGGCCGCGCGCGCGCTGCGCGACGCCGGACCCCACAGCGCCGGTTCCGCCGTCCTGCTTGGGAACACGAAAACCTCGCTGCTGCTCGAGCAGGCCATCGCCGGCCTGGTGCAGGCGGAACATGTGGCCCTGTTCCCGACCGGCTGGGGCGCCGCCTTCGGCGCCATCACGGCGCTGTTGCAGCCGCAGGACCACGTCGTCATCGACCAGTTCGCGCACGCCTCGCTGCGCCAGGGCGCCAGCGCCGCCACGCCCAAGGTCGCGGTCAACCGCCACCTCGACGTCGACCACGTGCGCCAGCTGGTCGGCGCGATCCGCGCGCGCGATACCGGGCACGGCATCCTGGTGGTGACCGAAGGCCTGTTCAGCATGGACTCGGATTCGCCCGACCTGGCGCGGCTGCAGGCGGTATGCCACGAGTTCGGCGCGACGCTGCTGGTCGACGTCGCGCACGACCTCGGCGCGCTCGGTCCCAACGGCGGCGGCGCCATCGAGGCCCAGGGCATGCTCGGCAAGATCGACCTGGTGATGGGCGCGTTTTCCAAGACCTTCTCGTCGAACGGCGGCTTCGTCGCCACCGCCTCGCGCGCAGTCAAGCGCCACCTGCAGCTGTACGCCGGCCCGCACATGTTCTCGAACGCGCTGTCGCCGGTGCAGGCCGCCGTGATCCTGGAATGCGTGAACATCGTGCGCTCGAGCGAAGGCGCCGCGCTGCGCGCCGACCTGCTGCGCAACGCCGAAGGGCTGCGGCGCCTGTTGACGGATGAAGGCCTGGCGTGCATGGGCACGCCGTCCGCCATCGTCCCGGTATTGATCGGCAGCGAGAAGGTGTCGCGCCTGGTCGGCAAGCTGCTGTTCGAACAATCCGTGTTCGTCAACCAGGTCGAGTTCCCGGGCGTACCGGTGGGCGCCTCGCGCCTGCGCCTGCAGCTGATGGCCAACCACAACATGCAACAACTCAAGCGCGCCGCGCCGGTGATCGGCACCGCGGTCGCGCGCGCGCGCGCCGCCATCGCCGCGGGCGAGGCACGCCTTCAAGGCAAACAGGGGAACTCTTGAGAGACGATAAGGATACGGGTGCCGGGTCCGGCGCCGTCATCGCGCTGCTGACCGAACGCCTGCGCCACCACGCCCACGCCACGCCGGACCGCCTGGCCTACACTTTCCTGCGCGACGACGGCCGGATCGACGAGATCCGCTTCGGCGAGCTGGAACGGCGCGCATCGATGCTGGCGCGCGCGCTGGCCGAGCGTGCCGCGCCGGGCGAGCGCGCCCTGCTCCTGTATCCGGCCGGGCTCGATTTCATCGTCACCTACCTCGCCTGCCTGCTGGCCGGCATCGTCGCCATACCGGCCACCATCCCGCACAAGAGCCGCGCCTCGCGCCGCCTGCGCGCCCTGCTCGAAGATGCCGACCCGAGCCTGATCCTGACCCGTGAAGACAGCGGGAGCGCGATCAAGGCCAGCCTGTCGCTGGTCGACGCCGCCCATCGCGCGGTGCTCGCCACCGACGGCCTGCTGCCGCTCGACCCGCGGCGCGCGCTGCCGGCGCTCGATGGCGATACCCTCGCCTTCCTGCAGTACACCTCCGGTTCGACCGCGCTGCCCAAGGGCGTCGAGATCACCCACGGGAACATCGCCGGCAACGTCGACTCGATCCGCCAGGGCTTCGGCTTCACCCCGGATACGGTGATGGTCAGCTGGCTGCCGCTGTTCCACGACATGGGCCTGATCGGCAGCGTGGTCGCGCCGCTGCACGTGGGCTTCCATTGCGTGCTGATGGCGCCGGCGACCTTCCTCAAGAACCCGCGCACCTGGCTGGAGGCGATCTCGCGCTACCGCGGCACCTGTGCCGGCGCGCCCAACTTCGGCTGGGACTACTGCGTGCGCCGCCTGGGCGACGCTGACAAGGGCGGCATCGATTTGTCCAGCTTGACGGTCGCCTACAACGGCGCCGAACCGGTGCGCGCGGCCACGCTGCGCGCCTTCGTCGACGCCTTCGCGTCCTGCGGCATGAAGGACACCGCGCTGTTCCCCTGCTACGGCATGGCCGAGACCACGCTGTTCGTCAGCGGCGGGCCGATCGAGAGCGCGCCAGTGGTGCGCACCGTCAGCAAGTCGCTGCTGGAGGGGAACCAGGTGCGCGACGCCATGCCGGGCGACGAGGATGCGCGCGAGATCGTCAGCTCGGGCCGCATCGGCAGCGGTACCCGGGTCGTGATCGTCGATCCCGAGACCCTGCTGCCGGTGTCGAACTGGCGCGTGGGCGAGGTCTGGGTCAGCAGCCCGAGCGTGGCGCGCGGCTACTGGATGCGCCCGGACGAAACGGCGGCCACCTTCGGCGCCCGGCTGGAAAGCAATGGCGAGGGTCCTTTCCTGCGCACAGGCGACCTGGGTTTCATGCGCGACGGCGAGCTGTTCATCACCGGCCGCCTGAAGGACCTGATCATCATCAACGGCCGCAACGTCTACCCGCAGGACGTCGAGGAAGTCATCGAACGCGCGATCGACTTCATCGAGCCGAACATGTGCGCCGCCTTCTCGGTGGATGTGGGCGGCCAGGAGCGCCTGGCCATCGTGCTCGAGGCCAACCGCAGCCTGGTGCGCGCCGCCCAGCAGGCGCAAAAGGCCGACCATCCGCACACCAGCGACGGTTACCTGGCCCAGGTCGAGGCCAGCGCGCGCGAAATCACCCGCGTGATCGGCCAGCAGTTCGACGTGACCGTGTCGTCGCTCGTGTTCGTGCGGCCGGGGACCTTCCCGCGCACGACCAGCGGCAAGGTCCAGCGTTCGCGCTGCAAGGAACTGGCGCTGCAGGGCCAGCTGGAACTCGTGTACGTGATGCCGGGCAGCCTGTTCGACCGCCGCAGCCTGCAGGGCGTGGCGGTGCAGGATGAGCCGGACGAGCCGCTGCACGTGGCGAAGCCGGCACCGGCCGCCGTCCCGGCGCCTGCTCCTGCCGCTCTTGCCGCCGCCCCGGCCGCGGCGAGCGACACCGAGCGCGAGGCCAGCCGCGCGCGCGCCGATGCGATGATCGCCTGGTTCCGCCAGTACGCCGAACGCCGCATCAATTCGCGCATCATCGACGAGCGCCGCACCATCCCGCCCTACATCGTGCTCGACCTGGGCAACCAGGGCTTCTTCGGCCTGCAGGTACCGGTGCGTTTCGGCGGCAAGGACCTTACGACCGTCGACCTGATGCGCGTGCTGGAACAACTGGCCGCGGTCGACGTCACCATCGCCACCATGGTCGGCGTGCACAACGGCCTGGGCGTGCGCCCGCTGCTGCGCTTCGGCTCGGCCGCGCAGCAGCAGCGCCTGCTGCCGCCGCTGGCCGCGGGCCGCCAGCTGGCCGCCTTTGCACTGACCGAACCGGATGCCGGCTCGAACCCGATGGCCCTGCGCGCGGGTGCTGTGCGCACGGCCGGCGGCTGGCGCCTGCACGGCGAGAAACAGTGGATCGGCCTGGCCTCCTGGGCCGGCGTGACCACCGTGTTCGCCAAGGCCACGGACGCTGCCGGCGCCCCGCTCGGCATCACCGCCTTTACCGTCGACGCCGACAACCCCGGCCTGGTGCAGGGTCCGGAATCGCTGACCATGGGCATGCGCGGCATGGTGCAGAACACCGTGTTCTTCGACGGCGCGCAAGTCCCCGACAGTGCCCTGCTGCTGGGCCCCGGCGAAGGCATGGACGTCGCGCGCGACGCCATGCTGTTCAGCCGCCTGGGCATCGGCGGCATGTGCGTGGGCGCCATGAAGCGCTGCGCCCAGCTGATGGCGCGCTATGCGTCACGCCGCGAGATCGCCACCGGTCCGCTGGCCGCGAACCCGGTCACCATCGCGCGCCTGCAGGGGCTGGCTTCAAACATCTTCGCGGTCGAGTCGCTGGTGTACGCGATCGCGGCGCGCGTCGATGCGGGCGAGGCCGTGCCGGCGGAAGCCTACCTGGCCTGCAAGACCACGGCCACGGAAAGCCTCGGCAGCGCCGCCGACCAGCTGGTGCAGATGCTGGGCGGGCGCGGCTACATCGAATCGAACGGCGCCCCGCAGATCCTGCGCGACGCGCGCGTGCTGCGCATCCTGGAAGGCCCGACCGAGACGCTGTACGCCCACCTGGGCGCCTCGAGCTCGCAGCCGGGCGGCGCGGTCGAGGTGTTCCTGTCCGAAGTCCTCGGCCGGCCGGCGCTGGCGGCGGAACTCGCTGCCCTGATCGTGCGCCTGCGCGGCAGCGACCACGGCACGCGCCTGTTCGCGACCCAGGCCGCGCTCGGCCAGTGGCTGGACTACCGCATCGGCGAACTGGTGGCACGGGCGTGCCTGGTCGCCGCCGCAGAACGGCGCCAGCTGGACGGCGGCGCCGATGCGCAAGCCGCCAGCGACGCCGTCGCCTGGGCGCGCCGCCGCTTCAGCGCACTGGGCCAGGAGCTGGTCGCCGAACTGGCGGCCAACCGCCGCCACAGCGACAGCGCGGACTTGCTGGCCCGGATTGGCGCCTACGCCGATGCGATCGGCGACGTCCAGCAGCAATTACCGGGCGAGGACGCACAGCCGGACGCGCTGCTGCGGCGCGAGGCCGATGTCCTGAACGGCGTGCGCCGTCCGATGGCCTTGGCGGCGGGGGCGCAGGCGGTGGCCGCCGATGCGTCGGATGCGACCCGGGCGGCGGTGCGCGCCAGCGTGGACGCATGGCTGAAGAGCGAGTCGCGCCATGGCGAGGTCAGTTTTGAGGACGACACGCCGTTCGCGACGCTGGGAATGGATTCGCTGGCGACGGCCAGCATTGCGGTGGACCTGGAACAGCGCCTGGGGATGGCGATCTTGCCGGAGCTGCTGTTCGATTACCAGACGGTGGCACAGCTGGCGGCGTTTATCGACGGGCAGCAGCGTGACGGTGCCAGTCGTTCGTAGACATGCTAAAAACCGTCGTCCCCGCGTAGGCGGGGACCCAATTTGCACGCATCTCGACTGCACACGCAGAACTTGGGTCCCCGCCTCCGCGGGGACGACGTTTTACGAGCTAACGGAAGAAGTACGATGGCTCTTCTTTCAAGCCGCCTTGTCGAGGCTCGGATAATCGATATACCCTTCTTCCCCGAAGGTATAGAAGGTCTGCGGATTCGGCACATTCAAGCCGGTATTCAGCTTCAGGCGCTGCACCAGGTCCGGGTTGGCGATGTACAGCCGCCCGAAGGCCACCGCATCGGCCGCGCCCGATTCCACCGCCTGCAGCGCCATCTCGCGGGTATAGCCGTTGTTGGCGATATAGGTGCCGCGGAAGGCCTTGCGTGCCCAGGCGAAGTCGAAGCCCGGCAGGTCGCGCGCGCCGCCGGTGGCGCCTTCGACGAAGTGGATGAAGGCGATGCCGCGCTTGTCCAGTTCCTGCACCAGGTAGCCGAAGATCGCTTGCGGGTCGCTGTCCTGGATGTCGTTCGACGGCGTCACCGGCGACAGGCGGATGCCCACGCGGCCGGCGCCGATCTCGGCCACCACGGCGTCGACGACTTCCAGCGCGAAGCGCGCGCGGTTCTCGATCGAGCCGCCGTAGGCGTCGGTGCGCTTGTTGGCGCCGTCGCGCAGGAACTGGTCGACCAGGTAGCCGTTGGCGCCGTGGATCTCGACGCCGTCGAAGCCGGCGCGGATCGCATTGGCGGCGCCGCGGCGGTATTCATCGACGACCTGGCGGATCTCGTCGACGCTCAGTTCGCGCGGGGTCGGCATGTCGACCTTGCCCTTGCGGGTGTAGGCGACCATCTTCGGCTGCACGGCCGAGGGGCCGACCGGCTCGGCGCCGCCGGTCAGTTCCGGGTGGGTGATGCGGCCCACGTGCCAGATCTGGGCGACGATCTTCGAGCCGGCTTCGTGCACGGCCGCGGTGATCGGCTTCCAGCCTTCGACCTGGGCGTCCGAATAGATGCCGGGCGTGGCCATGTAGCCCTTGCCGACCGGGGACACCTGGGTGCCTTCGCTGATGATTAGGCCCGCGTTGCTGCGCTGGCGGTAGTACTCGATGTTCATCGGGCTGCCGGGGATGTCGCCGGCGGCTTCGTCGGCGCGGCTGCGCGTGAGCGGCGCCATGACGACGCGGTTGGCAACGTCGATATCGCCGATACGGGTCGGCTGGAACAGCGGGTGCTGGCGGGTATCCTGGGTCATGCGTCTCTCCATTCGGTCGGTAAACGATGATGAGGCCGCGTTCGCCGTTTTCACGTCGTAGCGGCCCCGTGCATTGGTGAGCATTATGAACATTCCGGGCAGGATGAAATAGAGGGCACGAGTGATATGATCTATTCCTCACCGGAATAAATACAATGGACCGACTTCGCTTGATGGAGACGTTTTGCCGGGTCGTGGAGAGCGGCAGCTTTTCCGCGGTCGCGCGCGAGCTGAACACGACCCAATCGGCGGTCAGCAAGCAGGTGCAGGCGCTGGAAACCCAGCTCGGCGCGAAGCTGCTGGTGCGCTCGACGCGCAGCCATTCCCTCACCGAGGCCGGCCAGCTGTACTACGAGCGCTGCCGCCAGGTGCTCGATACGCTGGAAGACGCGCGCATCGAAGTGCACAGCGCCGAACACGACATCGCCGGCATGCTGCGCGTCTCGGCGCCGGCCGCCTTCGGGCGCCAGCACATCGTGCCGCGCCTGCCCGGCTTTTACGAGCGCTACCCGCACATGAAAATCGACCTGCTGCTCGACGACAGCTTCGT
>CAJYQM010000046.1 GCA_913777025.1 uncultured Massilia sp. | reverse complement strand
GAATATGCAACGGAATCCCGGCCGGGCTTGACTTGCCAATCCATTAAGCAGGCGGCTTGCGGTGCAGCTCGGCAGGCGCGCGCTCCCCGGGGACCGACAGGAGGATAATCGGCGTTGTCATATTCATATCAACCTGATCAAGGAGGATCGTCATGCAACGAGTACACATGCGCGCAGCCCTGGTCCTGGCCGCCTGCCTCGGCCCACTCGCCGCCCTGGCCGCCCCGACTCCGCACCAGCAGAACGGCATCAGCTACGTCAACGGCGGTGTCGGCCAGGAAGAGCAGTCGGCCATGCGCGCCCAGCGCGCCGACTACAACCTGCTGCTGACCTTCGCGACCAAGCAGAGCGGCGCCTACCGCTCCGACGTCCAGCTCGACATCATGGACATGAAGGGGACGAGCCTGCTGAGCGTGGCGAATGCCGGGCCGATGTTCTATGCACAGCTGCCGGCCGGCACCTACCGCATCGCCGCATCGGCCGAGGGCAAGACCTTCAAGCGCAGCGTCAGGATCGGCGCGGCGCCGACGGACCTGACGTTGCACTGGGAAAACGACTCGCCGGACGATCCGGGACTGCAGGAATGAGGACGCCTGCGCCATAGGCCGCCAGGTGCACGACCGTGGCCAGGCGCTTCACCAGCGCATCGATCTGTTCGACCGGCACCTGCGCATAGCCCAGCATCAAGCCGTTCCACGGCGTGGCCCCACCCACGGCATGGGTCGACAAGGGGTTGACGATGATGCCTTCCTCGCGTGCGCGTCGGGCGATCGCCACGTCGATCAGGCGTTCGTCCAGCAGCCGCAGGGACAGGTGCATGCCGGCCGACGCGCCGTGCACCTCGGCGATGCGTCCCAGGTGGCGTTCGAGGGCGGCGACCAGCGCGTCGCGCCGCTGGCGGTACAGGCGGCGCATGCGGCGCAGGTGGCGCATCAAGGCGCCGCTGGCCAGGAATTCGGCCAGCGCGAGCTGCTCGGCCGCGCGGCCGGCGGCGAACGATTGCGCGCGCATGCCTGCCAATTGCTGCGCCAGGCCGGGCGGCGCCACCACGTAACCGATGCGCAGCCCCGGGAACATCGTCTTGCTGAAGGTGCCGCAATAGAGCACGGGTGCGTCTGGCACCAGTCCCTGCATGGCCGCCAGCGGCGGCCCCTCGTGGCGGAATTCGCTGTCGTAGTCGTCTTCGATGATCAAGGCGCCGGCAGCGCGCGCGTTCTCGATCAGGGCCATGCGGCGCGCCAGCGACATCACCACCCCGACCGGGTACTGGTGCGAGGGCGTCACGTAGACCAGTTTCGGGCGGCGCGCCTGCCAGTCCTGGTGCGTCGGCGCCATGCCCTCGGCATTGACGCCGATCCCTTCGACGGCCAGGCCGGCGCCGCGAAACGCGGCCAGCGCGCCGCCATAACCCGGATTCTCGACCCACACCGTGTCCCCTTCGTCCGCGCAGGCCCGCGCGCACAGGTCGAGGCTGGCCTGGCTGCCGTCCGTGATGAAGACCTGGTCCGCCTCGCACACGACGCCGCGCGAGGCGCGCAGGTAGTCCGCGATCGCCGTGCGTAACAGCGGCTCGCCGGCCGGGTCGCCGTAGTTCAGCCGGGCCGGCGCGAGAGCGCGCCAGGCGCGCTCCAGGAGGCGCCGCCACAGCGCCAGCGGGAAGGCCTGCAGGTCGGGCACGCCGGGGACGAAGGGCAGGCCCTCGCTGGCGGCGTTGCCCAGGGTGCGCAGGTCGCGTGCGCGGCGCGCCAGGCCGGCCTGCGGCGGCGCCGTGGCATGGCTGCGGGGTCCGGACGCGACGGCAGCGACCACCGTGCCGCGCCGGTCGGGCACGACAAAGCCTTCGCTGGCCAGCTGCTCATAGGCATACAGGACGGTATTGCGGGCGATGCCGAGTTCCTCGGCCAAGGTGCGGGTCGCGGCCAGCCGGGTGCCGGCGGCCAGGGTGCCGTTGCGGATCGCCGCGCGCAGGCATTCGTACAGGAGGCGCTGGCGCGGCCAGCCGCGGCCCGCATGGGCGCGGGCGAAGGCGTCGAGCAGCAGCGCGTAGTCCATCCTGGCTCCATGAAATGAGTGGGTTCTGGATCTATTCCGGGAGCCAGAACGGTCATTATAGTAGGCGCTCCACTATCTCACCGAGACCATGAACCCAGCCCCCACCCCACGCACCCAGGTGCGCCGCATCGCGCGCAACGCCTCCTACGACACCGGCCTGCTGCACGCGATCGTCGACGCCGCCCATCTCTGCCACGTCGCGTTCGGCGATGCCCACGGCAGCCATTGCATCCCCACCGCCTGCTGGCGCGTGGGCGAACACCTGTACATCCATGGCTCGAACGGCAGCCGGATGCTGAAACAGCTGATGAAACAGGATTGCTGCGTGACGATCACGCACCTGGACGGCCTGGTGCTGGCGCGCGCCGCCTTCAATCACTCGATGAACTACCGTAGCGCGATGATCTACGGCCGCTTCGAGCTCGTGGACGAGGCCGGCAAACGGGCGGCGCTGGAAGCCTTCATGGAACACCTGGCGCCGGGGCGGCAAGCGCAGGTACGCCCGGGCAACGCGCAGGAATACGCCGCCACCACGGTCATGCGCATCGCGCTGGCCGAAGCGGCCTGCAAGGTCCGCAGCGGCCCGCCGAACGACGACGAGGAGGATATGCAGCTTGCGGTCTGGGCGGGCGTGCTGCCGCTGGGCCAGGCACGCGGGGCGCCGCTGCCGGACGCACGCTGCAGCGTGCCGGCGCCCGACCATGCGCGCGCGTGGCAAGACGGCGCACCTGGTTGCTGATTATTTGCGCGTGATCCGCTCCAATGTCTGCTCCACGAAATCGCGGTCATTGTCGGTGAAGCGCAGCTTGACCGGATACCAGTCCAGGCTCGGCGCCAGCCACAGGTCCAGGGTCTGGTCCTTGGTGTCCGGCGGCAAGTCCCGCACCACGTGAACGGCCTCGACCGTACCGATGGCGGCGCCGGCCTGGATCTTTTCGCGGCCCACCACGCGGAAGGTCCACGGATCCGCGTTGCGCGGGCCGACCACGAAGAATTCCCATTCCGAACCCGGCTTGAACTTGTCCTTGGCCGCGCGCGCGACCGCCATCAATTGCCACGAAATCGAGACGCGGTCCTGTTCCCCGCCCTTGATCGGGTAGCTGTGCTTGCCGTCGGTAAAGGTGATGGTCCTGGCGTCGCGGTCGAAGGTGGCCGTTTCCGGCGCCTTGCGGAAGCGTTTTTCGTAGAAGGTACTCGGTGCCAGGCCAAAACTGTCGACCGTGCCCTCGCTGCGGTTCTCGGTCAGCTTGCCCAGCATGGCCACGCGCGACTCGGTGTTGATCGTGTATTTGTTGTCGTTCAGGCGCCAGGTCAGCGTGGCGTCGCCGTTCAGGCTGAAACCGCGCTGGCGTGCGCTGATCGAATAGCCGAGATCGGCCGACGGCGGCAGATCGACGGCGCGCTTGACGGCCGGATGCTCGTCCGGCGCCGCCCGCACGCTCACATTCGCCAGCGCCGCCAGCATCAGGCCGGCCGCGGCCAGCTTCAGGGTGTTCTTGGTCATTATTTGCCCGTTTCCTTCATTTGTATGTTGCTTGCCGTCTGGGTCGTCACCGCCCCGCTCGCCTCTACGTTGCGGATCTGGACCGGCAGCCAGCCGTAATCCGGCGCCAGCCACAGTTCCAGGCGCGAATGGTAGGAGCCCGGCTTGGGCGGCCTGACCAGGTGCCAGGTGGCGATCTTGCCCATGCGCGTGTCGATCGTTTCCTGCCCGGCCACCGTAAAGGTGAAAACGCTGGCGTCGCGGTCTTCGCCGACAAGGACGTCGATATTGCCCGACAACTGTTTCGGATCCCCACGCGCGATCGCCGCCAGCTGCAGCGGCAGGCTGGCCTTGTCCTGGGCGCCGAGCGCCAGCGCGTATTTCGCCTGCGAGGCCGAAAAGCTCAGCGTGCCGGCATCGCGGTTGAAATGCGTGGCCGTCTGCGAGCGGCCGCGGCGCTTCTCCGTCATCAAGTTGGGGACGAATCCCTCGTCTCCAAGCGTGCCCTCGCTGCTGAGGGTGAGGAGGTTCACGCGCGCGAACACGACGCGGATGCCGGCCTCGACCCGGATGCGGTAGCCCTGCCCCGCCCGCGACCAGGCCAGCAGCGCTTCGCCATTCCAACGCGTGCCGTCGGCGTCGACGCGCGCGACGTCGAGCGTGATGTCGGCCGGGGGCGGCAGCTCGACCTTGTAGCGGCGCGGGTCGGGCAGCAGCTGGGCCGGGCCGGGCGGTGGCGGCGGGGTGGCGGGTGCCGGCGGCGCTTGCGGGCCGGTGGCGGTGCCGGCCTGGGCGGCGGCCGGTGCGCCTCCCGGCTGCGCGCCACCCGCCGCACCAGCGGCTGCGGCGGCCGGCGCATCCTGCGGCGCGCCCGCATCGGCCACGGCATCCGTCCCGGGTACGGGACCGGGCACCAGGTCCGGCGCGGGCTGTTCGACCACCTCCACCGGTTCCGGCGGCAGTTCCGGCAGCGGCGGCGGCGGCGCGAAGACCGGCTGCGGCGCGGGCACCGGCGCAGGTGGCGCTTGTGTCGGCGACGCGATGATCTGCGCCTGCATCGGGGCGCGCGGCGCGGATGCCGTCTGTTCGCGCACGTGGCCGAGCTGGCCGCTGAACCAGTCGAAGACGATCAGGTGCAACAAGACCGTGAGCACGCCGAAGACCAGTTGACGGCGGCGGCGGATCAGGGCATTGGGGAGACTCATGCGCCTAGTGTAACTTGTCCGCACACGCGACTCGCATCTATGAGCGATGTTGGTTATCTGTTACGCTAGGCCGAACCAAAGGGAGACGACCATGCTGAAACCACCACCGCAATCCACCTCGATCCCCGGGGTCACGGACACGCTGGACTTCGTCAAGAACCTGTGGGGCTCGATGAGCATCCCCGGCGCCAACCTCCCGGGCATGTCCGGCCTCGCCACCCCGCCCCTCTCCACGGACGAGCTCGACAAGCGCATCGCCGACCTGAAGGCGGTCGAATCCTGGCTGAACCTGAACCTCACCATGCTGCGCGGAACCATCCAGACGATGGAAGTGCAGCGCGGCACCCTGGCCACCCTGAAGTCGATGGGCGCGTCGATGGCCGACGTGATGCGCCAGTCGGGCGTGAGCGCGGAAAAGATGGCCGGCATGCCCTTCGCGCCTTTCTTCGGCCAGCCGGCGCAAGCCAGCCCGGGCAGCCAGGCGGCCAAGCCGACGCCGGAAGCCGGCGCCAGACCGGCCGCCGCGGGCAACAGTTCGGCGCAGCCGGGCACCGAAATCCCGCTTGGCAATACCCAGGGCGCAGATGCCGCCGCGATGGGCATGCCGGCGGCGCTGGCATGGTGGAATATGTTGCAGGAACAATTTACGCAGGCGGTGGCCAGCGCCATGACGCCGGCCGCAACGGCCCCGTCGTCATCGCCGGCGTCGCCCACACCGGCTGCCCCACCCGACCCCAAGGCTGGCGACAAGCCGGCTGCCCCGCAAGCCGATGCGGGCGGCCCGGCGCCGGAGGGTGGGAACGGCAAGGCCAGGACCGCGCGCCAGAAAGCCGACAAGCCCTGACCGGCCTCGAAGCATCTCCCGAGGACGCAAGGCGCCGCCTGTTTCAGGATGGCGCCATGCGCTTCGCCGTCACGGATTTGCTGCCTGCATCCCCTGGCGCCAGCCGGCGTCCCCGAGCCAGCGCAGCGCGCTGAGCGAAGGCATGAACAGATATTCGCCGCCGCGCAGCCGGTTGAACGTGGTCACACCGTCCAGCCGGCGTCGCACCGGTTGTTGCGGCAAGGTAAAGGTTCCTGGCGCCTGGTCATGCAAGCCCACCATGGGGTCGCGTTCGGTACCGAGGTCGATGAAGTTGCCGCGGTTGATCCATTCCTGCTGAAAGAACTCGATCGTGTCGAAGGCGCGTGCGCTGATGAAGATGAAATAGATGCCGCGGTCTTCGCGCGCATCGTCGCGCGCGGTCAGCGTACGGTCCCATTTCGGTCCGAACGTGGATGAACGCCGGATGATGCGGTGGATGTTGACGTCGGTAAGGATGGTGAGCTTGCTGTCGCGTGGATTCAGGCGCCGCATGTGCGCAGCGTGCGGACAGACCAGGCCGCGCGGGTCCTCGGAAAAATCGAAATCATTGTTGCGTGCGGGATCGGCGCCAAGTGCCGGGTCGTCGCGCTCCGGCGCCAGGGTGAGCGGTGCCCCGCTGCGCCAGCGGCCGACGAGCTTTGCGGCCAGCTTCTCTTCTTCGGCCTCCCCGCTCGCCTGGCTACGCACGAAATCGTTGAAGGCGCCGACCTGGCTGGCATATTTTCGCAGCACCACGAAGGACCCGTTGCGGCCCAGTTGCGGCGGATCGGGCATGGCCAGCGGGGCGCCGGTTTCGCTGTCTTCGCCCAGTATGAATTCGCCGGCCGCAATCGCGCGCTCCTGCCCCGGCAAGGCATCGACGCCGCTGCCCGCGACGGTCGGTTGCGAGATCGAATCGCGAAAGCCGAACGGGTTCCTGGCGTCGGCGTCGGCGCCGAATGCATGGGTGCCGATCAAGGTCACGCCCTGCACGCTCTCGAGTTCCCGCATCGCGAGAGCACGTGCGGCATCGAGCGCGTCCTCGTCGCGTGCGTAGATCGTCAGTGCCAGGTGACAGTCGCCGGACTGGAACGCGGCATCCCAGTGCTCAGGGGCATTGCCGTCGACGTCGCGCAACTGCTCGGCGCGCCTTGCCATCCCTTGCTGGAAAGGCAGCGGGAAACTCTTCAGCGATGCCTCCGGCACACCGAGCGCCTTCAGGCCCTCATGGCTGAGTGCGGCGCCAACCCATGACGCTCGGTCCTCGGTCCAGCCGGCGGCTGACGGAATGTGTGCGGCCAGGCGGCGCAGCAGATCGCGCCCGCCCTCGGCCTGGTCGAAACGCAGCACGGCATGCAGGCCGACATAGGGTTCCGGGCGCGAACGCAGGATCAGTCCCTGGATATCCTCCAGGTCCAGCGTCACCTTCTCGTGCCGGAAGCGTGACTTGATGTCGTCGAACAGGCCCATATCAGTAATCCTCCCGTTCGGGTTGCGACAGTGCCCGGCTCAATGCGTCGAGTGCCTCGCGGGTGGCAGGGTCGCGCGGTGGCGTGGCGGCCATGGCGTCCAGGAATACATTGAGGGCCTTGTCCATGCGCTGGTAGCGGCGCGTGTCGACCACGGTCACCTGGGGGTTGGCGACGAACCAGCCGGCGGCGTCGATTTGATGGCCGGCGATGAAATCCTTGACCGTCGGGCTGGCGATGCCGGGCCAGCCTTCGATGTTCGAGAACAGCAGGTCCATCAGCTCCGGAATCTTGGTCGCGAAGTCATTGATGTAGGCATCCCAGTCCCCGTCATAAGTGGTGGCGAACAGGATACGGGTGTCGTCGTCGAAGAACACGAAGCGCATGTCGTGCAGCGTCGCGACCCGCTGGGCGCCATCCATGTTGCCGTTGGTAAGGTCGAAGATGCGGCGCAGGCGGTCGGCGCCACCGGGTTTCAAGGTCGCGATCGCGGTCAGTTCGGACACGTTCCCGGATTGCTTTCCTGCGCGCCCGGCCGATTTGGCGCTCCCTTTCAAATCGGGATTGTGCTTACGCACCATTGCTTCCAGCGCAATCTTGGCCAGTTGCGGGGCGTCGTGCGCGACCGCATCGATACGGCGCTTGATTTCATCCAGCAAAGTCTCGTCGTTCAGGCGTGGGTCGGTGGTCTTGTCGGTCATGATGTCATTCCTCAGTCTGGGATATCGGACAGGCTCGTCGGTTCGATGCGCGGACGCACGTTCATGGCGTGGCGGTATGCGCTCGAGCGTTCGTAGGCGATGCGCCGGATGCGCATGATGCCGCCCAGTGGCCGGTGCGCCTCGATACCGTTCCAGGGATTGAAGGACAACAGGTCGTCACCGTGGACCTGGCGTCCTGGCGAGGCGCCGGCCTGCGCTGCGAAACGCAAGGTGGCGATCGGCCGCGGAGGGGCGATCTCCTCGGGCCAGCGCACCGAGGCATCCTCGATCGGCATCGTGTTCACGTCGACGCACAGTTGCGCCGACAGTTCGTATTCCGCGCCTTGCGCAGCGAAGTGCGCACTGACGGCGTCGCGCATGCCGGCGTCATGCAGGTCGGCCAGTGCCTGGCCGGCCAGCGCGCGCACGTTGGCGGACTTCGGCGCGAGCGAGAGCTTCGCGACGTGGTCGCCAAACCGGAGCGCCCCCTGGGTATGATAAGTCTCGCCGAGCGGGTGGTGGTGGTCGCGGGCCAGCCCTTCGAGGGTCGCGCCGGGCGTGATGCCGATCGCCTGCAGGACGTCCTTGGCGCCACGCGCGGTGCCGGCCACCAGGCGCTGGAAGGTGTCCGGCGCATGCGAGTTGGCTTCCAGTAGCGACAGCATCTGCTGGTACTTCCGGATGGTGCCGAAGGCAAGCACGGGAAAGTTCACCATCAGGAAATCCTGGTTGGCGCCGCCAATGGCGGGCGACAGACGTTCGCCCTCCACGCCGATCACTTTGAGCGCGAAGCCGCGTGGGGCCGGGATCTTGTCCGAGTGGATATCGCCAGGGGCCGAGGACAGGCGCGCGACGACCGCATAGGCCTTCGCTTCGGCAAAGATGCCTTGCCGCAGTTCCGGCGGCAAGCCATCATGGACCACCAGTTCACCCACCAGCAGGCCATTGGATTTCGCGTGCGCGTCGCGGATCGCGTGGCGATGGCGCTCGAACGCGCAACGGCTCGAGGCTGCCATCTGCTCGACAATCTCTTGCGTCAGGCGTGCTTCGTCCTCATCCACCACCTCCAGGTCGGGCGTATATCGAACCGGAGGCGGTAAAGCATGCGTATATGTCAATTGAATACCCTCCCAAGACTTGTTGTATAGATAACTTGGGAGTGATGTTAAAAAACATTTTGTTGCACTGCAACCGAGAGCACACTCTAGCGTTCGCTCTTGCGCGCGTACGGATGAGCTCGATCGGCCACTTATCGCCCTTCATCGCCCTTGTGGGTCGCATCGTATGCCAGGCGGTTGTCATAGAGCGTGTCCAGGTTCGTGAGTGCCCATTTGGCAAGTTCACGCACGGGCTTGGCCAGCGACACACCGAATGGCGTGAGGGCATAGTCCACCTGCGGCGGCGAGGTGTCGCGCACCGTGCGCGCGACCAGGCCGTCGCGCTCGAGCACCTTGAGCGTGCGGGTCAGCATCTGTTGCGAAATACCGTCGATCTGGCGCCGCAGTTCGTTGAAGCGGCGCGGCTGGACGTGTAGCACCACGATGACTTGCATCGACCATTTGTCGCCAACCCGATTGAGGATTTCGCTGACCCGGCGGCAGTCGCGGGTCAGCGGCGTGGTAGGCACATCCATATGACTTGGCCTCAAAAATATGCGTTTTCGCTGAGGAGCAGATGGTCTCATACTCGGTGCTGGTCAACAATCCTGACCTATCGAAAGGACACCATGATTCTCTACTACGCTCCCGGCGCCTGCAGCCAGGCCTGCCATATCGCCCTGGTCGAGGCCAAGCTCCCCCACCAGCTCGTGAAGGTCGGCCGCGACCGCCGTACCGAAGACGGCCGCGACTTCAATCTCATCAACGCCAAGGGTTATACGCCGGCGCTCGATCTGGGCGATGGCACGATCCTGACGGAAAACCTCGCCATCCTGGCCTGGATCGCGGACAGTTCGGGCAAGCTTCTCGCCAAGGACGGCCTGGAACGCTGGCGTGCGCTTGAAGCGACAGCTTTCATGACCAGCGAGATCCACCGCGGTTTCACGCCGTTTTTCCGGGACGGGACCGAACAGGAGAAAGAAAAAGCCAGGCAGTCCCTGATAACGCGCTTCAGCACGCTCAGCGAACAACTGGGTGAAAAACAGTTCCTGATCGGCGAACAGATGACGATTGCCGACTGCTACCTGTTCGTCATGCTGGCCTGGGCCGGCATGATGGGTGTGCCGGTACCAGGGCCCTTGAATGACTGCCTGACGCGGATGAAAAGCCTGCCTTCGGTGTCCACGGTGCTTGCCGCGGAAGGACTCGCCTGAGCGGGCTACCGGGTGAGCCGGCGAGCGGCCCGCTCAGGGACGCTTGGCTTCGCCATCCGCGGCATCATCGGCACTTGCCGCTGCCGGCTGCAACTGCCCCAGCTGCTCCATCAACTGCGCAAAGCGCTGCTGCCCCGGCAGCAGGCGATCGACATGGTGCAGGATCTCGTGCGCCTCGTTCGACAGCCCCTCGTCGTAGCCCTGCTGCTGCAGGGTCGAGACCAGGATCTGGGCCGCGTTGAACAGGATGCGCTGGTTGTTCGGCACGGCTTTTCTCGCATTGCGCATCCACTCGACCGCCTCGCCCAGCTTGCCGGTCTTCCACAGCAGCACGCCCTGGTTCATCAGGCTCGATGCTTCCTTCTTCGACGCGTGGATGAGAGCCAGGCCCTCTTCCTTCATGCGCGCCTTGTCGAAGATTTTTTCCACGTCTTCCAGCAGCAGCGGGTTGTCGTGGTTGTTGCGGATGACGTAGCACAGCAGCTCGACCGGCGCTTCCTTCACGCCCACGGCGAACAGCAGGGTCGCCAGTTCCAGGCAGGCCGGCACGTCCGGCCGCTCGGCGGTCGCCTTGAGCATGGCTTCGAGGTCCTCGCCGGCCTTGCGCGCGCGGCGGTAGTCGCCGCTCTCGTGGTAGACCAGGCCTTCGGTGATCTTGGCGCGCAGCTGCATGTCGGGCTGCTCGTGGGCGAACTCGCGCTGGGCCACCAGCAGCAGGCGCAGCGCCTCCTTGGTGTCGTTGCGCTGGCCGCAGACGCGCGCCAGGCCGAGGTAGGCATCCGGCGTCTTCATGATCGAATACTCGCCGATTTCGATGCACTTGCGGAAGGCCTTCTCGGCCACCGGGACGTTGCCCAGCTTGAGCGCGATATTGCCCAGGTTGCGCTGGCGCGGCACCGAGTTCGGCGACAGCTTGGCGGCCCGCTCCAGGATCGCGCAGGATTCTTCCAGCTTGCCCATGTGCTGGTAGGCCAGGGCCAGCTGGTCGTAGGCGTCGATGTAGTAGCGGTTTTCCGCGATCACGCCCTGGAAGCTTTGCCGCGCCTGCTCGAATTCGCCGTTGGCCATGCGGATCTTGGCCAGGCCGGCGCGCGCCCATTGGTATTCGCGCTGTTCGAGGACCCGTTCGTAGACTTCGCGCGCCCTGGTCGGCTGGCCGCTTCTCTCCATCAGCTTCGCCTTCATGCGCAGCAGGTCGAGTTCATGCAGTTTGCTGACCTCGATCTGGGCGTCGCACAGCTTGGCCGCGCGCAGGTAGTCCTTCTCGGCACAGGCCTGGTCGATCATGCGGAACACCTGCTTCTTGTGCCACACCCGGTTCAGGCGCGTGAGCAGCACGCCTTCGGTGATCGGCTTGATCAGGTAGGCGTCCGGCTGGTGCTCGGCCGCGCCCATCACCGATTCCACGCTCTTCTCGGCCGACACCATCAGCCACACCGTGCTCGGATTGACGAGGTTGCGCACGCGCGCTTCTTCCAGCACCTGCTGGCCGTTCTTGCCGTCGCCCAGGTTGTAGTCGCACAGGACGACGTCGTAGCGCACGCGTGCCAGCAGGCCCATCGCTTCGCCGCCGGACGAGGCCTGGTCGATGTTCTTCGCGCCCAGGCTGCGCAGGCTCTCGCGCAGCAGCTGGCGCACGCCGACGAAATCGTCGACCACCAGGTAGTTCTTGTCGGCCCAGTCGACCTGGTCGGGTGCTGCCGGCGCGACCGACAGCAGCGGCATCGCCGTTGCGGGCGTGGCCGTCGCGTTCACGGCAGCCTCAGGATGAAGCAGCCGCCGCCCCATTTGCCGCCGTTTTCCAGGCGCAGCTGTCCATGGCGGCCGCGGTGGCGGTGCATCTTGGCGACTTCGCTGGAAAAGTACAGGCCGAGGCCGGCGCTGTTGGTGAGGAAGTTGACGCCGCCGGCGGTCTCGCGCGTGGCGATCTCGCCGGCTTTGAGCAAGGCCGGCGGATAGCCCGGACCGTTGTCCTCGACGCGCAGCTCGAGCCAGCCGTCGCTTTCCACGATCGCCAGGCGCACGCGGTCGCAGGTGTAGTGGATGGCATTGTTGATGGCGTGGGACAGCACGCCGACGACCAGGTCTTCGTCCAGGTGCCAGATCAGGGCGGCGTCGACGTCGAGTTCGAGGTGCACGCCGCGCGACTTGAGCAGCACGCGCTCGATCGACGCCACCTGGTCGACCAGCTGGCCCAGCTCGATCGGCTGCATGTCGAACGGGTATTCAGGCTTGCCGACCTGCTTGTACAGGGCCAGCAGCTGCATCAGGTTGTCGTTCAGGCGCTTGGTCTGGTACAGCATGTGCGCCATCTGCGGGTAGGCCGACTCGGTCTGCGGGGAAGCGTCGACCAGCAGCCGTTCCAGCGTCCCGGACAGGACGCTGATCGAGTTCTTCATGTCATGCGCGGTCGATGCGAGGAACAGGAAAAGCTCGTGCGCGTTTGGCGTGTCGTCCATGGAAGCCAGTCTTGAAATGTTGCCCAGCGACAATTATAACGTCGGCTCGTAGAATTTCCCGCTGGAAATCAAACATCAGGCTGTTTGCGGCCCCCTCGGACTGCGGCGTGCGCGCAACACGAAGCGCGCCGGGTCGAGCGCATCGACCAGCGGCATTTCCAGCGGCAGCGGTTCGCCCTCGATCTGGGCCGCCAGCAGTTCGGCGCCCAGGCCGGCCCAGATCAGGCCGCGCGAGGCATAGCCCAGCAGCGCGTATAGGCCAGGATGGCGCGGCACGTCGCGCAGGCGCTCGGTGCTGCCGGCGGCGTCGAAGTCGGGCAGGCGGCCCACCAGCGGCAGGCGGTCCGGGGCGATGCTGCGGAAGCCCACCCTGCCTTGCAGCGGCGCGCCCTCGGCCGCGTGCGGATCGGACAGCAGGCCACGCAGCCGCGCCAGGTTTTCCGCATGGCTGGCCGGCGACAGTGCCGGGTCCGGGTCCTGGTCGTAGGTGGCGCCGGCGCTGCACAGGCCGTCCGAAGCCGGCGTCAGGTAGGCTTCGCGGCACAGCACCACCGGCAGCGCCGGCAGCAGGCTGGCCGGCACGTGGCTGACCTGGCCGCGCATTTTCGCCAGCGGCAGCGGCGCTGCCTGCGGGATCGCCGCCGCGCCGGCGCCGTTGGCCAGGATCAGGTTGGGTGCGTGCGCCACCACGGCGCCGTGGGCGTCGCGCACCGTCCACTGGCCGTCGGCGCGCTCGACCGACACGTTGCCGACGCCGAAGCGCCGCTCGACGCGCCGGCCGCAGGCGGCCAGCATGGCCTCGATGACGCTGGCGGGCCGCGCCCAGCCGCCCTGGCGGAACAGCCAGCCGCCGTCCGGCGCCGGAATGCCCAGCAGCGCCTCGGCCCGTTCGCGCTCCAGCCATTCGGCGAATTCCGGCGGATAGGCCAGTTCGGCGGCGATGGCGCGCTGGACCTCGGCGTGGCCGGCGTCGCGCGCCAGCTGCAGCACGCCGCAGGCCTGGCCCTCGATCGCCCCGCCGATGCCGCCCAGGCGCGCCCAGTGGCGCAGCGCGAACAGGTAGGCGGCGCGGGTCAGGCGCGTCGGGATGTTGTCGTCGCGCGAGAGCAGCGGCATGAAGATGCCGGCGCGGTTGCCGGACGCTTCCATCGCCGGACGCTCGTGGCGCTCGACCAGCATGATCTCCCAGCCGCGCGCGCACAGGCGCTCGCAGGCGGCCGCGCCCGCGATGCCGGCGCCGAGCACGATCGCGCGCCGCTCAGGCACAGGTGCCGAGGGCGGACGCGGCTTGCGGCTGTCGAAACGCGCGCGCTGCGCGTCGCCTTCACAGGCATCGAACACGAAGCCCTGGTCCTGCAGCGCGGCGACCTGCTCCACGCTCAGGCCCTGCGCCACCAGGCGCGCGTCGCGCGTGGCCAGGCGTGCGATCGAGCGTGCGAAACCGGTGCCCGCGCCCTCGAGCCCGCGCAGGCGGAACAGGTCGACGCGCGCGGCCAGCTGGGCCAGCGCCTCGTCGAGCGGCACGTTGATGAGGTCGACCGTCAGGCCGGGCTCGGCCTGCGGGATGCGGTGGAAGCCCGGCAGCATGTGATGGCACAGCGCGATCACGTGCAGGTGCGGCGAGCGCTGCGGGTCGGTGCGCCAGACATCGACCAGCACGCGCAGGCGTTCTTCGTCGTGGGCGGCGTCGAGGACGGTGCAGCGTTCGCGGTCGCCCCAGGTATCGCGGTAATCCATCGCGGCCTCCGTCAGCGTTTCTGGCGGCAGAAGCAGGCGCGGTCGTGGTCGTCCACCATGCCGATGCCCTGCATGTAGGCATACACGATGGTCGAGCCGACGAACTTGAAGCCGCGTTTCGCCAGGTCTTTCGAAATGCGGTCGGACAGCGCGGTTTTCGCGGGACGCGCGCCGTCCGGCCAGTCGTTCACGATCGGGGTTTGGTCGACGAAGGACCACAGGTAGCGTTCCAGGCTCAGGCCTTCCTCGCGCAGGCGCAGGTAGGCTTTCGCATTGTTGATGGCGGCCGCCACTTTCAGGCGGTTGCGCACGATGCCGGGGTTGGCCAGCAGTTCGGCCACCCTGGCGTCATCGTAGCCGGCGATCTTGCCGGCATCCCAGCCGTCGAAGGCGGCGCGGTAGTTGTCGCGCTTGTTGAGGATGGTTTCCCACGACAGCCCGGCCTGCGCGCCTTCGAGGTTCAGCATCTCGAACAGCGTGGTCTCGTCATGGCAGGGCACGCCCCACTCGTTGTCGTGGTAGGCGATGTAGCGCGGGTTGGCCATGTTGGCCCAGGTGCAGCGGGTCGGGTTCATCCCCCAAGTATACGCTTGCGCCGCCTTCAGTGACACTCCTCCTTCATCATCTGCAGGTGCTGCTGGCGCTCGCCTTCCGACATGTCCGGCATCATCCGCTGGATGATGGCCTGGCGCGCCCCTTCCGTGGGCGCGCTGGCGATCCGGCGCTGCATTTCGCAGATGCCGTAGTGGCTGCCAACACCCGCCTCTTCGCCGCCACCGGACGCCGTTGCGCCCTGGCTGCCGCTCGATCCGGCACTGGCGCCGGCGCCCCTGACCGGCGGCGGGCGGTTTGATTCCGGCGCGCGCGGCGGCCAGGCCTGGCAGGCGGCGAGTGTACCGGCAAGCAGGATGAACAAGGTCTTCATCGATGTGCTCCTCGCGTGACCTTCGTTCGACCGCGCGGTGCACCGGTCGGTTCCAATGTGGGACCTGTGATAAATTTATTACGCGATAGCAATCACCAGGAGCGCGCATGAGCGATGAAGCACAGGTGGCATCCTTCGAACCCGAACTGCTGTGGCGCTGGCTCGCCGCGCGATCCCTTGCGCGTGGCCTGCCGCTGCCGGTGCCCGACCGGGGCGGCGTGCGCGTCGATACCGGAACGGCGGACGAGGTGCGGCGCTACCTGTTCGCCGGCGTCGTACCGGCCATTGCCGAGCTGGCGGCATCGATCGACATGCCGAACGTCTACATCAAGGTGTGCGCTGCCGCCCGAGACGTGCAGGGCCTGCCGCCGCGCTGGCGCGTAAAACATTCCGGTTACCTGATGGCCCAGGACGGCCCGCCCTGCGGCATGCCGGCGCCGCTGCCGGGCTACCGCATCGAATGCGTGCAGCACGGCGCCGTGAACGCCGTGCGCATCGTGGCCGATGACCGCACGCTTGCCGCCAGCGGCTACGCGGCGGAGCACGACGGCGTCTTCATCCTCGACCGCATCCTGGTCGATCCCGCGCACCGCCGGCGCGGGCTGGGCCGCGCGCTGGTCACGGCGCTGGTCTCGATGCAGCGTTCCAGTGCTTCGGAGCGCGTGCTGGTCGCCACCGACGAGGGCTGCGCCCTGTACCGGACGCTGGGCTGGCGCGTGCTGTCGCCGTACACGACGGCCGTGATTCCCGCGCCGCCTCAATAATCGACCGGATAATCCTTCTTGAACACCTGTCCCGCGAACGCCTTCTTCTGGGTCCAGTCCTGCGCCGGGCTGGTCCAGTAGGAATCCGTCGCCGGCTGCCCCAGCGCCAGGAAGCTCTCGGAGGCGATGTACATGCTGCCGTTGTTCGAATACCAGTCGCCCAGCGCAGGCTGGTGGCCGACGAAACCGATGGTGAGGTAGCCATCTTTCGTGAAATTCGACGGCGCGCTCCACACCGCCTGGTGCACGGCCTGTAGCGCCGCCCTCACCTGCCCTTCCGGCAGGCTGGCCGGCAGCTGCTTGCGCCAGGCCAGCAGGGCCAGCGGCTGGAAGGCGGCGGTGCGGTAGGTCAGCGAGCGGCCGATCGGCGGGTAGGAACCGCTCGGCGAAATGAAGCGCTCCAGGTGTTCACAGTAGCGCTGCATGCGTTTCAAGGCCTGGGCGCGCAGCTCGGCCGGCTTGCCGTTCCAGAACGGCGCCTGGTGGCGCTCCAGCACTTCCAGGATCTCGAGCAGCATCGGCTGCATCACGTAGGCGTTGTAATAGTCGAAGTGGAAGGTTTCGCCATCCTTGATCCAGCCGTCGCCCACGTACCACTCGTTGATCTTGCGCACCGCGACGTTGGTGCGCATCGGGTCCGCCTCCTCCCCCACCGACAGCAGGAAGGCTTCGTTCATGGCCGCGAACAGCATCCAATTGATGTAGGGCGGCTCGATGCGGCGCAGCCCCTTGATCTCGGCGACGATGCGCCCTTTGGTGGTGGCGTCGAGCGGCTCCCACAAGGCCTTCGGCGCGCGCATCAGGGCATTCGTGAAATAGGCGGAGTCGACCAGCGCCTGGCCGTGGCCGCGCCAGGCCAAGTAGTCCGGGCTCTTCGGATCGACCGCATGCACATAGCTTTGGAGGGCCTGCTGGCGCAGGCGCGAACGGATGCGGCCCTCGGGTGTGTCGTCGTCCGGCAGCGCCAGCCAGGGCGCGAGGCCGGCGACCAGGCGGCCGAAGCATTCCAGGTAGGCGACCTTGGGGTCGCGCCCGTCCCAGGTCGGGCTCAGCTCGAGGGCGAAGTTCTTGTGCAGTTCGCCACGGGCCATGTTGCTCAGCACCGGGTCGGCCATCTTCTGCAGCAGGCCTACCATGTAGGCGCGGTCGTTACCGGCTGAGGCCTGCGCCGGCGCCGCGGTGGTGCTGCCGGTAGCGGCGATGCCGCCGAGAGCCCCGCCGGCCATCAGCGATCCCATGAAATGTCGTCGTTTCATTCCGTCTCCTTGTTCAGGCACCGCTCACCAGCCGCTCACCCACGTAGGCGCGGTAGTGGCGGATGCGTCCCGTCACGCCGTCCTTGCCCTGGCGCGGCGTGTAGCGCAGGCCCGCCACCTCGACCGTCTTGCCCAGGTCGATCACCAGGTGGTGCGGATGGGCCGCGCTGCCGGTACTGTAGGCGGTGTGCCAGTAATCGCTGTTCTGGCCGTTGATCGCATTCAACGCGCCGCCGTCTTCCTTGTTCGCTTCCTCGCTGCTGACGTAGGCGATGGTCCAGCCGGATTGCTCGATGGTCTTGCCGTCCGGCCCGAGCAGCGCCAGTTCGGCCACCGCCGCGTAGGGCTTGCCGTCGAAGGCGTCGAGCGACTCCAGGCAGAACTGGCGGCCGCGCACCGGCTGGGCGAAGCGCACCTCCTGGGTCTTGGAGCCGGGTGCGAACTCGGCGTCAATCACGGGCTTCACGCCATCCAGCCGCAGCGTGGCCGTGCTGGCCGGGCGCGGCAGGTCGAGCTCGCGGCGCAGCTGGTCGAGGATGGGTTGCTCCAGCCCGGCGATACGGGCTTCGCGC
>CAJYQM010000045.1 GCA_913777025.1 uncultured Massilia sp. | reverse complement strand
GCGTCCGCGGCGCCGCCAGCGGCGACCGCGCCTGTGCCTGCCCAGGCGCCGGCGGCCAGGGCGCCGGCACCCGAGGACAGCCTGCCCTTCCTGCAGCAGCTGCCGGACGCGGTCCAGCGCGACATCCCGCGCGTCGCCTTCGGCGGCTACATGTACTCGGCAGGCGCCGCCGGACGCGCTTCCGCCACGCGTGGCGTCTCGGCCCGCGGCGGCGGCGGCGGCGCGCTCACTTCCAGCGTCGCAGCGGGTGCGGAGGCGGGCGTGGAGGCCGCGGGTGCCGGCGCCGCGGGTGCAGGCGCAAGGGATGCCGTTGCGGCAGGCGCCGCGACCGAGGGCGAGGCCGGGGCAGGCGAACCCGCGGCGGGCGAACCCGCGGCCGCCCCGGCCGCTCCCGGCACCGCCGCCACCTGCGCGGCCGGCGCCTGCACCGGCGCGGCGCGCCACAGGAACACGGCGCCGGCAAGCACTACCAGCGCGCCCGCGCCCAGGCCGATGAACAGCGGCCTGCGGCTGGCCGCGGCGCCCGCCTGCGCCACGGGCGCCGCCTGCGGCGCGTGGATGGTCGGGGCATTGCCCAGCTGGCGTTCGGCCTGCGCCTTCTTGAGTGCTTCGAGGATGTAGGACATGGTTATTGTTTCCCGTTCGCGGTCGGGGTTGCTGCCGGTGCCGCAGCGAGCAGGCGCGGCTCTTCCACGCCGCCCAGCTGGTTCAGGCGCATGTAGGTGCGCGGGCCGGCGACGCCGTCCGCCTTCAGGTTCTGCCCGGCCTGGAACTCGCGCAACAGGCGCCGCGTCGGCGCGTCGAAGGCTTGCGATGCCGGCGGCGCGGCGCTTTTGTTGATCCCGGCGAGACGGCCGGCGATCCAGTCGACGTCCGGGCCGGTGTCGCCCGGCCGCACCTCGTCGCGGAAGGCGCGCGGCACCTTCCACAGCGTGGTGAATTCGCCGTCGAAGCGCGTCGCCAGCGCGCCCAGGCTGACGGTCTGGCGGCGCCCGTTGACGCTCAGGGTGGCACTCTCGCCATCCATCCGGCTCAGGACCGCGTAGCCGAGCTTCTGGCCGTCGTGCAGGGCGACGATCGCCGGACGGTCGAGCAGGCGCAATTCATACACGCCGCCCTTGCCCTGGTAGCAGCGCAAGCCCAGCCGCGGCGCCCCCTGGCAGGGTTCGCCGGCAGGCAGTTGCTGGCCCCACAGGCTGCCGAGTTCGCGCAGCGCTTCTTCCTGGGTGGCCAGCACCAGCGGCCTGGCCTGCGCCGGCGGCACGGCCACGGGCGCAGCAGACACAGGCGCAGGCACCGCCTTCACCCTGGCCAAGGCCGCCGGCTGCCGCACCGGCACGGGCGCCGGCGCGGATGCGCGCGGCACCACCTGCCAGGCCGCTGCGCTGATCGCGGCACCGGCCAGCACGCCGCCCGCCACCAGCGGCCAGCGCAGCGGCGCACGCGCCGGCGAGGCCTCGCCGGCAAACACTTCCTGGGCCGCGCGGCGCAGGATCTTCGGCGTGACTTCGCGGCTGTTCTCGACGTAGGCGCCGAGCAGCGCGCGGTCGCACAGCAGGTTGATGCGGCGCGGCACGCCGTGCGTGAGGCGGTGGATCAGGGGCGTCAGCGAGGCCGGGATCGGCGAGCCGGCCTGGGTGCCGGACACCGCCAGCCGGTGCGCGACGTAGGCGCCGGTCTCGGATTCGGACAGCGGCCCCAGGTGGTAGCGCGCGATCACGCGCTGGGCCAGCTGTTCCAGTTCCGGCTGGGCCAGCATGGTGCGCAGCTCGGGCTGGCCGATCAGGATGATCTGCAGCAGCTTGCGCTCGCTGGTCTCGAGGTTGGTCAGCAGGCGCAGCTGTTCGAGGACCTGCGGCGACAGGTTCTGCGCCTCGTCGATCACCAGCACGTTGTTGCTGCCCTGGGCGTGGCTCTCGAGCAGGTAGGCGTTGATGGCGTCGACGTAGCCCTTGACGCCACCGGGCCCGGTGGCGGCGCCGGACGCCTGCGGCAGCGTGACGCGGAACTCGTCGCAGATCGTCAGCAGCAATTCCTCGACGGTCAGCTTCGGGTTGAAGATATAGGCCAGGCGGCAATTGTCCGGGATTTGCTCGATGAAGCAGCGGCACACCGTGGTCTTGCCGGCGCCGATCTCGCCGGTGAGCAGGACGAAGCCGCCGCCGCTGCCGATCCCGTACAGCAGGTGGGCCAGCGCTTCGCGGTGCCGTTCGCTCATGAACAGGTAGCGCGGGTCGGGCGCGATCGAGAACGGCGCTTGCCGCAGTTGGAAATAATTGTTGTACATACGAGCAGGAGCCCAGGCTTAAGGACGCGGCGGCAAAGGTTTGAACTTTGCGCAGTATATTTTGCTTTTGTTATTGTAATAGGCGATCGTACTGCCCGGGTTCGATACCCGCAAAGGATAGCTTGACGCGTCGGCCGCCAGGTGGCGGATGCCGGCCTGGGAACGGACGGCTTGCTCGAGCTGGTCGGGCGGCACTTCGGCCACCGCGGCCAGGAACACCAGTTCGCTGGTGTCGTCGCTAACCATGACTTCGGTCACCGGCGCGCCCCACAACGAGGCTTCACCGGTGCGGAACCAGTATGCCCCGCCCTCGTGCTTGTAGGGCGGGCCGAAGGCGGTCTTCAGCCAGTTGTAGAAATAGAGGTTGTCGAGCTGGTCCCGGCACAGCAGCGCGTTGCCGATCACGGGGCCGAAGGTCGAGGGCGGCTTGCCATCGCCGGCCTGGGCCGACGCCAGGCCCGGCACCGCCATGGCCAGCATGCATGCAAAGGCGGCGGCGCGCCGGCTCACAGCTTGGACAGCCAGGCGCGGTTGGCGGCGATCTTCGCCTTCACCGAGGCCGGCAAGGCTTCATAGCATCCCGGATGCTGCTTCAGGGAATGCTCGCGCACTTCCTTTTCCAGCCCGTTCACGATGAACACATAGACGGAGGCACCTTCCGAATTCTTTCGCGTGCCTAGATAGCGGATCACTGTATTTCTCCTTGTCGACCCCGGATTATGACATCCGCAGCCCGCACCCGGTGTTCAGGCCGGTGTGCTGCCGATGCTGCGGAAAGCATCGTCGTTGCTCTCGAGCCACATCTGGAGCAAGTCGCGATTGTCATGCTGCCAAGGGTGGAAGCGCGGCGCCAGGTAATCCAGGCCCGGCTTGACCAGATGCCAGGCCAGGCCTTTGCGCCCGAACCAGGCGCGCGCGGCGCCGGGCCAGGTCGACAGTTTCCACAGCCGGCGGTCGCGCTTCAGGTTGTCGACGGTCTGGAAAGACATTTCCCACCAAAAGACCAGGCTGACGTGCAGGTACCACAATACCCGCTTCCAGTAGCCGCCGCCGACCGTCTTGTAGACGTCGAAGGCCACGGCCTTGTGTTCGGTTTCCTCGGCCGCGTGCCAGGACCAGAGCGTGCGCATCCGGTCTTCGGCCCCATCGAGCCATTCGGGATGGCGCAGCACGAAGTCGGCCAGCATCGCCGTGTAGTGCTCGAGCGCGCAAGTGATCGCCAGGCGGTCGTGCAGGGGCAGCCTGGCGATCAGTTCCATGCGCTTGCGCGTTTTTTCTTCCAGCACGTATTCATAACCCTGGCGCACCAGTTCGGCGTTGTACTGCTGGTGGACGTAGCGGTGGCTGGCTTCCTGGCCGACGAAATCCTTGACCTCGGCACGCAGCGCGGGATCGAGGATGGCATCCGGCGGCACGGCCCGCACGCTGTCGATGAACATCTGCTCGCCCAGCGGGAAGCTCATCGACAGGGCGTTCAGGAAGGCGCTGCGGTAAACCTCGTCTTTCAGCCAGTAGCGGTCGAAGCCGCGGGACAGGTCAACGTTCAGCTTGCGGACGGTCAAGGTGGACATGGGCGCTCACGGATACATACAAAAGAAATAAGATTTCACCGAGGCATTTTTCGATATTGCTGAGCTATAATTTTCGGCGACTGTTCAGCACTAATCGTCAGCGACGCGGCATATTCACACAGATGGGAACGCCAATCCCGAATAACAAGAATCCATGCTCACCACCACAACGAACAAGAGCGCTTCCCGTTTTGCCGAACTCGATGGGCTGCGCGCGCTGGCCATCGTTCCCGTCATCCTGTTTCACTGCGATATCGCCGATATTCTCGATGGCGGCTTCTTCGGCGTCGACATCTTTTTCACGATTTCCGGTTTCATCATCACCGCCCTGCTGGCGCACGAGATCGGGACCCGGGGCGATTTCAGCTTCGGCGATTTCTACCTGCGGCGCCTGAAACGGCTGGTGCCGCCGGTGCTGGGCCTGATCCTGCTGGCCCTGCTGGTCACGCCGATGATCTCGCAGGATGCCTACGCGCGCCTGAGGAGCGATATCTGGGCCGCCCTCGCCTACTCTTCCAACTGGTGGCAGATCCACGACAAGCAGTCCTATTTCGACAGCACGCCCCGCATATTGAAGCATTTGTGGTCGCTCGCGGTGGAGGAGCAATTCTATTTTTTCTGGCCGCCGATCGCCTACGGGGTCCTGAAACGCTTCGGTTCGAAAGCCACCGGCGTGTTCGCATTGCTGCTGGCCGGCGCCAGCACGGCGTGGATGCTCTACCTGTACAAGCTGAATCCGTCCGACGCCGACCATAACCGCATCTACCTGGGCACCGATACCCATGCGATGGGCCTGCTGCTGGGCGCCGCGCTCGCCTGTTTCTGGAACCCGTACGCGCGCCGGGACAGCACACCCGCGGACCGCACCGGCCTGCGCGCCGCCGCGGTCATGGCGCTGGCCGGGCTCGGCTGCATGATGCAGATGATGAACGACCAGGCGCCGAGGACCTATGAAGGCGCCTTCCTGCTGGTGCCCCTCTTGAGCGCCGTCGTCATCTACTGCCTGATGAACGATGCCGGCTTCGTCGTGTCGCGCCTGCTGCGCCGGCCGCTGTTTCAGTGGATCGGCCTGCGCTCCTACTCGCTCTACCTCCTGCATGGGGTTGTCTTCGTCTGGATGCAGTTGCTTGGCTACAAGGATTTTTCGGACTGGCGCGTGTTTGCGGCGGGCATCGTGATCGTGGCCGTGTTGTCCGAGTGGATGTACCGCTACGTCGAGATGCCGTCGAAGCGCCTCGACCCGGGCAAGCTCGGCGCGCAGCGGATCGGGAAGGCGGTCGTCGCCTATACCGCGGCCGCACTCGCCTTCTTCATACTGGCCCCCGGCGCGGTGCCGGACGACAAGGGCGCCGCCACGCAGGCGGCCGCGCCCGCCCCGGTGCCGGCGCCCGTGGCGGTGGCACCGGCGCGGCCGCCTCGACAGGCGCCGGCACCCGAACCCGAGCTGCCGATTTCCGGCGGCCAGGACATCCTGGCGATTGGCGACTCCGTCTTGCTGGGCGCCAGTGCCCACCTGGCGAAAGGCATCCCCGGCATCCAGATCGACGCGGCGGTCGGGCGCCAGGCCAGTTCGGGACTGAAGGTCCTGAAGGAAGGCCATGGCCACGGCCGCAAGGCCCCGACCGTGCTGCTGCACCTTGGCACCAACGGCTACATCGACGAAGCCCAGTTCCGGGAATTGCTGCAAACCCTCGCCGACCACAAGTCCGTGCTCATCGTCAACTTCCATGCGGAGCGCCGCTGGACCAGGCCGAACAATGAACTGATCGCGCGCCTGGCCGCGGAATTCCCGAACGCCCACGTAATCGACTGGAGTGCGGCCTCCGCCGGCCACCCGGAGTACTTCGTCAACGATGGCATCCACCTCAGCACCAAAGGCATCGCAGCTTTCACTTCTGCAATCAAAGTAGCGAGCGGGGGCTCGGTTATAATCGCGCCAACTGTGTCAAAAAGAATGCTTTCGAGCAACATAGCGATCAGGACGCAGGAAAGCCGGCAGCCGGCCGATGTCCCCGCATCGCCCGGACACGCGCCGGACAGCGCGAAACCGGAGACCGCACCGGCCCCGCCGTCCCATCCGGCCACGGCCACCCGCCCCGACGAACCGGCGCCACCGCCGCCCGACGCGGAGGCGGCATCGCCGGCCTGACGGTCTCCCGAGCAGCCAAGGAGGTGCAATCAATGCAAGTGGTGCGCAAATTACTGACCCTGATCCGCATCTGCGGCGTCGTGGCGCTGGGCCTGGCCGTGTATGCCTGGTTCCATCCGGCCGCCGTGAAGCGCTGGGTCGGCGTGAACGAGACCGTGGCCGCGCCGGCACCGGCGCCGGCGCCATCCGGCAAGCAAGCCCCGCCCGGCGGCCCGAAGACCGGCGCCACGCCGGACGAGGCCGCGCTGCCGGAGCAGCCGACCGTGCCCGCCATGCCGCCCCTGCCCGCGATTCCCTCGATGCCGGTCCTGCCGCCGCCGTCGCCCGCACAGCGCGCGGTGGCGCACTGGCTCGGCACCCGCTTCCACGTCGCGCCGGGCGCGATCGCGCCGCTGGTGGTCGAAGCCGACAAGCTGACCAGGGAATACAAGCTCTCGCCCAACCTGCTCATCGCGGTGATGGCGATCGAATCCAACTTTCATCCCTATATCCAGAGCGAAGCGGGTGCCCAGGGCCTGATGCAGGTGATGCCGGTCATCCATGCCAAGCGCTACGAGAAATTCGGCGGCAAGTCGAGTTTCATGGACCCCATCGTCAGCCTGCGCGTGGGCGCCGAAATCCTGCGCGACTGCGTCAAGCTCAAGGGCGGCTCCGAAACCGAGGCCCTGCGCTTCTATTTCGGCGGCGGCGAGGCCAGCGACACCTACATCGAAAAAGTCCGTGCCGAACAGCACAAGCTCAACCTGGTCGCGGCCGGCGTCCGCGTTCCCACCAATTGAAGGCTTCCATGCGCAGTCCCGTCCTCCCCTTCCTCCTTGCCGCCGCCGCGCTGCACACGGGCGCGTCGGCCCAGCAGCCGGGGCCCGCCGTGACGCAACTGCAGGTGCAGGCCAAAGGCGAGGTCGCCGAGCTCTCGTGCGAGGCGCGGGTGCAGGCGCCGCGCGCGTCGGCGCCGCCCAATCCCGACCCGATGGAAATCCCGGCCGCCGACCTGCTCCAGGCCGAGGACGCGCCCGAGCCGCCGGCCGCGCCGCCGCCCCCTGGCAGGCAGGTCGCGATCAAGGACGCCCAGCGCATCGCGATCTGGGGCGACAGCCACCTCGCCGCCGGCTTCTTCAGCGACGAACTTTTCAAGCTCCTCGACTTCGCGCCCGACGCCCTGCCCAATCGGCGGATTCCGGCCAACATGGGCCGGGCCGGCGTGCGCCTGCCGCTGCGCAAGTCCTGCGTGTCCGCGCAATGGAAGATCGAACCGGTCTATATCAGCGCGAACGGCGCCGCGCCCGGCCCGGGGATGGTCAACATGTTCAGCGACCAGCCCGGGTCGACGCTGGCCTGGGACCTGCGCCATGGCCCCGACGCGTCCGGCTACGGGCGCGTGCGCATCCTCTACCAGCAGACTGACCGGCCGCTGGCGGTCGCCGTCAGCGTCGATGGCCAGGCCGAGCAGCAGGTGCTGCTTGCGGAAAAGCCAGGGCCGGCGGCGTTGGAATTGATGGCCGAGAAACCCATGGCCCAGGTCCGCCTGCGCCTGCTCGATGGCGCCTTGCGCTTCCACGGCCTGTACCTGCTCGCCGCCCAGCCGGCCCCGTATGTCTTCGACGTGTTCGGCTACCCGGGCGCCACCGTCGCCAGCTGGCGCAATGCGCGCCAGGATTACCTGGCGTCCTGGTTCGGCCCGCAGGATTACCAGCTGGTGATGCTGGAATTCGGCACCAACGAAGGCAACGTGAAACCCTTCGATGCGGCGGCCTACCGGCGGATGCTGGTGGAATCGGTGCAGAACATGCGCGAGCGCTTCCCTGGCGCGGCCTGCATGCTGATCGCACCCGGCGACCGCGGCGTGCTGGTGCCGCGCTCGGCCAACCGCAAGGGGAAAGCCAGGGGCAAGCGCAAGGCCGCCCCGAAGATCGACCTGCGCCAGTACTCGCGCATCCACGCCGAGATCGGCCGCATCCAGGCCGAGGTGGCGGCGCATGCCGGCTGCGGCGCGTGGAGCATGATGGATGCGATGGGCGGCCCGGGCAGCGCCTACCGCTGGGCCCAGCAATCGCCGGCCCTGATGGCGAAGGACCTGATCCACTTCACGGCGGCCGGCTACCAGCGCCTGGCGCGCAAGTTTGCCCAGGACATGGGCTGGAGCACGCAGTAAGCGCCACGCCGGGACGCCACCGTTCGTCCCGGCTGCCTGCCGTTCAGCAAGCGATTCCTGCCGCCTGTCGGCCGGCGCGTGCATATGGGCCTG
>CAJYQM010000044.1 GCA_913777025.1 uncultured Massilia sp. | reverse complement strand
GTCGGCATCCTCGGTATCAACGGCATGCGCACGACCCAGGATTCGCTTGAGCAAGTCTATTCGAACCAGATGATGTCCAGCATTGCCCTGGGCAATTCCAAGAATTTCCTCGCCCGCGCCCGCTTCGTGCTGGACCGCGCGGTGCTGCACCCGGATGCCGCCGACGTTGAAAAGACGCTGGAACGGATGCAAGGCTTCCTGGCCGACTCGGACAAGGCATGGCAAGCCTATATGGCATTGCCGCAGGAGCCCGAGGAGACCGTCCTGGCGAAGGAGCTGGACACGCAGCGCAAGGCTTACCTCGCGACCTTCGACGCCGTCACCCGCGCCGTGCGCCAGCGTGACGCCGACGCACTGGAAGTCCTGTTCATGAAGAAGCTGACGGCCAGCTTCGGCGACTACAACACCGCGTCGACCAAGATGGACGACTACCAGGTCAGCACCGCCAAGGACGCCTTCGAAGACAGCGTGAGCATGGGCTCGCAACGGATGCGCGTCGCCATCGGCGCCATCGTCCTCGGGGCCATCCTGATCCTGGTGTCCTCGGTCTCGCTGCTGCGCGCCATCATGCGTCCGCTCGACCAGGCGCTCTCCCACTTCGACGCCATGGCCAAGGGCGACCTGTCGACCCCGGTCACCATCGAACGCCACGACGAGATGGGCAAGCTGCTGCAGGGCCTGTCCGACATGCAGCGCCAGCTCGCCGCCACCGTGCGCAACGTCCGCGCCAGCAGCGCCTCGATCGCCAGCGCCAGCAGCGAAATCGCCGCCGGCAACATGAATTTGTCGAACCGCACCGAACAGCAGGCCGGCAGCCTGGAAGAAACCGCCTCCTCGCTCGAGGAACTGACCTCGACCGTCCGCCACAACGCCGACAACGCGCGCCAGGCCAACCAGATGGCGGTGTCGGCATCGGAAGTCGCGGTGCGCGGCGGCCAGCTGGTGTCGCAGGTCGTCGACACGATGGGCTCGATCAACGATTCGTCCAAGCGCATCGTCGACATCATCAGCGTCATCGACGGCATCGCCTTCCAGACCAACATCCTGGCGCTGAATGCGGCCGTGGAAGCGGCGCGTGCCGGTGAACAGGGCCGCGGTTTCGCCGTGGTCGCGGGCGAAGTGCGCAACCTGGCGCAGCGCTCGGCCGCCGCGGCCAAGGAAATCAAGGAACTGATCACCGCCTCGGTGGCCACCGTCGACGCCGGCGCCGAGCTGGTCGACAAGGCCGGCAGCACGATGGACGAGATCGTGAGCAGCGTGGCGCGCGTGACCGACATCATGGCCGAGATCATGGCCGCCGGCGCCGAGCAGAGCGCGGGCATCGAGCAGATCAACCAGGCTGTGGTGCACATGGACCAGGCCACCCAGCAGAACGCGGCGCTGGTCGAGGAAGCGGCGGCCGCGACGGCATCGCTGCAGGAGCAGGCAAACTCGCTGTCCGAAATGGTCGGGACCTTCCGCCTGGACCACGAAGGCGGCGTGACGCAGGGCCGCGTGGCGCAGGCACCGAGCGGACGCCTGGCTCTGGCTTGACCTTACGTCAGCTCCCGCACCACCCTGAACCCGACGATATCGTTCGACAGCACGGCTGAAAAGCCGTTGCGCAGCGCCGAACGCAGGTAACGCGGGTTGTACAGCCAGGACCCGCCGCGCAAGATGCGGCGGGCCTGGTCGCCCCCGGCCTCCCAGGCGCTGCCGTCGAGCGGCGCCCCCTCGTAGTTCTCGTGCACGACGTCCTGCACCCATTCCCACACATTCCCATGCATGTCGCACAGCCCCCAGGGGTTGGGCGCGAACATCCCGGCCGGGGTGGTGCCGCGCCGGTACTCGCCGCGCGGGCCGCCGTTGTAGGTGAAGTTGCCGTCGTAGTTGGCCTGCCCGGTGCCGATGGTGTCGCCGAAGCTGAAGGCCGTCCTGGTGCCGGCGCGGCAGGCATATTCCCACTCGGCCTCGCTCGGCAGGCGGTAGCGCTGGCCGGTCATCGCGGACAGCCAGCGCGTGTACTCGACCGCATCGAACCAGTTGACGCCGACCACCGGATGGCGCTCGTCCTGGGCGAAGCCGGGTGCGTCCCAGTCCACTTCGCCGCCCTGGCGCCAGCCGGTGGCGCGCACGAAGGCGCGCCATTCGCCGACCAGCACCGGATAGCGGCCCATCGCGATCGGGCGCTCGATGCCGACCCAGTGCTGCGGCAGTTCGCGCGCCAGCCAGCCCGGCTGCGAGCCGGCCGCCATCGCGATCTTGCGTTCGTGCTCGGGTGAGCCCATCTGGAAGCGGCCGGTCGGCAGCAGCACCAGTTCCGGCCCACTCAGCTCGCCGTCCAGGAATTTGTCGCGCAACAGCTTGTCGCCGGCGGCGGCATCGGCCGCGGGGTTTTCCGGGGCCGGCGGTGCTGCCGGGATGGCGGATCCGGCCTGGCTGCGCGCCGCCAGTTCGGCGCGGGCGCGCTTCTGTTCCGCAAGGTAGGCGGCGGCCGCCCTGGCCTGGACCTGCTTGCGCTGCGCTTCCTCCTGCGCCAGCCTTGCCCTTTCCGCCTTTTCGGCCTGCTCCGCCTCCGCCGCGCGCCGCTCGGCCAGCTGGCGGCGCAGCGCTTCCTTGCGCGCCAGCCGCGCCGCTTCCTCGGCCTGGCGCGCCAGCTTTTCCTGTTCGCGGCGCTGCTGTTCGACGACGGCGCGGGCTGCGGCAATCGCCGCCTTCCGCGCCGCTTCCCTGGCTGCTTCCTTCGCGGCCTGCAGCGCGGCTTCCTGCGCGCGGCGCTCGGCTTCCCGTGCCGCCTGGGCCGGATCGGCCTCGGGTCCGGGCGCGGCATCGGCCTGCGCCAGGCCCGCCAGCAGTGCGCGCACGCTGGCCGGACGC
>CAJYQM010000043.1 GCA_913777025.1 uncultured Massilia sp. | reverse complement strand
GCCGAGTGGAAATACAGGCGCTCGCCGATGGTCGAGGCGCGTACCGTGGCGCAGCGCGCCGGGCCGCTCTCATGCGCGCGCTCGCCGCGGCAGGGCGCGAGGACACCGGCCTCGTCCAGCAGGCGCTCGATGTCGGCCGGCAGGGCGCCGTCGCGGAACGGGCGGCTCCAGCCGAGTACGCCGCGCAGGTCATGGCCCCAGGCATTGTCCGGCCGCCGGTTGACGCGGCGGTGGGTGGCGGGCGTCACGGTGATGAAACGGTAACCCTGGGTGCGCAGGGTGGTGCCGAGGGCGGCGAGTGCGTCGGGCGAGCTGAGTTTGAGGGCCATCGGGGCGGATTGTTATCGTAAAAAAATGTGTGCCAGTGTACCCAAAAAGAATGCATTATGTGAAAGTTCTAACAGACCATGCGCCGCCCTGTGCGCAAACTGGTGTAACAAACAAGGACTGACATGACCACGACATTGCCCAAGGTTTCTTTCAAGGATCGCGTAGAACGCGAGGTCGAGCGCGAACGCCACGAACGCGCGCGCAACGATGAACGGCGGACGGGATTGGCCGTCGACGAGGATTTCCGCATCAAGGATGCCCGTGAAAACATGGGTTGTGTCAGTGTAAAACGCTCGCCCGTGCGAGGATAAGCAAGGAGAAATCATGCGTTGGGAAGGTGACAGGCAGAGCGACAATGTGGAAGACCGCCGCGGCGAGGGCGGCGGCGGGGGCTTCGGCTTCGGCGGCGGCACGGTGGGAATCGGGACGATCGTCATCGCGCTGCTCGGCTCCTGGTTCTTCGGCGTGTCGCCGACGACCATCATCAACCTGCTGTCGGGCGGTGGCGGCGCGCCGGCCCACGTGCAGCAGCAACAGGCGCCGTCGCGCGCGCCCGCCAACGACCGCGAGACCCAGTTCGTCAAGACCGTGCTCGGCTACACCGAGGATACCTGGACCCAGATCTTCCGCGCCAACGGCGCCACCTACAAGGCGCCGGTACTGGTGCTGTACGACGGCCGCACCCCGACCGGCGGCTGCGGCACCGGCCAGAGCGCGGTCGGCCCGTTCTACTGCCCGGCGGACCGCAAGGTCTACATCGACCTGTCCTTCTTCCGCCTGATGCAGCAGCGCTTCCACGTCTCCGGCGAGTTTACGCAAGCCTACGTGATCGCCCACGAAGTCGGCCACCACGTGCAGAACCTGCTGGGCATCTCCGGCAAGGTCGACAGCGCCCGCGAGCGCCTGTCCGAGACCCAGGCCAACGCCTTGTCGGTGCGGGTCGAACTGCAGGCCGACTGCTTCGCCGGCGTATGGGCCCAGCACGCCAACCAGGCCAAGCAGATCATCGAGCAGGGCGACGTCGAATCGGCGCTGGCCGCCGCCACCGCGATCGGCGACGACGCGTTGCAGCGCCAGTCGCGCGGCGAGGTGGTGCCGGATTCGTTCACCCACGGCAGCTCGGCGCAGCGCGTGCGCTGGTTCAAGCGCGGGCTGGAAACGGGTTCGGTCGAGCAGTGCAACACCTTCGAAGCGCGCCAGTTGTGAGGGGCGCCTCGTAAACCTACTGCGCGGCTGCAGGGACGGCCTGCGATATTCGCCGTACCGTAAGTACGGCTGCGTTTCTCGGCCATCCCTGCAGCCGCTCGCTACGGTTTCCGAGGCTCCCGATATGCTGTAGGTACGCAAAGATTTGACGGCCGTTTTATGCGGCCGTTTTTGTTTGGAAATTTCCTTTTAAAAACAAGGGACTAGACAAATCAAAAATTTGTTCATAAAGCTTGTGTTCGTTTCCGTGCGCGTATCGCCTTCCTTTGCGTTTTCACATACCGTTACGGCAAAGGTCTGAATTCGATGGACCCCCAAACCATTAGGAGGACTATATGCTGGCAATGAATTACCGCGGGCCGTATCGCGTCCGGGCCGACCACAAGCCCGATCCCGTCATCGAACACCCGGGCGACGCCATCGTGCGCGTCCTGCGCTCGTGCATCTGCGGGTCGGACCTGCACCTTTACCACGGCATGGTGCCCGATACCCGGGTCGGCCACACCTTCGGCCACGAGTTCGTCGGCGAGGTGGTCGACATCGGCGTCGGCGTGCAGAACCTGAAGGTCGGCGACCGCGTGCTGGTGCCGTTCAACCTGTTCTGTGGCTCCTGTTTCTTTTGCGAGCGTGAGCTCTTCGGTAATTGCCACAACACGAATCCGCAAGCCACCGCGGTGGGCGGCATCTACGGCTATTCGCACACGGCCGGCGGCTACGATGGCGGCCAAGCCGAATACGTGCGCGTGCCGATGGCCGACGTCGGTCCCTACCCGATCCCCGACGACATCCACATCGAAGACGCCGTGCTGCTGACCGACGCCGTCCCAACCGGCTACCAGGCCGCCGAGATGGGCGACATCCATGAAGGCGACACCGTCGTCGTGTTCGGTGCCGGCCCGGTCGGCATCTTCGCCGCCAAGTCGGCCTGGCTGATGGGCGCGGGCCGCGTGATCGTGGTCGACGAAGTCGAGTACCGCCTGGAGTTCGTGAAGCGTTTTGCCCAGTGCGAGGTGGTCAACTTCCGCGAGGTCAATGACATGGCCGAGCACATCAAGAAGATGACCGACTGGATGGGCGCCGACGTCACCATCGACTGCGTCGGCGGCGACGCCGCGGGCTCGATCGCGCAAACGCTGACCGGCCGCCTGATGAAGATGCAGGCCGGCGCCTCTACCGTGCTGCACTGGGCGATCAACTCGGTGCGCAAGGGCGGCAATGTCTCCA
>CAJYQM010000042.1 GCA_913777025.1 uncultured Massilia sp. | reverse complement strand
CATGCATGACGACTCCGGACGGTGGTTCAGGTCGTCTTTGGACCTCAGCCGTTCAAAAAGTTCAACATTTAATGCGAACAGCGCCAAAAAAAACGCCGCTCCGGATGAGGGTCGGCGCCGGGTGCCGATCGGCAATCCTCAACTGCGGTTCGGATTGTTCGGACGCGCGTCGTAGCGGTTCGGCACGCCATCGCCATCGCGGTCGCGCCCGCCGCCACGGACCCAGGTGCCGCGTTCCATGACCCAGCGGCCGTCGCGCTCGACCCAGGTCGGCGCGTGGTAGACGTAGCCGCGGCGCTCGCGCATCCAGCTGCCGTTCACCCAGACGTGGTGGCCGCCGCGCCACTCCCAGTGGCCGGGCGCCCAGACGTAGCCGCGGCGCGGCGCCGGGATGCGTTCGGCGCGCGGCGGCGGCGGGGCGGTCTGCACCACCACGACGTCCGCGCCGGCGGGCAGCGGGATGCTGCCGAACGAGCCGGCCACGAGGGCGGCAAGAAGCAGGTGTTTCATATTGGCCTCCTGTAATAGAGTTGTCGTACTGCGTATTGACTCTATGCCCGAAAGGCGGCGCCGACTGTGCGCCGGCACGCTTATTTTTCGGCAGCTCAGCCCGCCACGAGGCTGGCGAAACGGCCCAGGTCGACGTTGCCGCCGCTGATCAGGATGCCGACTTTCTTGCCGGCGAGCGGTTCGCCGCCCGCGGGATACACACCCTGCAAGGCTGCCGCCGCGGCCAGGCAGCCGGTCGGCTCGACGATCATCTTCATGCGCTCGGCAAGGAATTTCATGGTCTCGACCAGCTGGGCATCGCTGACGGTGACGATGTCGTCGACCAGGCGCTGGATGACGGCGAAGTTGTGCCGGCCGAGGTGGCTGGTCTGGGCGCCGTCGGCGATGGTCTGGGGCACGCCGATGTCGACGATGGCGCCGCTGCGCAGCGATTGCTGGCCGTCGTTGCCGGCTTCCGGTTCCACGCCGATGATCTTGCAGTTCGGCGACAGCTGAGAGGCCGCCAGCGCGCAGCCGGCCAGCAGCCCTCCGCCGCCGAGCGGCACCAGCAGCACGTCGAGTTCGCCGGCCTCGTCGAACAATTCCTTGGCCGCCGTGCCCTGGCCGGCGATCACGTCCGGGTGGTCGTAGGGCGGGATCAGGGTCATGCCGCGCTCCCGGGCCAGACGCTGGCCGATCTCTTCGCGGTTTTCCGTGTAGCGGTCATAGAAGATGACTTCGCCGCCATAACCCTTGGTCGCCTGCACCTTCAGCGCCGGCGCGTCGTTCGGCATGATGATGGCGGCGCGGATGCCGGCCAGCTTCGCCGACAGCGCGATCGCCTGTGCGTGGTTGCCCGAGGAGAAGGTCAGCACGCCGGCCTGGCGCTGCGCGTCGGTGAACTTCGCGATGGCGTTGTAGGCCCCGCGGAACTTGAACGCCCCCATGCGCTGGAAGTTCTCGCACTTGAAGAACAGGTTCGCACCGGCGATGCCGTCGGCGGTGCGCGAGCTCAGCACCGGCGTGCGGTGGGCCGCGCCTTCGATGCGCCGCGCGGCTTGTTCGACGTCGCTGTACTGTAATGGGGATGCGTTCTCGGACATGTCTTTCGCTTTCGGGAAGGATTCAAGAGGCGACAGTATAGCGGGGCCGGCGCGTGGCGCCCATGCGCGGCCCTAGGTGGCCAGCGGCAGCGCGAACGACAGTACCAGGCCGCCGCCCTCGCGGTTGCGCACTGTGAGCTCGGCGTTGTGGCGCGCGATCACGCGCTCGACGATCGCCAGGCCCAGCCCGGCGCCGTTGGCCTGGCCGCGCGCGCTGTCCAGGCGCGTGAAGGGACGCAGCAGTTGCTGGATCTGGTCGTCGGGCACACCCACGCCATGGTCGTTGATCTCGACCACGGCGCGCCGGCCGTGGCCGGTCAGCTTGACGTGGCAGGCGATGTCGATCTCGGTGACGTCCTTGTCCGGCGTCTTGCCATACCGGCGCGCGTTCTCGATGACGTTGTTGATCACGCGGCGCAGGTCGGTGGCATTGGCCGGCACGTGGATGTCGTCGTCGATGTCACATGTCACGCGCACGTCGGGCAGGCGCGCGGCTTCGCGGCCGCAGTCTTCCAGCAGTTCGGACAGGTTCACCGGCACGAAGGTGGCGGCCTCGGTCGGGCGCGCGAAGTCGAGGAACTGGCCGATGATGGCGTCCATCTGAGCGATGTCGGACTGGATGCCCTCGTGCGCTTCCTGCGACAGGTTGGCCATCTCCACTTCCAGCTGCATGCGCGCCAGCGGCGTGCGCAGGTCGTGCGAGATGCCGGCCAGGATGATGGCGCGGTCCTTTTCCAGCTGCTGCAGGTCGTCCACCATCTGGTTGAAGCTGCGGTTGGCCTCGATGATCTCCTGCGCGCCTTTCTCGGGCAGCGCGGCGGGGCGCTTGCCCTGGGCGATCGAGCGCGCAGCAGCAGTCAGGCGCGCCAGGGGCAGGTTGACCAGGCTCGAGATCAGCGCCGCGCCCAGCAGCGACAGCGCGCCGACCAGCGTGGCCCAGCCCAGCCACTGCACGCGCGTGAGGCCGGCTAGGCGGTCGCGTTCGAGCATCAGCCAGTACTTGTCGCCGTCGATGTCGAAGCTGACCCAGAAGCCCGGCATGTCGTTCACGCGGCGCGAGAAACGCGTGTCCTTGCCGAGGCGCTGGCGCACCATGGCGGCGATCTCGGGCATCAGGGCGTTGGTGGGCGGCGGCTCGACCTTGTCGGTCGGTTCCAGGGTCAGGATGCGGATGCCTTCGTTCGACACCAGCTCGAACAGCAGTTCGGTGCGCAGGTCGGGCGCCGAGTGGGTCAGCGCGGCCTTGGTGAGGGTGACCACCGACACCAGCAGCTCGGCGGTCTGCTCGGCCTGCGGGCCGCGCTGGAACACGTTGATCATGCCGATCCACGCGCCCATCGAGAGGCCGGTCAGCACCGACAGCAGCAGGAAGGTGCGCCAGAACAGGCCGCTCCTCATGCGGCCGAAGAGGCGCTTGCGCGGCGCCTCGGACGTCGATGCGGATGAGAACACTTAGCGCGGCTGCCCTTCGGGGATGAACACGTAGCCCAGGCCCCAGACGGTCTGGATGTACAGCGGGCTCGACGGATCGGGTTCGATCAGCTTGCGCAGGCGCGAGATCTGCACGTCCAGCGAACGGTCGAACACCTCGTATTCGCGGCCGCGCGCCAGTTCCATCAGCTTCTCGCGCGACAGCGGCTGGCGCGCGTGGCGGGCGAACACCTTCAGCACCGAGAATTCGCCGGTGGTCAGGGGCACGGTCTCGCCGTTCTTCTTGAGCGTGCGGGTGCCCAGGTCGAGCACGAAGTCGCCGAACTCGAAGGTCTGCGGGGTCTCGCTCGGCGCGCCGGGGATCTCGTCCGGGCCCTTGCGGCGCAGGACCGCGTTGATGCGCGCCACCAGTTCGCGCGGGTTGAAGGGCTTGGGCAGGTAGTCGTCCGCGCCCATCTCGAGGCCGACGATGCGGTCCACGTCCTCGCCCTTCGCGGTGAGCATGATGATCGGGGTCTGGTCGCCGGCGCCGCGCAGGCGGCGGCAGATCGACAGGCCGTCCTCGCCGGGCAGCATCAGGTCCAGGACCAGCAGGTCATAGCGTTCGCGCAGCCACAGCTTGTTCATCGCCGGCGCGCTTTCGGCGGTCACGACCTGGAACCCCTGTTCGGTCAGGTAGCGGCGCAGCAGGTCGCGCAGGCGCACGTCGTCGTCGACCACCATGATCTTGGCCGCGTGGCCGGCATTGGCGCCGGTGGCGCCGGGATTCGAGTTCGTTGCGTTCATGATGCTGTCAAGGTTTGTCAGATTAATGTCGCTATGGTAACTTCTTATCGCCGCGCCGAAAGGGGGTACGGCTGAGGCATTACATTGTGTTACAAACTTTACCCAATTCGCCTTATGCCCGGTTCGGAATACACATAAACTGGCCTCATCGAATCATCGCTCACGCTTGAAGCTTAACACTTCTTACTTGGCATCGCGGAAGAGGAAATCCAATGAATAGCGCGTTCACCGACAACCACGCAGGAACGAAGGCAGTGCGCATTGCGCGCACCGTGCTTCGCGGTGCGCTGGCGGCCGCCCTGGTCCTTGGCGCCGGCACCGCGTCCGCCCAGCAGTACAATGACCGCGGCTATGGCGGGGACCGCCAGTATGGGGACCGTGGTCCGGAACAGGCGCCGCACCAGGGCCGCGAACGCTTTTCGCTGCCCCAGCAGGACCGTGGCCAGCGTGACGCCGAAATGCGCGCCTACGACGACCAGCGCCGCGCCCAGCAGCAGGACCAGGCCTATCCGCAGCGCGACGACCCGCGCCGCCCGAGCAGCCGCCTGACGCCCGACGAGCGCCGCGACCTGCGCCGCCAGATCAACGAAGCCGGCATGGACCTGTACCCGCGCCGCCGCTGAAGCCGCTTGTAGTTCCATCGAGACAAGAGTGTTGACTGACGTTTATTTAATTTCGGCAACGTGATACGCTAGCCAGCTTCTGCCCCGGCCCAAACCTCGCCGGGGCTCAACCTGGACTGGAGCGTATCGTGTCCATCGAAACCGCCATACCGCAGTCCCCGGACGCACCTGCCGCCGCGCGCGGCCCCGCACAATGCATCATCGAGCGCGCCGACGGCGTGCTTGCCGATCCCGCCGCGCAGCCCGGCACGCTTGCCGCCGCCGTGGACGGCATCTACCGCGCCGGCAAGTTCCTTGCCGGCCTCGATTACCCCGCCTTCCTCCACGCACTGTACGGCACCGGGCCGGCGCCGCAGGGGAGCGATGGCATGGTGCGTATCGCCAGCGCCATCGAGACCTTCGATCCGGCGCGGCGCGCGCTCTATCGCCCCATCAAGATCGCCAACGGCTACGCCGAATACTATTTCGAGCCGGTCTGGATGCCCGATCCCGCGGACCCAGGCGCAGCGGGCCTGCCGGCGCGCCTGGATGCCGACGAATTCGTCGCCGACGCCTGGCTCAAGGGCATCCGCTTCGGCATCGAGTTCGAGGCCGTGCGCGCCATGATCGGCGCGGGCAAGGCCGACCGTATCACGGTGGCGCGGCGCCTCGAGCCGGTGCCGGGCGACGATGCGCGCATCGATGAAGTCTCGGACGACATCCACCGCAACAACGCGCCGCGCCAGCTGGCCAACGGCCGCCTCGACCTGAACAGCTTCCAGAACCGCTTCCCGCAGATCCAGCCCGGCGTGCGCCTGCTGCGCAAGGTGCCGGCCAGCCAGGGCCGCCCCGGCTTCGAAATGGCCGGCACGGCGCTGCCGTCGACGCCCGGCCGCGATGCTGACCTGGCATCCTATGCCGGTCCGGGCACCCGGGTCGAGCGCACGCGCGACGGCGAGTTCCTGGTGTCGGAGCGCGCCGGCTTCCTGTCGGTGGAGGCGAAGACCAGCCGCATCTCGATCGAGGACAAGATCGTCAGCCGCGACGGCGTCAGCGTGCGCACGACCGGCAACCTGAGCCTGACGGGCGACTACGAGGAATTTGGCGAGGTCCAGGAAAAGCGCGTGATCGAAGGCGAGGGCATCACGGTGCACGGGGACGTCTACGGGCGCCTGGCCTCGCGCGGCGGCACCATCCTGCTGCATGCCAATGTGGTCGGCGGCAGCGCCCACAACAAGCGCGGCGACATCCGCGTGCGCGGCGTCGCATCGAGCGCGCTGATCCAGGCGACCGACGGCGCCATCGTGCTCGAGCGCGCCGAGAACTGCATCGTGGCCGGCACCCGCGTCACCATCGCCCACGCCGTCAATTGCGAGATCATCGGCGACGAGGTCACGGTCGGCCAGGCCGAGGGCAGCGCCATCGCCGCGCGCCAGGTGACGATCGACTTCGCGCTGCCGCGCAAGCAGGGCGAGATGCTGGTGTGCGTGCTGCGTCCCGAAGGCCCGCAGATCGGCGAGGTGATCGACGCGGTCGCCAAGCGGATCGCCCAGTTCGGCCAGCTGGCCGCGCGCCACAAGGCCGAGATGGAAAGCCTGGCGGCACGCCCGGAGGTGCGCCGCTACCTGATGGTGGCTTCGCGCGTGCGCAAGGGCGAAGTCAAGCTGTCGCCGGAACAGGCGCGCCAGTTCCAGCAGATGGCCCTGGACGTGGCGCCGATGCTGAAGGAAGTCGCCGACGCCTCGGCCCGCGTCAAGGCGGCGGAGGCCGAGCAGCAGAAGGGCGGGCAGATGCTGGCCGGGCTCGAAGCGCAGCGGCGCGACGCCGCCGTCGTCAGCCGCGTGACGCTGCGCCAGGTGCACGGCGACACCCAGGTGCGCGTGCTCGGCTTCAGCCCCACTGGCGGCAGCCCCTACCTGATGCCCCCGCGCGAGATCAAGGCCAGGCTGCGCGGTCCGCAGCGCGGCGCGCTGCTGTTCGGCGGCGTTACCGGCAGCTTCACCTGGGACAGCGAACAGGCCGCCGAATCCGCTACGGAACCCGTATAGTCCGGGACAGGCCGGGCCACCGGCCGCCATCACAAGGAGAGAACTGCTTGAACACGATGCATCCGCTGCGCCCGACTGCCATCCTGGTCGCCGCGCTGTTCGCCGCCCCGTACGCCGGCGCGGCCTCCAGGGCTGCCGCGCCGGCCCAGGGCAAACCCACCGTGCCGGAAGCCCGGCGCTTCGTCCAGGACGCCGAAAAGAAGC
>CAJYQM010000041.1 GCA_913777025.1 uncultured Massilia sp. | reverse complement strand
CCTAGGCAACTAATAAGAATGGAACCGGGATTCCGTTGCATATTCGCCAGTTGTAGAATCCCTGGTTCCATTCTTATTAGTTGCCTAGGCTTAACTGCTCAGTGTTACTGATATACTGACGCCCCCGCTTCCGTCCGCCCTCGGGCGCGACATGCAAAACTGGCAAGTCCTACGATGATCGACAATCTGGCAGGCGCTGTCGCCGCCGACGCCCATTCCCCAGCCCTGGATGAGATCGATCCGCTGCAAGCCCACTTCCATGCGGGTGTCGCGCCGGACGAGATCGAGCAGGTCTACATGCTCAAGCGCGCGCAGCCGATGCTGCAGGCGTTCACGGCCCTGTTCCACGGCGGCCAGGACGGCGTCATCGTGCGCCTGCTGGTCTTGCGCGAGCTGGCCGCGGACCCGGCCGACTCGGCGTTTTCGCGCGCCGACATCAACCAGAAATTCGCCTACCTGATCCCGGAAAGCCTGGAAACGGTGCTGGGCCGCCTGCGCAGCCACGGCCTGCTGGCCTGGGACAACCCGGCCGCGGTCTACCGCATCACGCCGCTGGCGCGTAACGTGCTGGCCGCGCTGGACACGCTGCTGGCACTGGCCAAGCCCGAGGAAGACGATGCCGAGATGGGCTTCCTGCTGTCGCAGGTGGCCGGCGCCCAGGCCGTGGGCGGCGTCACGGTGGAGCAGCTGAAGCACCTGCTGGGCCGCCTGGTCGAGCTGCATGAGGAATTCCGCGATGCCATCGCTTCCGGTTCCGAATTCCGCCTGCGCGCCTCGCAGGCGAAGTGGCACACGGCCTGCGACTGGGTCGAGAAGGGCTCCGTCATCCTGCGTGCGATCACCTCGGACGAGAACGCCGACTCCGCCACCCACCGCGCCGCCCAGGCGATCGGGCGCGCCCAGTCGCAGCTGCTGAACATGCAGGGCATGTTCTCGCGCGCGCTGAACCAGATCGAGCGCCAGCGCGTGCACCTGGGCCAGTCCGGCCTGTCGACCACCGACATCAAGCGCTGGCTGCTGGCCCACGAGGACCTGGCCAGCCTGGCCGAGGGCGCGATCGAGCGGCCGGTGCTGCCGCTGTTCATGACGCCGGCCGAGATGATCGACGTCGCCGAGACAGAGTTGATGACCGAGCGCCCGGTCAACACCGCGCCGGGCGGCCTGCCCAGCGGCGAGGACGCGCCGCTCACCATCAACGACAATCCGGCCCTGCAGGCCGAACTGAACGACTGGATCGCCCGCCTGTCCGACTTCGCCAACCTGGACAACTTCCCGGAAGTGGCCGAAGGCGCGCCGAGGAGCGTGCCGATCCAGGACTCGCTGCTGCCGGCCAGCTTTGCCGTGGCGTCCTATCGCGCCTCGCTGCTGCCGCTCTTGGGCGATGCCGCCGAGGCCAGCCTGCAGGGCGCGACCGCGGAGCTTGCGCGCCTGCCGGTGCAGTTCACGTCCGAGGACGAGATGGTCGAGCTGGACGACCCGCAGGTCGCGGCGATGTCGCGCGCGGCCCTGTCGGTCGTGCCGCCGCCCGAGCCGCCGCGCTCCGCCCTGTACATTCCACCCGCATTCGATTTGAACCTGGATAGCCATGAATGACGACGCCCAAATCCTGATCGCGCGACTGCTCACGCACCAGACCCTGCGCCGCGACGACAAGATGGTCAAGCGCGCGCTGTCCGACGACCTGTTCCGCACCGAAGTCGACAAGCGCCTGCTGGAATCCGGCCTGAAGCTGATCGACAACGTGTATGCCGACCACGTGACCCTGGCCCTGCACCGCAACGTCGAGCCGAAGATCTTCGGCGCCAAGGACGTCTGGCAGAACAATAACTTCGGCCTGACGCGCGACGGCGTCGCGCTGCTGGTCGTGCTGTGGGCGCAGATCATCCTGCCCAAGCGCCAGCGCCAGGAAACCCACCAGGCGATCGACGTCGACCAGTCCGACATGTTCGACAAGGACAACCCGATCCCGCGCGCCGAGGACACGTCGATCGGCATCTCCTACACCACGCTGCTGGCCGACTTCGGCGACAAGCTGGGCAAGAAGACGCGCATGGACATGAACCTCGGCCTGCTCTCGAAGCTCGGCTTCATCGAACGGCGCGGCGACGTGATCCTGGAAGGCCCGCTGCTGGACCTGCTGATGGACACCGACCTGCTCAAGGAACGCATCATCAACGGCGCGCTGGCCGAAGTGTTCAAGCGCGCGCCGCTGGCGGTGGCACGGCGCCGTCCGGCCAGCGAGGCGGCCAACGATGCCGCTTCGACGGAAGCCGCGCCGGCCGAGCCGGTCGCAGCGGACGCTCCCGCCGACGCACCCGATACTCAAGGTTAAACAAAGCGCATGTTCCACATCAAATCTCTCGAGCTGGTCCACTGGGACTACTGGCAGCGGATCAAGAACATCCCGCTCGACGCCAAGATCATCACCATCGCCGGCCAGAACGGCTCCGGCAAGACCACGCTGCTCGACGCCATGCGCACGCTGTTCGGCCTGGACTGCTCGATGGGGCGCACCTACAAGCATTACGCGCGCCACTCGGGCCAGCAGAGCGCCTGGATCCGCGCCGTGGTCGACAACAAGCCGAGCGGCCGCCAGCTGTCGAACCGCCCGTTCCGCCACTCCGGCTTCTTCAGCGACGACGAAGTGACGCTGTTCTGCCAGGTGCAGAAGAACGGCGGCGACTGGAAGCGCCAGTACCTGATGCGCCCCGGGAACATCGACATCGAGGAAGTCACCGACGCCACCGACTGGCTCGGCGTCGAGAACTACCGGAAACGTCTGGCTTCGGCCGGCCTGTCGCCGGCGATGTCCAAGGTGCTGGCGCTGGAGCAGGGCGAGACCGATAAACTGTGCGAATACTCGCCGCGCCAGCTGCTGGACCTGGTGTTCCAGGTGTTCGGCGACAAGGAAGTGCTGGACGCCTACGACGAAGCCAAGCGCCACCAGCGCGACACCGAGTCCGAGCTGAAGCGCTTCGAAGCCGAACTGGAAACCTCGCGCATCAACCTCGAGGGCCTGCGGCTGCGCGTGGCCAACTACCATCAGTGGGAAGACCTGAACAAGGAACGCAAGACCCTGGTGGAAGAAGTCCTGCCCAGCCTCGAATACCACGAGGCGCGCGAAAAGGCGGCCAACATCAGCCGCCAGCTGCGCGAGGCGAAGAAGCCGCTGATGCAGGCCGATTCGATCCTGGCCGAGAAGCGCAACGCGCTGGCGGCCCAGCAGCGCGCCTTGACCGAAGCCCAGCAGCAGGAAGTCAAGCTGGAAGGGGAAGCGAGCGAACTGGCGAGCCGCCTCACGCAGGTCAACGCCAAGCTGAAGCCGCTGGAATCCCTGCTCGAGCAGAAGGAGCGCTTGAACAAGCTGGCGGCGGACGCCGGCGCCGACATCGCGGAAGTCGCCGAACAGCTGCAGGCCAAGGAGGCCGAGCTGGGCAAGAAGAAGGCCGAGCGCGACGCCGTCGCCACCCGCATCGCCGGCGAGATGTCGACCATCTCGGCGCTACAGGGCAAGACCACGATGCCGGAACCGGAAGCCCAGCGCCAGATGCGCCGCGCACTGCGCGATGCGGGCATCCCGCACGCCATGCTGTCGGACATCGTCGAAGTGACGGACCCGAAATGGCAGGGCGCGGTCGAGGGCGTGCTGGGCGGCTATGCGTCGGTGGTGCTGCTGGAGCGCGCCAAGGATGCGCCGGCGGCCTATAAACTGGCGGAGAAGGAGCGTTACCGCCACTTCATCGTGCCCGATTGCGTCGACGCGCCGGTGGTCAGGGACGATACCCTGCTGTCGGTCGTGCGCTTCAGTAGCGCGGCCCCGGGCTGGCTGATCGACCAGCTGGAACGCATCGAGCGCGTGGAGTCGGTCGACGCCGGCTTCAAGAGCGACTCGGACGAGTGGATCACCCCGGACGCCTACCACCGCGAACGGCGCGGCGGACGCTCGCTGTTCGTCGAGCCCTCGCGCTACCGTTTCGGCGCGGCCGGCAAGACCCAACGCCTGGAAGCGATCCAGAAGCTGCTGCCGTCGCTGGAAGCCCAGGAAGACAGCCTGACGCTGGCGATCAGCAAGCTGGCCGCCGAAGTCTCGAGCCTGCGCGTGCGCATCGCCGGCGTCGACGCGGCCAAGGAACTGGCGGCGCGCCAGGCCGAGTTCGAGGAAGCGACGCGCGCGCTGGAACCTTTGCGTGCCGAACGCCTGCAGGTGGGCGCGCGCCTGGGCGAGCTGCAGGTCCTGATCAAGAACGCGACAGTCACCCGCACCCGCGCCGACACCGTCTGGCAGAACGCGCGCATGGCGCTGTCGGAAGCGGAAGCCGGCATGCGCCTGAACAACCGCCGCCAGCTCGAGCAGCGCAGCGAGCACGCGCGCGACCTGCTGGCGCTGCGCCGCAACTGGCGCCACGTGCCGAAGAGCTGGCGCAACCCGCAGCAGCGCGCGGCGCTGGTGGCGACCCACCAGAACGCGCACCAGGTCAAGCTGCGCATGAATTCGCTGGACAATTCGCTGGAGCGCGGCAACTGGGAACAGGACCCGACCGTCATCGACCAGTACGAGCGCCTGAACGAGCAGCTGTCCGGCCGCCAGAACGAGACCGAGGAGCGCCGCTACCAGAACAACCGCGCGATCGAAGCCACCGACAACGCGCGCGGCGCCTATATCGAGCGCCTGCGCTACACGATCAAGACCTATTCGAAGAACATCAGGGAGCTGGGCGAGCTGGCCAACATCGAAGTCTCGGTGGACCCGGTGCGCCTGGAAAACGACGACATCCAGCTGGCCCAGGCCGGCCTGCAGGTGCGCTTCAAGTTCGACGGCAAGGGCCAGATCGGCATGAACGACGGCGAGGCCTCCGGCGGCCAGCAGGTGATGAAGTCGCTGGTGCTCTTGATCGGCCTGCTGAAATCGGAAGAGGGTTCCGGCGGCTTCGTGTTCATCGACGAACCCTTCGCCCACCTGGACATCCGCAACATCCAGCTGGTCGGCGAGTTCCTCAAGAACACCGACGCCCAGTACCTGATGACCACGCCGCTGACCCACAACACCGACGTCTACGATCCTTCGGACCTGACGCTCATCACGAGCAAGAAGAAGAAGGATACGCAGTGGGCGCAGCCGATCTTCGTGCTGCAGCGGCGCAAGGAAGGCGATAAGGAAGCCAAGGCGGCGTAAGCCTTACGCAGGGTGGGCGCGGCAGGCGCAGGCATGCCGAACCCACCAGGCGCCGGCGCAATCTAGCGCCAATTGCCGTTCCCAAGCGCCATCACGAACAACAGCAAGGTCAGGCCAAAGACGCATGCAAGCATTACGAGCGCAAGCAAGGTGCTGATGGCGTAGGTCGCCCTGTCTGTCTTGTTGGCCTTGGGGATGGCAAACAGCGGTGCGATCGCCAGCAGCAAGGTGATGAAGTAGGCGCTCAGCATGAAGCTGATGAAGCCCACGATGGCCGTCAAGCCGAGATGCTTCAGGATGAAGCGGCCACGGTGGACGGGCTGGGACTGGTCGGGAGCGGCTTGCATCATCCCGCCACCGCCTTGAGCAGGTAAGCGGTATCGCGCCGCAGGATCGACTCGTTGAAGCCCAGTTGCACCTTCCCTTCGTTGATCTTTCCGAGCCGCACATTGGCTTTCTGCAGCCTGGCTTCCAGCCCCGCCAGCCGCTCTGGTGCGATCTCCAGCAGCGCCAGGTTGCTGCCGTTTTCCACCCGCTGCACCTTGAAGCCTGGGGCCCGTTCCAGCGCCGCCAGCAGCCGTTCTCCCGCCGCGCGCACGCTGGCGAAGCGCTGTTCGGCGCCCTCCAGCGCATCCAGCGCCGGCAGCGCCGCCTGCCAGCCGTGGTAGATCGTGCCGCCGAAGATGTGGCGCAGCTCGCGCGCCTTCGCCATCAGCGGCTTCGGGCCGGACAGTACGCCCCCGAAAGGCGCGCCCAGGTATTTGTAGAGCGAGACGTAGACCGTGTCGAAGTGGGCGCTGTACGACTTCACGTCGAAGCCGGCCATGCCGCTCATCAAGAGCAGGCGCGCGCCGTCCAGGTGCAGGCCGATGCGCTTTTCGCGCGCGAGGCGCGCGATGCTTGCTACCAGCGCCGGCGCCAGTGTGCCACCCTGCGCGCGCCGCACCGGGCTTTCCAGCGCGATGGCGCCGACCTTGATCGGGTAGGGCCCGATCTCGGCACGCTCGATCGCGGCGCGCACCTCGTCGAGCGACGGCGCAGCCTGGCCCGGCGCGAGCGGGACCAGGTTGATGCCGCTGAGGGTGGTGACGGTGTTCGATTCGTCGCGGTAGACGTGGCTTTCCTGCTGCACCAGCGCGTGCCTGTTGTCGCCGCACAGCAGGCGCAGGGCGAGGTGGTTGGCCAGGGTCCCGGTCGGCATGAATACCGTGTCTTCCTTGCCGAGCAGCGCGGAGAATGTCGCTTCCAGTTCGGCCACCGCGCCGCCCGCCAGGTAGCCGTCGACCGGTTTCGCATGGCGTTCGAGCAGCGCCTGCAGGCGCGCCGGTTCCAGCGTCGGGTTGCGCGGCAGGGCGTCGCCGGACAGCTGCACCAGCGTGTCGTAATCGCTGACGGGCGCAGGCGTGGAGGCCGCGGGCGCGCCGCTATGGTATTGAGCCTGGACCCGGCCTGCGGCCAGGCCCAGGGAAGCGATCGGCACGGCGCCCAGGAAGCCGCGGCGGTTCAAGGTCATGTCTTCTCCCCGATGATGATCATGTCGGGAAGTATAGGCTCAGTTGAAGCTCATTTGACATCCATGCGGAACGGCGCCGCCGGCACATCGTCCGCGCCGAACAGGTTCACGAAGGGCGCGTCGGCCCAGGCATAGCGCACCTGCGTCACGCCCGGCGCGTTGGCGCCCTTCAGCACGACCCGGTCGCCCGCCACCATGGCCTCCGCATACTTGCAGCTGTCGCCGGCGCAGGTTTCGAAGCCGATCGCCCGGTCGGACGCGTAGGTGAGCAGGCCGCCATTGGTCTGGCGGAAGGCGACCACGATGTCGCCGCCTTCGCGCGTTACCGACACGGCTTCCGGCCCGCCCGGCGTGACGTCCTTGTCGCCGTAGGCCACCACGCGCGCGGCGCGCGCCAGGCGATCGCCGACGATGGTCTTCTGGGTCGGGTGGATGTCGAAGCGGTCGCCGAGGTCGAGCGTGACTGCCAGGCCGGCGTGCGCATCGTTCCTGACGGCCAGCGCCTCCGCCTCGCGCAGTTCGGCCCAGCCGGACTTGCCGGGCGCCCTGGGCGCGGCGCCGTAGCCGGGCAGCTGCACGACCAGGAAGGGCAGGGCCGGCTGCTCGAAGCGCTGGCGCCAGTCGCGCATCAGGAGCGGCAGCAGCGTGCGGTATTCTTCGGCCGCGCCGGTATTCGATTCGCCCTGGTACCAGGCCGCCAGCTTGAACTTGTAGCCCACCAGCGGCGCGATCATGCCGTTGTACAGCGTGGTGAGGCTGGTCGGCACGTCCCACGGCGAAGGCGCCACCGTCTGGCCCTTCATCGGCGTGCCGAGGCGGTACTTCCAGGCTGGCGACAGGGCGATGAATTCCCCGCCGGCGGTGCGCACGCCGCGCGTGGCCGGCTGGCCGGTCAGGCCGCCGGCGCCGCCATTGTTCAACACGCGCAGCGCGATCACGTTGCGCCCGGCCTTGAAGCTGCCTTGCGGGACCGGGTAGTCGCGCCACATCCAGCCGGTGGCACCGCCGCCCACGCGCGCGCCGTTGACCCAGGCCGTGTCGTAGGTTTCCACGGGGCCGAGCTGCAGCGCGTTGGCGCTCGCGGCCTGCGCCTCGGTCAAATCGACCGTGGTGCGGAACCAGGCGACACCGTCGAAATCGCGCAGGGCGGCGATGCCGCTGTCCTTCCACGAGCCGGCAGGCGTGAGCTGCGGCCAGGCGCTGTCGTCGAAACCCGGCGCCTTGAACGCACGCTCGCGCGCCGCGGCCGGATCGTGCGCGTCCCACCAGGCTTCCACGCGCGCGTCTTCGCGCCGCATGGCGCCTGCCGGGTCGGTGGCCAGTTGCTGGAGCAGGCCGACGCCTTCCGCATAGGCCGGCATGGTGCGCAGCGATTCGGCGCCGATCCAGCCCTGGATCGTGGTGCCGCCCCAGCTGGCGTTGATGAAACCGACCGGGATGCCATAGCGCTGCTGCAGCGAGCGCGCCATGTAGTAGCAGGTGGCGGAGGCGTCGCCGATGGTGTCCGGTGCGGCCACCTTCCAGGCGGCCGGCTGTTTGAGCTCGTCCTGCGGCGTGTTGGCGCTGGTCTTTTCGATGTTCAGGAAGCGCAGCTTGCCGTTCGCCGAGGCGTTGGTGGCGCCCCAGGCATTGGTCGAATTCCGGACCGCGAATTCCATGTTCGACTGGCCCGAGCACAGGTAGACGTCGCCGACCATGACGTCGTTCACGCTGGCCGATTTCCCGCCGGACGACAGGGTCAGGGTGTAGGGGCCGCCAGCAAGCTGCCGCGGCAGCTGCAGGCGCCACTTGCCCTTGCCGTCGGCCTTGCCGCTGACGCTGCGGCCGTTCAGCGTCAGCGTCAGGGCGCTGCCGGCATCGGCCGTGCCCCATACGGTGATCGGTTCCCCGCGCTGCAGCACGGCGTGGTCGCCGAATACGCGCGCGAAGGCGGGGTCGGCGGCCTGCGCCGGCAGGCATGCGGCGCCCAGTGCCAGCAAGGGCAGGGCGATGCGTCTGGTGTGCTTCATCTCGTCTCCTCGTCGTGCGCTCGCATCTGAATGTTTGCGCTAACTATTTTTATCGGAGATTCGATGTTATATCAATTTTCAGCCGGTGGGCAGGAAGATGAGCCGGCGTCCCGACGGCGCGCCGCCGGCATGCGCCGGCAGGACGTGGCGCCGCACGGCCAGTCCGCTCGAGGCGCCGATCGCGTGCCAGTACGCGCGCCGCCGGGCCGCGCGCTTGCGGTGCTTGGCCGCCATCCCGGACAGCGGTTTCAGGTAAAAAGGCAGGGCGATGCGCCAGGCCGGCCCGGTCGTTTCGACGCCGCCCAGCGCGCGCCAGAAGCCGTCGTAGGCATTCGCGAAGTGCGCGTCGTCTTCAGGCCTCCAGCCGCACTGGCAGGCCGACTTGACGGCCAGCAGCCGGTCCATGCCCAGCGCCTGCGCGATGCCCTGCAGCGCCGCGAAGCAGAAGTAGCTGGGCGAGTTGTTGGGAAAGGCCTGCTCGAAAGCGGCGAAGGCTTCGGCCGCATCCGCCCTGTGTCCCTGGTTGCGCGCGATGAAGGGGACGATGGCGTTTCCGATACCGTCCACGCCGTCGAAGGCGCCGTCGACCCAGCTGAAGGACAGCCGGTGCAGGCAGGTCCCGCCGGCGCTGAGCACCAGCATCAGGTCGCCCTCGGGCGCCAGGCGCGGCGCCAGTTCGAGCCGGATCGTGAAGTGGAGGCCGCCGGCCTCGTGGCGCCACAGCGGCAGGCCGCCGTTGCGGTAGACCGCGTGCTTGTAGGCGGCGTCGAAGCGGGCTTCTTCGAAACGGTAGTGGGTGCCGACGCAGCGCACCCGCTCGCGCAGGCGCAAACCCCTGGCGAGGTAGTCGCGGTGGCTCAGGTGGTGGAAGACATCGTCGTGGGCGCGCACCAGGTAGTGGCGGTACATGTCCAGCCGCAGCAGGCGCGCGTGGTCGCGGTAGAACAGCAGGACGCGCAGGCTGCGCGCCACGCAGGCCAGCCAGGACGGCAGAGCGTAGTGGCGCCGTGCCAGCCAGTGCCTGGCGAGACAGGTGAGGACCATCGCGACCTCCGTGATAGTGTCGAGTTGGCAACTCGGCCATTTTCACGCGGGACGCGGGCTCAGGTATTGGAGGGCGCCAAGGAGTACGACAGGCGGCTCAGATGCTGTCGACTTCCTTGCGCTTCTGCTTGCGCCAGCGCACCAGGCTGGCCGAGAAGGTGGCGAAATAGGCGGCGCTGAAGCCCAGGCAGAACATGGTCACCGGGCTGTCGGTGAAGCGCGGGTTCGGCCGGCTGCTGCCCTGGTTCATGTAGATCTCGATGCCCAGGTAGACCACGCGCGCCACCAGCAGCATCGCGACCAGGATGCCCATGCGCTGTGGCGGCGTGAAGAAATAGCCTTCCGGCGTGACTTCGAAACGGGTGCGGCGCAGGCCGTAGCTGCCCAGCGCGATGCCGCCGATGGCGCCGGCGGCCAGCGCGGCCAGCTGGAAGGGGCGGTCGCCGAGTTCGGTGGCCGGAATCAGGATCATCGCGCAGAACACGAGCAGGCCGGTGTAGTGGCGCGACAGGATCGAGCGCTGGCGCGACATCTGCGTCTTCAAACGCTGGTAGATGCGCCAGATCAGGAAGGGGACAAGGATAATCAGTGCGGCAGTGGTCAGGCTCATTGCGGATTCAGTACGGTAGGTGCGGTTGCGGTGCGGCGGCGCCAGGCCAGCAGGCCCCAGGCGAAGGTCATGTAATAGCCGGCCAGCAGGCCGAAGATGAACAGGGTCAGCGGGCTGGTCACGAATTCGTGGTGCTGGCCGACGCCCAGGTGAAAGAACTCGTAGGCGCGATACGCCATGCGGCCCATGAACAGCAGGGCGATCGCCATGCCGATCGGCGCGTGCGGCGTGAAGTAGAACGCGCCGCCGACCTGCTCGAAACGGGTCTTGCCGATGGCGATCCGACCCAGCACGATGCCCAGCGGCAGGCCGGCGGCCAGGGCGGCCAGCGTGATGGCGCCGGCCTGGATCGCGGCCGCGGCCAGTCCCAGCAGCAGCAGCGGGAAGAACACCAGCGTGGTGCGGTGGCGCCACGTCTTCGACAGCTGGCGCGTCGTCAGGCGCTTGATGCGGCTGTACATGCGCCACAGGACGAGCGGGGCAACCACGGCGGCAACGACGGGAGTAGGCAGCATGGCGGATTCCTTTCAGTCGAATCCGCCATTGTAATGCAGGCTGGCGTCGCCGAAGCGCTGGCCGTGGTATGTTTTGGTCATCTTTTCAGGAGAACCGTACCCATGATCATCGCCCCCATCCAGGCGCACCGCGCCCCCGATCCGCTCCCTACCGAGGAGCCACCCGAGGATCCGTTCGAGGGCACAGATCCGCACCAGCCGCCGATCCGCACCCCGCTCAACGACGAGCCGCCGGTGACCGATCCGAACCCGAGCATCGGGCGTACGCTGCATTGATTCAGACACGTTATCCATGCCGCATTGACGGCATGTTTTGCCCGGCCTAATATTTAGATATTCGTCTAATTAGACATTTTTCTAACTGGAGGCTGGCATGGGGCAGGCGTGGGTGGTGGCGGTGGTGCGGGTCGGGATGATGTTGATGCTGGCCCTGGCTGGCCAGGCAATGGCACAGGTGAAAGAGGCGCCGCTGAACCTGGAGACGCCGGCCGGCACCCTGGCCGGCACGCTGGCCCTGCCGGCATCAAGCGCCAAGCCGCCCGTGGTCCTGATCATCGCCGGTTCCGGTCCGACCGACCGCGACGGCAACAGCGCGATGCTGCCCGGCCACAACGACAGTTTCAGGATGCTGGCCACGGCCCTGGCCGAGGCCGGCTTCGCCTCGCTGCGCTACGACAAGCGCGGCGTGGGCGCCAGCCTGGCCGCCACGCCATCCGAATCGGCGCTGCGTTTCGACACCTACGTCGATGATGCGGCCGCCTGGATCGCGAAGCTGAAAGCCGATCCCCGCTTCGGCCCCGTGACCGTGCTGGGCCACAGCGAAGGTGCCTTGATCGGCATGATGGCGGCCCGGCAGGGCGGGGCCGCGGCCTATGTCTCGGTCGCCGGCATCGCCGACGGCATCGGCACCATCCTGCGCCGCCAGCTGGCCGGCAAGCTGCCACCCGATCTGGCCGCCGCCAACGAGCGCATCCTGGCGTCGCTGGAGGCCGGCACGACGGTGGCCGAGGTGCCGGCCCAACTGATGGTGTTCTACCGGCCCAGCGTGCAGCCCTACCTGGTGTCGCAGCTGCGCATCAAGCCGGCCGCCGAAATCGCCAGGCTGGGTATGCCGGTGCTGATCGTGCAGGGCACGACCGACATCCAGGTCGGCGTCGACCAGGCCGAGGCGCTCAAGTTGGCGAAACCGGACGCTCGATTGAGCATCGTTCCCGGCATGAACCACGTGCTGAAGGCCGTGCCGGCCGATCCGCAGCGCCAGCTGGCGTCCTATGGCGACCCGGCGCTGCCGCTGGCCCCGCAGTTGGTCCCGGCCGTCGTGGACTTCCTGCGCGGCCTGCCGGCGGCTCAGCGGTAGACCTGGATCGTAAAACCTTCCTCGGGCGCCGGCGGCACGAACAACGCGCTGATGGCCTCGAACTGCTCGACCGACATCGGCATCGAGCCCGGCGGCCGTTCGCGGTTGCGCTTGTGCAGCTGCTCGATGCAGCGTTCGTGCGCCGTGTCGACAAAGTGCATGAGGTGGTTGGCGCCGCTGTCCTCGAGCAGGGCGCGGAACCAGGCGCGCTGGGCCGGGACGTTGGCGGGGAAATCCATCACCACCGGCAAGCCGAGGCGCAGCAGTTCGGTCACGTGGGGCCGGATCACGGCTTTCAGGCGGCGCGCGTAATTCAGGTAATCCTCGAAGCCCTTGATCTCGTCCGGATACAGCTGCTGCAGCCAGATGTCTTCGGACACCAGCACGGCCCCGTGCTCCTCGGCCAGCTTGCGTGACAGCGTGCTTTTGCCTGCGGCCATCTTGCCGCACATGAAATGGAGCGTAGCGGCCATCTTGCTCTCCTGTGTTGTCGTGCAAACAGGCTAACAGCCGGATTGCCAACAAGCACAGATTTTTTCATGCATACGACGCCGATGCAAGGAGCAGCGCGCGCACCTTGTCGGCGTCTTCCGGCGTGGCGGGGTTATAGACCATCATGCCGAGATCCGGCCGGCCGTCGATGGCGAACGACGAATATTCCATGGTCAGCAGGCCCGCCACCGGATGGTGCAGCTGCTTGTTGCCCTCGCTGTAGGCGGTCACGTCATTGCTTTGCCAGAGCCTGGCGAAGTCCGGGCTGGCCGCGCACAGTTCGCGCACCAGGTCCTCGGCGTTGCCCTGGGCGCCGGCGCGTGCCAGGTCGACGCGGAAGGCGGCCACCACGAAGCGCGCCACGCTGTCCCAGTCCTGCTGCATGCGCTGGTTGCGCGGGTTGAGGAAAATGCGCCGCAGGATGTTGCGCTGCTCGCCGGGCTGGCCGGTATAGCCGAATACGGCGGCGGCGGGGCGGTTCCAGGCGATCACGTCCCAGGCCAGGGTCTTCACGAACGCGGGGCTGAACGGCAGCGCGTCGAGCACGCGCTGGATGCGCGGCGACAGGCTGGCTTCAACCGGGTAGCGAGGCTCCGGCGGGCGGCCCAGCCCCAGCAGGAACAGGTGTTCGCGCTCGACGCCGGTGAGCATCAATGCCCGCGCGATGCGCTCCAGGACCTCGCCCGATGGCGCGCCGCCGCGGCCCTGTTCGAGCCAGGTGTACCAGGTGGCGCTGATGTTGGCGCGCTGCGCCACTTCCTCGCGGCGCAGCCCGGGCGTGCGCCGGCGCGCCGTCGGATAGCCGAGCGCCGCCGCGTCGATGCGCGCGCGCCTGTCCTTCAGGTAGTCACCCAGTTCCATCCTGTCAGTCCTTATACCAGTATGCGCTCACTACTTTACCCCGATGGGGGCAAGGCAGATAGTAGCCGCAATTTCAACGAGCAGGAGATAGACCATGCGTGTTTTTGTTACCGGCGCCACCGGTTTCGTCGGTTCGGCCGTCGTCCGGGAATTGATCGCCAGCGGCCATGAGGTGCTCGGCCTGACCCGCTCGGAAGCCGGCGCGGCCGTGCTGGCCAAGGCTGGTGCCCGGGTCCACCAGGGTTCGCTGGAGGACTTGGGCAGCCTGCGCCGCGGCGCGGCAGCCGCAGACGGCGTCATCCACACCGCATTCACCCACGACTTTTCCAATTTCGCCGCCAGCTGCGAGCAGGACCGAATCGCCATCGAGGCGATCGGGGCCGAACTGAAAGGTTCGAGCCGGCCCTTGCTGGTCACCTCCGGCGTGGCCGCCCTGGCGCCGGGACGCGCCGCCACCGAGCGGGACCCTGCGCCGGCCATCAAGCCGGCCATGCCGCGCGCGTCCGACCTGACCGCGATGAAGCTGGCCGAGAACGGCATCCATGCCTCCACCGTGCGCCTGGCGCCTTCGACGCATGGCGAAGGCGACCATGGCTTCGTGCCGATGCTGGTCAAGCTTGCGCGCGACAAGGGCGTCTCGGCCTATATCGGCGAGGGCGCCAACCGCTGGCCCGGCGTGCACCGCCTGGACGCGGCGCGCCTGTACCGCCTGGCGCTGGAACGCGGCGCGCGCGGCGAGAGCTATCACGCGGTGGCCGACGAAGGCGTGCCGTTCCGCCAGCTGGCGGAAGTGATCGGGCGCAGGCTTGAGATGCCGGTGGTGGCCAGGCCGGTCGAGGAGGCGGCGGCGCACTTCGGGTGGTTCAGCATGTTCGTGGGGATGGACATGCCGGCGTCGAGCAGCTGGACGCGCGAGGTGCTGGGGTGGGTGCCGAGGGAAGCCGGGTTGCTGGAGGATGTGGATAGCGAGCGCTATTTTCCACGCTAGGCCACCTGCCTGGACACGTCGCCCCCGCGGAGGCGGGGGCCCAAGTCCTGCATGCGCTACCGAAATGCGTGCAACTTGGACCCCCGCCTTCGCGGGGGCGACGTTCTGCAACATGTAGCTTCAATCAAACGCCCACGAATACAGCACGTCCAGCGCCGTATTCGTCCCCGTCTGCAGCTGTAGCGTGATGCGCGGGTTGATCTTGTAGCGCAAGCGCACCAGGCTGGTCGCGCTCGCGGCCCCCTGCTCGAAGCCCAGGTACAGGCGCGAGGAGATCCGCTTGCCGACCGTGACCACGGTGTTTTCCAGCCCCGACGTCCCCGACGCCGTGCCCGCATTCTGGCGCACGCCCAGTTCGTCCAGGCCCAGCGAGTTGGCCAGCTTGCTCTGGATGCCGCCGGTGCCGCCCTTGCCGCCGAGGAGGGCGCCGGCTGCGGCGCTGAGGACGTCGGCTTCGTTGCCGGTCGTGCCTTCCATGCCGTGGCCCAGCACCAGCCAGGACAGTTTTTCGCTGTCGTTGACGTTCGGCGTCGAGACCAGCCTGGCGCTGGGGGCGAGCGCGGTGCCGCGCACCTGCACGCCGGCTTCGACGTTGGTCTCGCTGAGCTGCTCGCCGTCGGGGCGCTTGCGTACCGCCAGCACGTCGATGGACGGGTTGTCGTACGGGCCGTTGAAGCTCACCACGCCGCGTTCGATCGAGAGGCGCTGGCCGTAGGCGGCATAGGTGCCGTTCACGGTACGCACGCTGCCGTTGATGCGCGGCGGACGGTCGCCCACCATGCGCACCTGCACCGCGCCTTCCAGGTAGGTGTCGGCGCCCATGCCGCGCAGGTGGAAGTCGTCGCCCAGGTCGGCCGCCAGGTCGATCGTCAGCGGCACGGCCTTTTCCTTGGACGCGGCCTTGCCGTTGGTCTTGTCGGTGCCGCGGCCCAGCACGATGACGTCGTCCGAGATCGTCGGGCGGTCCACCGGCGCCAGTTCGATCAGGGCGCGGTCGGCCTTGAACTTGCCTTCGACGGCGAAGCGGTTGGCGTCGCGCACCACGCTGGCCTGGCCGCTCAGGATCAGGGTGCGGTCCGGGCGCGACAGCGCCGCCAGCTTGTCGGCCACCAGGCGCAGGTTCATGCTGGTTTCGCCGCCGGCAAAGCGCACGGTGCCGTCGGCGCTGGCGCGGCCGCTGGCGCCTTCCAGGGTCAGGCGCTGCAGCTGCAGCTGGTCGCCGGCCAGTACGGCCCGCAGTTGCCCTTTCTGCAGGCGGATGCCCTGGTCGGGCCAGCGTGCCGACAGGTTGTCGCCGTTGATGGTGCCGTTCAGCGTGGGGGCGCCGGTGGTGCCGGTGGCGGTCACGGCGGCGGCCAGTGCGCCATCCAGCTCCAGGCCGGGCTGGCCGATCAGCGGCGAGACCCAGGCCAGCGAGCCGAGGTTGGCGTTGGCGGTCATCTTCAGCGGGCTGTCGTTGTCCAGGCGCCCGTTGATCAATTGGGCGGTGGCGTCCACGCGCGCGTTGCCGATGCGGCTGCCGTCGATGGCCAGCTGGCCGCGCAGCGCGCCGCCGGCGACGTCGGCGCGCAGGTCGAGCTGGCGCAGGCCGAGCACCACCGGCGCGGTCTCGCCGGCGATCAGGTCGCCCTTTTCGCGGAACACGTGCAGATTGCCGTTCAGGGCCGGGGCGGCGCCGGCGGCGGCCGGGGCACGCATGTCGAAAGCCCATTGGGCGCCCAGCGTCATGTCGCCGCGCAGGTTCTGGCGCACCGCGTCCGAGGCTTGCGCCAGGTAGCTGACGGGCACGCCGGTGGCGCTGCCGCGCGAGGTCCAGCGCGGGCCGGCCTTGGCCAGCGATTCCAGCGTGATGGAACCGGCCGGCAGCCGCACCACGGCGTTGTTGAAGGTGATCTGGTCCGGGTTGGCCAGGCCGGCGATGCCCGAACCGCGGGCGCCGGCGATGCGCAGCGGCGCCGGATTGGCCAGCGTGAAGGCGTAGCGGCCGCGGTTCTGCAGGGTGTTCAGCGAGCCGCTCCAGGCGTCGCCGGCAAAGCCGCCCTGCACCGCGACGGTGGCGTCGAACGCGTCGCTGCGCGCCGAGGCGCTGATCGTGTGCGCGCCGCGGGTGCCGGTCGATTGCAGGCGCGCCTGCGCGATGCGGGTCTCGCCGCTCGCGTAGTCGGCCACCTGCACGTCGATCGCGAGCGGGTCGGCCGCGCCGCGGCCGGCGCCGAGGTTGGCGGTGGCGCGCAGGCTGCGCAGGTTCTGGGTGCCCATCAGGCGGATGTTCTGGCCTTCCAGGGTCGCGGACAGCGACGGCGTGTCCATGGTGCCGGACAGGGCGCCGCTGCCGCGCAGGCTGCCGCCGAAGTCCGGGCCGAGGGCAGCCAGCTGCGGCGCGTCGATGCGCCACGCAAGCGTGTCCTTGCCCGAACCGAAGGCGCCCTTGGCGGCTATCACGTTGGCGCCCAGGTGCAGGTCGACATCGGCGTTCGAGACGTGGCGCTTGTCGGCCGTCAGCTTTGCGGTGCCCCACAGCGGCGAATTCGACAGCGTCGATTCGCGCAGCAGGGTCAGGTTGACCGAGCCGCCCATGTCGGCGCCGGTCTTGCCGCTGGCATCGAAATTGCCGCTGATGCTGCCCGCCAGCGGCGAGCCGAAGGCGGCCGGGTTCAGGCGCTGCATGTCGCCCTTGGCGCGCACTTCGACCACGCGCGCCTTGTCGGCACCCGCGAGCCAGGCTTCGCCGCTGGCGTGCAGGACGCCGCTGTTGTTCTTGCGTTCGCGCGCCACCCAGCCCAGGCTCCTCGCCTCGACGTCGAAGGTGGTGCGCGGCGCGTCCATCGTGCCGGTGACGACGCCGCTGGCGAGCAGGGCGCCATACAGGTCGCTGCGCACGGCGTTCAGCTGGCGGCCGTCCAGGCGCCACGACAGCTTTTCGCCCGGCTTGCCGAAGGCGCCGCGCAGCTCGACCGCGTTCTGGCCCAGGGCCAGGTTGGCGTCCACGTCGTACACGTGCACGCCGGCCGGCTTGGCCCCCCCGATGCCGCCGGCACCCGGCGCACCGGCGTCCGCCATGAGCTTGCCGCGGCCGGACAGCGCCTGGCCGAACAGGCGGCTCGGGCGCAGCGCGAAGTCGGTGGCGACCTGCCACTGCGGGGACAGCGCCCCGGACGCGTTGATCTCGGCATTGATGTCGGCCTTCGGGAAGTCGCCGAAGGCGGCCGGGTCGAGGCGGCTGGCGACCGCGTTGACCTTGAACGGCTTTTTATCCAGCAGGTTGGCGCTGCCGGTCACGCGCACGCTGCCGCTGCCCGCGGACAGGCGCGCATCGCGCACCGTCAGCACGTTGTTCGCGAGCGCCGCCTCGGCCGCCAGGCGCAGGCCGGCGTCACGCAGGTTGACGCTCAGCGTCTGGGTGTCCTGCTGGTTCGCCACCGTCAGGTCGCCGGCAATCGCCGTCGGCTTCATGCTGGCGTGGATCTGCTTCAGGTCGAAGCGGTCGGTGTGCAGCGTGAACCGGGCGGTGCCGATGCCTTGTTCGTCCGCGCCGCGCTGCACGCTGCCTTCGCCGGTAAAGCGACCGGCGCCGCCGGCGTCGATCAGCACGTCCGAGATCTGCATCGCGGACAAGCTCCCGCCCAGGCGGCCACGCATCGCCCGCAGCGGCAGGCGCTGCTGGTCGATCGTGCCCTGCGGGCCGTCGTTGCTGAGGTCGACCGAGCCGGCGATGTTGCGCTTGTCGTCCAGGCGCGCCGTCACCGCCAGGTTCAGGTCGGCCGTCGGTAGCGTGGGACTGAAGAAGCCGGGGTCGATGTTGCGGGCGTTCAGCGTCAAGGCCTGCAGCGGGATCTCCGCGAAGGGCGCGAGTTCCAGCTTGGCCGTGCCTTGTGCGCGCGCGGCCTGGCCGTTGGCGTCGATCACGGTGCGCTGCAAATCGCCGCCGGCGTGCAGTTTCAACTGGGCGCCGATCGAATCCGGATTCGACTTGTCCTGCGCCAGGCTGGCGTCCGCATTCAGTTTGTACGGCAGCGTGTTGGCGATGGTGCCGCTGGCCGCCACCTGGCCCCAGGGCGTGCTGGCCTTGGCGTAGTCGAGCTTCCACTGCTGCTTGTCGCCGTGGACGGCGGCGCGGATGTTCTCGATGGTGGCAGTGTCCACGCCCTTGTTCGCGAACACCATCTTGCCGACGCGCGCATCGTCGACCGCCACCTTGAACGGCGGCGCCAGGCGCGTGGGCATGGTGGCCGGTTCATCCGACTCCTTGAGCGTGTCCATGCGCAGCGACTGGGCGTAGAGCTTGTTGATCTCGACGCCGCGCGACAGGTATTGCCAGGGCTTCCAGTCGATGTCGATGTTGTCGGCGGTGAGGACCGAGGTCTCGCTGCGGTACACGACGCGGTTGATGTGCATGTGGCCGTACAGCGAGCCCGACACGCCGTCGAGCGTGAGGGCGCCGCCGCTGGCGTTGGCGACGCGCTGGGCGATCATCTGCAGCGTGGTTTCGCGTCCCAGGTACCAGACGGCGCCGCCGAGCACGACACCCGTGACGGCCACGCCGATCGCGACCCGGCGCGGCCAGCGCCGCGTGTGCGCTTGCGCCTTGTCTTGCGTTTCCGGCGTTTGGTTTTCGGCGTTCATCAGAAAGTAAATCCAAGAGAGAAGTGCAGGCGGACTTTTTTCACCGCCTGGCCGTAGGCGACGTCGACCGCGAGCGGACCGACCGGGCTGCGCCAGCGCGCGCCGACGCCATAGCCGACTTTCGGCTTCAGGTCGGAGAAATTATCGCCCGCATTGCCGACGTCGTAGAACACGGCGGCGCCGTACGGCGGCTTGAAGAAGTAATCGTATTCCGCACTGGCGGTGAACAGGTAGCGGCCGCCGGTGATGGCGCTGCCGACAGGCACGCCCAGTTCCTGGTAGGCGTAGCCGCGCACGGAACCGTCGCCGCCGGCGCGGAACAGCAAGGTGGAGGGCACGCCGTCCTTGTCCTTGGAGCCGACAGCGCCGAATTCGCCGCGCACGATCAGGGTGCCTTCCGGTCCCAATGGCTTGTAGCCGACGCCGCGCAGGTAGAGGCGCACGAATTTTTCGTCGGTCAGGATCGGCAGCAGCGCGCCGCCGAGCTGGGCGGTGGCGGCATAGCCGCGGGTCGGCTGTACGAGATTGTCCAGGGCGCGCTTGGTGATCGAGAAGGTCAGCGGCAGGCTTTTCACGCGCGAGGTGGGTTCGGTGTCGCCTTCGATCGTGACCTGTTCGGTCAGCGCCGCCAGCGTCCAGCTGCGTTCCAGCAGCGGCGAGCCCCAGGCGCGCTTGGCCGTGATGTCGGTGGTGCGGGTGGTTTGCCCTTCCAGGTCTTCGCGCTTGAAGCCGCCGCCCAGGCTGTTGCTGTAGCCGTTCGAGGTGGTCGGCCAGTAAAAGTCGGCGCGCGCGCTCTGCTGCTTCTGCTCGTACAGCACGCTGGACTTCATGCGCTTGCCGAACACGTACAGGTCGTCGTAGGTGGCCTGGGTACGCGCGCCGGTGTTGGTCGAGAAACCGACGCCGAGCGACAGGTTCTTGCGCTTGTTCTCGGTCACGCGCACCAGCACCGGCAGGGTGGTCGGGCCGGCCGCCGGCGAGGTCGCCTGGCCGGTCTGGACCGGGCTCTCGCCCTGGTTCAGGTCGCTGACCTGCTCGTTCAGCACCGAGGACATGTCGGCGCTGACTTCCACGCCGCTGAAGTAGCCGGTGTCCTGCAGCCGGCCCTGCAGCGCCTGCAGCGCGGCTTCGCTGTACTCGTCGCCGGGGCGGATCCGGTTCAGGTTGGTGATGATCGAGGCCGGGTAGCGCTTCAGGCCTTCGATCTTGAGCGCGCCCAGGCGTACCTCGGGGCCGCTGTCGAGCACCACCTTCAGCGAGGCGCGGTGCTTGTCCGGGTCGACGGTGGCGCTGGAGTCGATCAGCTGGGCGCGCGGGAAGCGTGTTTGCGTGACCTGGCGCAGCAGGCCGCGCTTGGCCGCTTCCCAGTCGGCGGTGCGGAAGCGTTCGCCCGTGCCCAGGGTCCAGCGGCCGCGCAGGCTGGCGGCGTCCATCACCGGCGTGCCGGAGGTGATGCCCTTGTCGGCGGGCGCGAAACCGCGCAGTTCGATGTCGACGTCGCCGACCACGACCGGTTCGCCCGGCTCGACGATCACGCGCGCGACCGGGGTGCCGCCCGAGGTGTCCAGGCCGGCCGAGACTTGCGGCGAGTAGTAGCCTTCGGTGGCGATCAGGGTCTTGACCTGTTCCGGCGCCATGCGGACCAGGCGCTGCAATTGCTCCAGGTCCATGCGGGCATTGCCGCGCCAGCGCATCAGGTCGAGATTGTTTTCCAGCAGCTCGCGCAGGTTGCGCGGCGCATCGATCCGGACCTTGTAATCGAGGCCGGTCTTGGGTTCGGCCTGGGCCGGATCCCGTGCCGGGTCCTGGACCGCATTCTGCTCCGTACTCTGGGCCAGCGCACCCGCACCCAGGCACACTGCGTTCACGCCCAGCACGATTTGTGCCAAAATTCGTGGTCGCGCCGGCGCTATCGCCGTGATCTGGTCGGGTCTCGCGGAAAACATGTCACTCCATTCATTCAATCTGCCGGCCACATCTTAACTTATTGTCAAAATGGATGGCGGACGCTTTATTTTGGATATTCAACATGCATCAACCTGACACCGCACTCGTATTATTCAGCGGCGGACAAGACTCCACCACCTGCCTGGCCTGGGCCCTGCGACGCTATGCGCACGTCGAAACCATCGGCTTCGACTACGGCCAGCGCCATGCGATCGAACTCGCCGTGCGTCCCACCGTGCTCGCCGGGATGCGCGCGCTGTCGCCGGAATGGGATGCGAGGCTCGGTGAAGACCACATGATCGACCTGTCCCTGATCTCGAAGATCTCGGACACGGCGCTGACCAGCGACGTCGAGATCAAGATGCAGGAAAACGGTTTGCCGAACACCTTCGTCCCGGGCCGCAACCTGATGTTCATGACCGTGGCCGCCACGGTCGCCTACCGCCGCGGCCTGAACGTGCTGGTCGGCGGCATGTGCGAGACCGATTTCTCCGGCTACCCGGACTGCCGCGACGACACCATGAAGGCGCTGCAGGTCGCGCTCAACCTCGGCATGGCCACGCGCCTGAAGGTCGAGACCCCGCTGATGTGGATCGACAAGAAGCAGACCTGGGAACTGGCCGAGCAGTGCGGCGGCCAGGCGCTGGTCGACCTGATCCGCTTCGACACCCACACCTGCTACCTGGGCGAGCGCGGCGCCGCCCACGACTGGGGTTACGGCTGCGGCGTGTGCCCGGCCTGCGCGCTGCGCGCCCGCGGCTACGCCCAGTACGCCCAGGAACGCGCCGCGGCCGCATCGGCCTGAAGCCGCCGGAGCGGCAATGCGGCTGGTGGAGGGTTGTAAGGAGCGGCAGCGTCACGGGTAGGGTGGACAGCTGCGCTGTCCACGCGGTGATACGTAACAGCGCCGCTCTCGATCACGACATCCCAAGCTGCAGCCATCACCGCGTGGACGGCCGGGCCGTCCACCCTACGCGCGCGCCACCTGGTGCCGGCGCGAGCGGCCCACCAGGTACCAGACCAGCAGCACCGGCAGCAGCAGGGGCAGCAGGAAGGGCGCCACCGTCAGTGCCACCGCCAGCGCGGCCACGCCCAGCGCCGCGACCACCACGATGCCGACGCCGGCGAATACCACCGCCAGGATCGCCCCCACCAGCAGCGCGATGGCGCCGCCCAGCAGCAGGCCGCCGCCCGCGAACACCATGCCGAGCAGGGCGTCCAGCGGGCCGTCGATCTCGTCGCCGTCGATCCAGAACGCCATGTCGGCACCGTGGTGCGAGGCGCTCCAGGCCACGACGGCAAACAGGAACAGAAGAAAGAATGCGGCGCTTTGTTTCATGATGGTCCTCGCTGATGAATGGTATTGGCCTCGGGGGCATGGCTTCAATGTACGCAGTGCGCGCCAGGGGCTCCAGCGGTGTGCGACAGGCTGCGTTTTCGCAGGGCCAAGCGGGAAAAACGGCAGCGCGAGCGGGGCGGCGCCAACGGCGAGCCCGGCCGCAATCAAGCCTTGCAATGCGAATCGCGGCGTCTATACTGACAGCCTGCTCTGTCGCAGGAGGACCCTATGCAGAACGTTCATGACCTTACGTATGAAACGGCACGGGCCGACGCGGCCGGACACAAGAATCCGCCCTCGGCGCCACCGGCCATTCCGCCCATCATCATCAATCCGTTCAACCGGATCATCCCGAACCCGGCCATCGATCCGCGTAACACACCGCCCGGCCCACCCATCGTCCCGCCGCGCAGGCCCGACTTGCGCATGTACGGAGGTAACTGAAGCGTCAATCGCGTTTATGCTTGTTTCGCGGGCTGGAATTTCCTATGATCTGTTTTTTAGGAATTGTCCTACCGAGATTTAGAGAGCGATGCATGAACGACGAAGTATCCGAACGCGACGATGACGCTCCGGTTCAGGAGGCGCGCCTGTGGCAGGGCAACGGCTGGACCGCGCGCGTCATCAAGAACGAAGACGACGACGGCTGGGCCGTGGCCATGTACAAGGACGGCGAATCCGAACCGGCCCTGGTCGGCCCGTGGACCATGGGGCGCGACAAGAAGAACCCGAAACCGCTGGACATCAATGCCTTCCACACGCTGGTCAAGACCGCATCCGAAGTGATCCGGCGCCACGAGCAGCAATTGCATGCGCAGTTGCACAAGAGCACGGTCGTGTCCACCGAACAAGGCGAGCTGAAGGTGACGCTCGACATCGTCCCGGACGAGGACAACCCGTATGCCGTGCTCACCGCCATCGACGAGATGGGCGAGCAGGTCGCGCAGGTGCGCGTGGAGCCGAGCTTCAAGCTGTCGCCATCCTCGGCCATGGCCTGGGTCGAGAAGGATTTCCGCGCACCACGCTGACCTGCTAATATTTCCCTGACGCATTTCTTATTACCAAAGTCATGCCAAAGGGGGATTGATGGAAAGCCGGATGGAAAGTCGCCTCGCGCGCCTCGAAGCGGTGCAGTCCATGCTGCTCGAGATCGGACAATTGTCCGCGAGCTGCACCGACATCACCGAGTTCATCGGCGCCGTGCACGGCGCGCTGGGCCGCATCATGTATGCGGATAACTTTTATGTCGCACTGGCCGAGCGCGAGGATGGCACGGTGCGCTTCGTCTACTTCGTCGACACCGTCGACCAGGGTCCCAGCCCCGAAGAGCGCGTGACCCTGGCTTCGCCCGAACAGTCGCCCACCGCCTGGGTCATGCTGAACAAGAAGGCGATGAGCATCACTGGCGATCAGATGCGCGCGCGCAATGAAGTCAGTAACGGCGGCCGCAACTGGGGCCGCGGCAGCATCGCCGAGCACTGGATGGGTTGCCCGCTGCTCGACCAGCAGCACGAGGTGATGGGCGCCATCGTGATCCAGAGCCACCTGCCGCAGCACACCTACAGCGAGGAAGACGAGGCGCTGTTCGCGCAGATCGCCCACCACGTGTCGAACGCCCTGCAGGGCTTGCAGAGCATGGACCGGCTCGAACGCGCGGTGCAGGAGCGCACGCGCGCGCTGGCGCGCGAGGTGGCCGAGCGCCGCCGCGCCGAGCAGATCCAGCACGCGCTGTACCAGATCGCCGACCTGTCCGCGGCTGCCCTGGAACCCGAGGCGCTGGCCGCCAGCCTGCACCGCATCATCGGCGAGCTGATGGTGGCGAAGAACTTCCTGATCGCGCTGAACCACCCGGACACGGGCGAACTGAGCGTGCCTTACCATGTGGACGAGCGCGACACCTACACGCCGCACCAGCGCTTCCCGCCCGGCGCCGGCATGGTGTCGTATGTGCTGCAGTCGCGCCAGGCCCAGCTGCACGACGCCGGCAGCATCGCGCGCCTGCAGGCCGCCGGCAAGATCAAGGCGCCGCTCGGCAACACCGACGTCACCAGCTGGATCGGCGCGCCGATGCTGGTCAACGACCAGGCCTACGGCGTGCTGGTGGTGCAGAGCTACGACCCGACCATCGTCTATACCAAGAGCGAACTCGACCTGCTGGCCTTCATCTCGAGCCACGTGGCGGTGGCGATCGCGCGCATGCAGGCCGACCGCGCGATCCGCAAGGCCAAGGACAGCCTGGAACACCAGAACGCGGCGCTGGCCCAGGCCCTGAACCAGTTGAAGCAGGCGCAGTCGGAACTGGTGCGCCAGGAAAAGCTGGCCTCGCTGGGCCAGATGGTGGCCGGCGTGGCGCACGAGATCAACACCCCGCTGGGCATCTGCGTGACCGCCACCAGCCACCTGGTGCAGGAACTCAAGCTCACGCGCGAGGAACTGGAGGCCGGCCAGATGACGGAAGAGAGCCTGGAAGGCTTCTTCGACGTGGTCGACCAGTCGCTGCGCATCATGACCACCAACACCCAGCGTGCCGCCGCCCTGGTGCGCAGCTTCAAGCAGGTGGCGGTGGACCAGTCCTCGGGCGACATCCGCAGCTTCAACCTGGCCGGCTACGTGAACGAGGTGCTGCTGTCGCTGCAGCCGAAGCTCAAGGGACGGCCGGTGAAGGTGGAGGTGAGCTGTCCCAGGGACCTGGTGCTGGAGAGCTTCCCGGGCGCGGTGTCGCAGATACTCACCAACATGGTGATGAACTCGCTGGTGCACGGCTTCGAGCGCAGCGGCGACCAGGAGCGGCCGGGCCGCATCTGGATCCGCGCCGCACCCGAAGGCGACAGCGTCGCCTTCGAATACGGCGACGACGGCGCCGGCATGGACGCGGACACGCTGGCCAAGCTGTTCGACCCCTTCTTCACGACCAAGCGCGGCAATGGCGGCAGCGGCCTGGGCGGGCACATCCTGTATAACCTGGTGACCGGTGCGCTCGGCGGGACGGTGCGCGTCGAGAGCAGCCCGGGGCAGGGCTTGCAGTACTACCTGCGCTTCCCGCAACAGCTCAAGAAGGCGCCGCTCCAGGCTTGAGGGCGACGCGCAATTCCTTGAACCCGGTCGCCGGATCGTCCTCGCGGCTGAAACGGTAGCCGGGCAGCAGCGCCACCAGGACCTCCGCGGTGGTGCGCACCACGCAGCCGGGGCCCATGTGACCGCCGGTCACGCGGCCCGCCGCGTCGGACACCGAGATGTGCAGGTGCGGTCCGTCCGGCGACAGCGACCCGCCCAGCGTCAGGATCTCGAGATCGCCGCGCAATTCGCTCAAGTCCGGCCGGCCGGCGCAGCGGATCATCGCCACGCACAGGCTGCCGATTCCCTGCACGACAAAGGCGGCCTCCACGCCATGCGTGGCCGGCACGGCGGCCAGTACGGCACGCAGGTCGGCGCCGGCTGGGATACGCAAGGGCAATGCATTCATCATGCTCTCCAGGCTCATCGATGGCTCCCGGTCATCGTCAGAAATTTCGATAAATCAACAATATTCATATTGCAAAAGAAAAACATTTTTGCTGCAAAATACCGACACTTATGAATGTTTGACATTTCCTGCTGGATATTTCCCGTCTAAAATATTGCTTTCCTGAAAGACGCTTACAATAAACACGGAACCATTCGGAAATATGTTACGAAATATCGCAGTCAGCGCCGGGCTGATCCTTCTCCTCCCGGCATGTTCCCTCACCACCCCCGTCACGGGAAGTCAGTACGTCAGCGCCGACGGCGCGATCAAGATCCGCGGTGAGCTGGTCGACAGCAGCGACGTGAAAATCTTCGTCAACGATGCCAAGGTGATCGAAGACCGCGTCTCGCTGCTGAGCGGCAAGGGCGAGTTCGCCGGCAACTTCCAGGGCAAGCCGGTGCACGCCACCTGCGCCACGCCGTCCGGCCACGGGCTGGGCGCCACCTGCACCGTGGCCGTTGCCGGCAAGCGGGTCTTGCTCAAGCTGTAAGGCTTACGTCGGGCGCGCCAGTCCGGCCAGCAGCTCGACCAGCTGGCCGATCTCGTAGGGCTTGGCCAGCACCTGCACTCCCGGCACCACGACGCGCTGGTCGGTGTAGCCGGTGGCCAGCACCACCGGCAGGCCGGGACGGCGCTCGCGCAGCAGGCCGGCCAGGTCGATGCCGCTCACCTGGCCCGGCATGACGATGTCGGAAAAGACGACATCGGCGTCCAGCCCGTTCTCGAGCATCGCCAGCGCGCGGTCGCCGCTGACCGCCACGACCACGTCGAAGCCGGCGTCTTCCAGGCCGCTGACCACCGCCTCGCGCACCAGCGGGTCGTCCTCGACGAACAGGATGCGGCCGCTGGCCTGGGGCATGGCGCCATCCTCCTCGAGCAAGCGCGCGCCCAGGGACAGCGGCTGCGACGAGCGCGGCAGCCAGAGTTCGATCGTGGTGCCGGCGCCGACCTCGCTGGACAGGGCCAGCCAGCCCTGCGACTGGGTGGCGAAGGCATAAGCCTGGGGCAGCCCGAGGCCGGTGCCCTGGCCCGGCGCCTTGGTGGTGAAGAAGGGATCGATGGCGCGCGCCAGCACCTCGGGCGGCATGCCGCAGCCGGTGTCGGCCACCGTGACCGCCACGTAGTCGCCGCCGGCGCGGTCGATCGCCGCCGCCACGCTGGCGTTGCGCACCTGCAGGCGCAGCGTGCCGCCGTCCGGCATGGCGTCGCGCGCGTTGATGGCCAGGTTCAGCAGGGCCAGGTCGAACTGCAGCGGGTCGATGGTGACCGGCCAGGTGTGCTCCGCGCAATCCATCTCGACGCTGATTCCCTGGCGCAGCACGCCGCGGATCAGCTGCATCGCGTTGCGCACCTGCTCGGCCGGGTCGACGGTCATCAGCTTGGCATCCTGTACGCGGCCGAAGGCGCCGAGCCGGGCGGTGAGGGCGCTGGCGCGCGCCACCGTGCGCTTGCAGGTGTCGATCAGCGACTGCACCTTGGGCTGGGTCGCCGTCAGCGCGGCCAGTTGCAGGGCGGTGGTCAGGGTCTGCAGCAGGTTGTTGAATTCGTGGGCGATGCCGCCGGTGAGGCGGCCCAGCGCTTCCAGCTTCTGGCTGCGCATCAGCGCCTGCTGCGCCTGTTCGCTGGCGGCCACCGCTTCGGCCACGCGCTGTTCCAGTTCGCCGCGCGCACGCCGGATCTCGACGCTGGCCTCGGCCATGCGGCGCGCCACCGCATCGAGTTCCGCCACTTTTTGCGGCGTGTACGTCACTTCGCGGCCCTTGCCGAGGTCTTCGGCGCTGCGCCCGAGGTCTTCGATCGGGGCGATGGCGCGGCGGCCGATCCAGCGTGCGCCGGCCACGGCCACCACCAGCAGCAGCGCCATCATCACGCCGAGGAAGGCAGCGGCATGCAGCGGCACGCGGCGCAGCTCGGCCTGGGGAATCGTGATCATGACCTTCCAGCCGATGTCGGGGACGGTGCCGAAGAAGCCCTGCATCGGGGTGCCGGTCAGGTTGATGCCGTTGAAGATGCCTTCGGCGCGCGTGCTGAATTCGTGCAGCGCCTCGGCGCCCACCTGGCGCCCGCGGAAGCGCTCGGGTTCGCGCGTGCGCGCGACGATCCGGTTGCCGCGGTCGACGATCACGGCTTGCCAGTGGGCGGGGAAGTGCTGGATCTCCAGCAGGTGCTGCAGGCTGGCCGCCGGCACGCTCATGCTCAGGAAGTAGCGCACCGCGCCATGCACGCGCACCGGCACCTGGACCACGAAGTCATACCCCTCGCCCTGCGTGGCCGGGAACAGGTCGGACACCAGGGTGCGGCCGGCGCCGTAGCGCCGCATCAGCGCCGCCATGTTCGACGCGCGGCCGGCCTGCAGCGGCGTGCCCGGCGCGACCCGCGTGTTCAGTACTTGCTGGCCGTCGGGCGTGTACAGGACGATGGCGGTGTCGGGCGTGGACGCCAACTCCCTGGCGTGGCTGTAGAAGGTATCGAGGTCGCCGCGGACCAGGGCCGGCGAGCTGGCCAGCGCATGCAGGGTGCCTTCGCTGGTCTCGAGTTCGTTGTCGACCAGCAGGGCAAACGCGCGCACCGCCTCGGTCACGCTGTTTTCCTGGGCGCGCCGCTCTTCCACATAGACGTAGCCGACCGCCAGCGCGGCCGCGACGAAGGCCGGCAGCACGATGGCGAGGATGAGGATCAGGAGTCGGGTTCGAATACGCATCTTGGAAGCCGGTATGGCCGGCGGAATGCCGAGATACTACCCGACAACGTGAAGATTGTCCCGGGAGCCCCTGTCAGTCGGGCCAGAGGCGGTTGACCTCGTCCGCCTTGTCGATGTTCTGGATCAGGAGTTCCACGTAATGGGGATCGAGATGCTTGCCGGCCACCTCGCGCAGGTAGTCGCGCACCTGGCCGATCGGCCAGGCTTCCTTGTAGCAGCGTTCGTGGGTCAAGGCGTCGAACACGTCGGCCACGGCCACGATGCGCGCATACGGATGGATCTGCTCGCCCTTCAAGCCCTGCGGATAGCCGCTGCCGTCCCATTTCTCGTGGTGCTGGTGGGCGATCACGGCGGCCGCCTTCAGGATCGGGCGCTGCGAGCCGTCCAGGATCTGCAGGCCGACGGTCGGGTGCTGCTTCATGACCTCCCATTCGTCGGGCGTGAGGCGGCCCGGTTTCAGCAGCACCGCGTCGGGCGTGGCGATCTTGCCGACGTCGTGCATGGGCGCGGCGTGCATCAGCACTGCCGTCTCGTCTTCCGGCATGCCCGAGGCCTGGGCCAGCATGTGGCAGACCTGGGCCATGCGGCGCACGTGATTGCCGGCTTCGTTCGAACGCGATTCGACCACGTCGCCCAGGCGCAGGATCAGTTCGGCCTGGGTGTCGGTGATTTCCTGGTTCAGCAGGATGTTGTCGAAGGCGATCGCCACGCCCGAACAGAACACGTCGAGCAGCTGGACGTCGATCTCGGAAATCTCTTCCACGCCTTTCAGCACCAGCAGCGAGGCCTTGCCGCTGTTGTTCGGGAAGTAGCCGACATAGGTGTCGCCATGCAGCTTGGAAATGCGGTTGTGGCGCGCCTCGTCGAGCTGGGCCACCAGTTCCGGGCCGATGTCCTCGATGCCGGGCTCGCCGATGCGCGCCAGCACTTCGTACTGGCTCGCCCCGGTGATCACGCTGGCGCCGGCCACGCGCAGCAACATGCTCTGCTCGAGCCGCAGCAGTGCCACCACCTGCTGCAGCAGGCCGCTGGCGAAATCCTTCAGGCTGCGCTGGCGGAACAGGTGGCCGGAGGCCGCGATCACGCGCTCCAGGCCTTCGCGGTAATTCTGCTGCACGCGGCGGGCGTCCTCGACCTTCATGATGTCGCGGTAGGCGCGCAGTGCGGCGAAGGTCGTGGTGAACAGCTTGGTGCGGTCGAGCTCGGTCTTTTCCTTGTAGTCGTTGATGTCGTAGTCGACGATCACGCGCTCCTCCGGCGCCTGGCCGGGCTGGCCGGTGCGCAGCACGATGCGGGTGAACTGGTTGCCCTGTTCCTGGCGCATCCAGCGCGCCACTTCCAGGCCGCTGTCCTCGCGCTCCATCACCACGTCCAGGAACACCAGCGCGATGTCCTTCTCGCGCGCCAGCACCTCGCGCGCTTCCGCACCGCTGTAGGCATGCAGGAAAGTCAGGGCGCGGCCATCGAGGCGGAAACGCGACAGTGTCAGCTTGGTGATGTCGTGGATATCGGGCTCATCGTCGACGAGCAGGACTTTCCAGGGAGCGAGTTTCGGCGTGGCAGAAGACAGGAATGACATAAGTCGATCCAATATCGTAAATGTGTCAAGCGAGGGAATAAGGATTGTGACAAATCAATGTAGCTGCGAACTGATTGTAGTACGAGCAGTTTCTATTAACAACAGGAAATATTCCGACTGGTAATCAAATAGGGGAATGCCGCAACACCTTGATGCGGAGAGCGGCTCAGCCGTAGCGCTTCTGGCAACGTTCGCACCAGAAACTGCGCCGGTTGCTCTTGCCGAGGTTGGCCTTGTGGAAGGGGATATTGCAGCGTGGACAAATCTTTTGGGCATGCGCCAGCCAGTGCTGCTTGAGGGTGAATTCCTTTTTCCAGGCGAGGAAGTCGAAGCTGTACCGGCGCGCTTCCTGGACCAGTGCGCGCAGCTTGGGGGGCGGTAGGGCACCGACCGTGGAACGCGGGTCGACCCGGATGCGGAACAGCACCTCGTTCTTGATGATGTTGCCCACGCCCGAAAAGATATCCTGGTCGAGCAGGGCGTCGCAGGCCAGCATGTCCGGGTTTGCGCGCAGCTTCTTGCGTGCCTTGGCGGGATCCCAGTCGTCCGACATGACGTCGGCGGCCCAGTCGTACATGGCGTCGATGTCGCAGTCGATTTCCTTGACCGAGCAAGCGTAGAAATTGATCTCGCTGCCGTCCGCGAAGCCCAGCGACAAGCGCGGCGGCTTGTCGCGGCGCTCGTTGATGCGGTAGGTGCCGAACAGCAGGAAATGGATGCGCACCACCATGGTCGGCATCTGGATCAGGAAGTGCTTGCCCCAGGTACGCAGCGACACGATGGGCTGGTGCAGCATGCGCGCGGTGTCGATGGCCCAGGTGTTGCCTTCGGCGCGCACGATCTCCTTGCCCACGAACCGGGCCGTCTGTTCCTTCAATATATACAGTGATGGACCTTCCGGCACGGCGCGCTCCCGCGAAGTTCTGTCGAGCCCGATTGTGCCCGCGGCGCCGCCAATGCCCTGTGCGCGCACTAACATTCCGATACAAACTAGTGAACTCCCACAGACGGACAGGGCTGTAAAAAGCGGCGTATATTCACCATCTGGGGAAGGTGAACAAGAGAGGACAACAAATGAATTCGTTGATGACGCGATTGGCCCTGACGGGCCTGCTGGCGCTGAGCGCCGGCCTTGCCTCGGCTGCCGTAAACGTGACGTACGTGAAGCCGGAGACCTTTTATGACTTGCCGTTTTCGCCCTGGGAGCGCGAGCAGATGCTGGAGCAGCTGACCGATTACTTCCAGTCGCTGGGCAAGAACCTGCCGCAAGGCCAGGACTTGCGCATCGAAGTGACCGACTTCGACCCCGCCGGCCGCATCATCCCGAACGCCAATGCCGGCCGCGACCTGCGCGTGCTGACCGGCCGCGCCGACTGGCCGCGCATGGAACTGAATTACGCGATCGAACAGAACGGGCAAGTGATCAAGAGCGGCACGGCCAAGCTGGCCGACATGAACTACCAGCAGAGTTCGCTGCACTTCAACGAGAGCGAGCCGCTGCACTATGAGAAGAAAATGATCGACGAGTGGTTCGACAAGACAATTGCACCCTTGCCGAACCGGCGCCGATAAAAAACTATCGCAATGATAGAAATCATTTAATGATTTAATTCTTGATCTGTTAGTGAACTAACAGTGGTTGAGCCACTGGTCCTTTATGTTGGTTGTTGAATATGTAGACCCAACAATCCATCATCGAGGACGATATGACCACAAGTAAGAATCAACCCGCTTCCGCCGACGGTGCCGGCTCGGTACTGAGCACCGTCGCAGGGCCTTCCGACCCGACGCCGCCGTCGCGCCTGGGTCCGCCCAACCCGGTCGCCGATCGCCTCCTCGAGAAGGTCGCCAACGAAAAGGAGCTGGCGGCCGACATGCCGTTCAACCCGAACAAGCCGGCCGAGTACGGCGATGCCGCGCGCACGCCGCAGGAAGGCGCGCAGCGCCAGCCGGCCAGCCCGGCCACCACCGGCAGCACGGCTACCGAGATCGCCAGCTCGGACAAGGTGGGCAGCGGCCAGCCGCCGGTCGGCGAGAACCCGACCGTGGCGCCGCTGGACCGCGTGCGCGTCGACCCGTCCGCCCGCCACCTGACCACCAACCAGGGCGTGCCGGTGGCCGACAACCAGCACTCGCTGAAGATCGGCCTGCGCGGCCCGACCGCGCTGGAAGACTTCATCCTGCGCGAAAAGATCAGCCACTTCGACCACGAGCGCATTCCGGAACGCGTGGTGCATGCGCGCGGTTCGGCCGCGCACGGCTTCTTCGAGGCCTACGACGACTTCAGCGGCCTGACCCGCGCCGTGCCGTTCGCCGCCAAGGGCAAGCGCACGCCGGTGTTCGTGCGCTTCTCGACCGTCGCCGGCGAACGCGGCTCGACCGACACAGCGCGCGACGTGCGCGGCTTCGCGGTCAAGTTCTACACCGAGGAAGGCAACTGGGACCTGGTCGGCAACAACATCCCGGTGTTCTTCATCCAGGATGCGATGAAGTTCCCGGACCTGGTGCACGCCGCCAAGCCGGAACCGCACCACGCCATGCCGCAAGCGGCCACCGCGCACGACACCTTCTGGGATTTCGCCGGCCTGTCGCCGGAAATCGCGCACATGCTGATGTGGGTCATGTCGGACCGTGCGATCCCGCGCAGCTACCGCACCATGCAAGGCTTCGGCGTGCACACCTTCCGCCTGATCAATGCCCAGGGCGAAGCGCGCTTCGTGAAATTCCACTGGACCCCGCTGCAGGGCACCCACTCGCTGGTGTGGGACGAAGCGGTGCGCATCTCGGGCGCCGATCCGGACTTCCACCGGCGCGACCTGTGGGAATCCATCGAATCCGGCAACTTCCCGGAATGGGAACTGGGCCTGCAGGTCTTCACCGAAGAACAGGCCGCATCCTTCCCCTTCGACATCCTCGATGCCACCAAGCTGGTGCCGGAAGAACTGGTGCCAGTGACCCCGGTCGGCCGCATGGTGCTGAACCGTAATCCGGACAACTTCTTTGCCGAGACCGAGCAGGTGGCGTTCTGTACCTCGCACGTGGTGCCGGGCATCGATTTTTCCAACGATCCGCTGCTGCAAGGCCGTAACTTCTCCTACCAGGATACGCAGCTGACCCGCCTGGGCGGCCCGAACTTCCACGAGATCCCGATCAACTCGCCGGTCGTCCAGATCCAGAACAACCAGCGCGACGGTTTCCACCGTCAGGCCATCCACCGTGGACGCGTGAACTACGAGCCGAACTCGCTGGGTGGCGGCTGCCCGTTCCAGGCCGGCAAGATGGGCTTTACCAGCTTCCCCGAGCAATTTGCCAGCGTGGATAAAGTGCGCGGCAATCCCGAACTGTTCGCCGAGCACTACGGCCAGGCGCGCCTCTTCTACCAGAGCCAGACCCCGGTCGAGCAGGCCCACATCGCGAACGCCTTCCGCTTCGAGCTGACCCGGGTCCAGACCCCGGCCGTGCGCGAGCGCATCCTGGCCCTGCTGGCGAATGTCGATGCCGACCTGGTGGCCAAGGTCGCCGAAGGCCTCGGCATGGACGTGCCGGCACCGCTGCCGCGCGCCAGCGAGGCCCCGGTGCCCGAGTACGCGCCGTCGCCGGCATTGTCGCTGCTGAGCCGTCCTGGCCAGACCGGTGCGGCGACCCGCCGCGTGGCGATCCTGGTGGCGCCGGGCGTGGACGGCGCATCGGTGCGCGCCATCTACGAGCAGCTGCTCGACGCCGGCGCCGTGCCGCGCCTGGTCGGCAACATGCTGGGCAAGGTGCAGGCCGAGGGTGGGGCGCCGCTGGAGGTCGAAATCTCGCTGGAAGCCGGTCCGTCGGTGATGTACGACGCGATGATCGTGCCGGACGGCGCCAAGGCCGTCGCCATGCTGGCCCGCAACGCCCATGCGATCGACTTCGTGCGCGAGCAGTACCGCCACTGCAAGCCGATCCTGGTACTGGGCGCCGGCGCCGATTTGCTGGCCAAGGCGATGGTGCCGGCGACCCTGCCGGACGGTGCGGCCGATCCGGGCCTGCTGGTGGATGCGCCGCTGGGTGCCTTCGTCGACGCGCTCGGCAGCCACCGCGCGTTCGTGCGCGAGACCGATCCGCCGATGATTTGAGAGGTACCGGCCAGGCGCAGCAAGAACCGCACAGGTTCTTACTGCGCCCTGGCCGGCGCTTCCTTGGGTGCTTCCTTGGGCGCTTCCTTCAGCGCTTCCTTCGGCGCTTCCTTGAGCGGCTCCTTGACCGTGTAGTCGGCCGGCACGCTGAACAGCGCTGCCGCCGGCTCCTCGCGCTTCAGGTTCTCCAGGCGGAACACGGCATCGCCGCTGCGCGGGTCGCTGTGTTTCGTGTACACCGTCAGTTTCAGCTCCGGCGCGGTCCAGGTCTCGTCGGACACCACGATCGGGTTGCGGTTGCCGATCTCGCCGGCCGGGATTTCGTAGCTGCGCAGCTTGCCCTCCGCTTTCACCCCGTTGAAGTCGCGCGTGCCCAAGTCCTTCGTCGTCGCCCTGGCCGCCCATTTGGCGTCGCCGAAGGCGCTGGCCAAGGGTCCCAGGCGGCCCGGCATGTCGCGCAGGGCGGCGCCGTTCGCGTCCAGGGCGCTCGCCACCTGGATGCGCACATTGTCTCCCATGCGCTGGCGCGCCTCGCCGTCCACGCGCTGGACCCGCTTAACGATGATTTCCTCGCTGCCGTCGGCGCTCTTGCGGCGCTCGATCTGCGGCAGCTTGCCTTCGCGCGATGCGAAGCCGTGACGCCCGCCTTTCGGCAGCTTGATCGCGGTGCGCTCTTCCGGCTTGAGCACCCAGGTGGCGCCGGCGACCGGGTCGCTGATGGTCACGGTACGGATCTCGCCCTTGTCGTCGCGGATTTCCTGGCGCGTGCGGCCGGCGCTGTCGCGGTAATAGGTGGTCGGGCTGCGCTGGTTGCTGATCTGGTTGCCGTCGCCCAGGGCCTGGGTGCGTTCGATCACGGATTGGGCGCTGTAGGGAGCGTTCTTGACGGGGTTCAGCTTCAGGATGCTGGTGCCGTCGCGCCCTGTCACCATCGAGTCGAAACGCAGGGTGACGCTGCCGTCGGGGGCGCGCGTGGCCGGCTGGTCGGCGCCGGTTTCCCAGGCCTGGGCCGGTGCGAAAGCAGCGGACAGCAATAGTGCAAGTGTCAGACTCGGCATCAGTTTGTTCATGGTTTCCTCCTTATAGACGATCAGTTGACGGCACTCAGGCGCAGCGCCAGCGGCTGGCCGTCGCTGGCCACCAGCAGTTCGGCTTTCACGGCGTCGCCGGCGTTGTCGGGGGTGAGGGGCACGCCCAGCGCGGCCAGGCTGCTGCGCGGTACCTCGGTCTCGACCATGCGCGGGGCCGGTTCCTGTTCGATGCGTTCGAGCGAATCGAGGGCGATGAACAGGCCGCCGTCATCGCTGCGCGTGACCAGGGCCGCGTTGCCGTCCGCCGGCATGCCGGTCCGCGCGGGCTGGGGGCCCATCAGCGCGCCCAAGGTCAGCGTCACGGCCAGGGCGCCGGCCGCGAGACTGGCGCCCAGTGCCCAGGTTCGCGCCCGCCAAGCCTGGTACCAGCGGCGCTTGCGTGGGAATTGCCGGGCAAAGGCCTGCATCAGTTCCTTCTCGACGCCGCGCGGCGTGTCCAGGGTGTCCATCTCGCTGCGCAATGGGTCGAACATTGCAGCGAACATCGGGTCTCGGGTTTCCATGTCATCCATCTTTCTCATGCCTGCACCATGTCCAGCTTGTGCCAGGCCGCCAGGCGCCTGGCCATTGCCGCGCGGCCGCGCGACAGGCGCGAGCGCACGGTGCCGATGTCGATCTGGCAGATGCCGGCGATCTCGGCATAGGACAGGCCGTGCAGTTCGTACAGGATCACGGCGTCGCGGTAATGTGGCGCCAGCAGGGACAGTGCGCGCCGGACCTGCTCGGCGGTTTCGTTGCCGAGCACGCGGCCCAGCGGGCAGGCCTGGTCGTCGGCGATTTCGGGGGCGTCCTCGTCATCGTCGAGCGCCAGCGCCACGTGGCGGCGCCGGCCTTCCTCGAGCTTGAGGATCAGGTTGCGCGCCACGCCGAACAGGAAATGCTGCAGCTGGCCGCGCAGCGGGTCGAACTGGAAGCGCCCGGTCAGTAAACCCATGAAGGCTTCCTGCACGACGTCGGCGGCGATCTCGGCCGCACCGCAGCGCAGCAGGGCGAAGCGGTACAGCGGACCCTGATGGCGCCGGTAGAGCGCCGCGAAGGCGTGGGCGGCGCCGCTGCGCATCTGGCGCAGCAGGTCGGTATCGGCGGGTTGGTTGGCGGAAGCGGTCATGGTATGGGTCGTTTGCCCATATTCCGCCAGGGGAGGGAAGAAGTTCCCGCTTTTTTATGAACTCAGTCGATCCAGTTGACCCGCTCGAACTTCGATCTGAACTCTTCCGGCATGGCGACCACCTGGCTGGTCTTGTAGTTGTAGAAGACGAAGCCCTGCTTGGCCATGGCGACGAGCTTCTGGTCCTTGGGCCGGGTCACGCGGAAGATCACGTCGCCGCCGTACTTGTTGAAATCCATGACGCCGACTTCGAACAGCAACTGGTCGCGCGCATGCGCTTCGGCGCGATAGGTGGTGGCGAGGTCGGTGACGATGATGCCAGTGCCGTCGCGCTCGGTTTCGGCGACGCCGTACTCGAAAAGGAAGCGCGCCCGGGCCTCGGAGATCATCGAGATCATCGAGTCGTTGCCCAGGTGATTGCCGGCGTTGATATCGGTGACGCGCACCGTCAGCAGCGTCGAGTAATAGTACTGGTCATCTGGAAAATTGAGCTGTAGTCGTGCCATGCGTGAATTCTATCCTGTGCGGGTAAGCCGCTCCATTACCAAGATTCGACGGGCGTCAAACTGCCCGCCGTTCGTTGAACTCTACATGATTCGGCGTCAGGCCGCCGCGCTGTCGATCCGCTTTGTGCCGAGCTGGACGGTCTGCGTACGGATGCGGCCTTCCACCACCTCGTAGATCGCGACCAGTTCGATCGCCCCTTTGCCTTCGGGGAAATTGCGGGTGACCACCTCATGGTCGATCACCACGTTGCCCATCACCACGCGCTGCACCAGGCGCGCATGCAGGTCGGGTTCTTCGAAGCGCTGGGCGAAACGCGGGCGCATGGCGTCGTGGCCGCCCGCCAGCAGGTTGCCGCCGAGCTCGTACTGGCGCGCGTCCGGTGCATAGGTGGCGAGCAGGGCCTCGACGTCGCGGGCCTTGTAGGCGTCGAGCTGGCGCTGGACGACGGCGGCTGGGGAATCGTGGTCGAACATGGTCGTGGCAGAGGCAGGTTGGAAAGCTTTTGATTCTGCCACGAAACTGCGCTCAGCGTTGCGGGTCGGTCGGGTAGGGCGGCCGCCGCCGCAGCTTGCGCACGATGCCTTCGCGGTCCAGCAGCACCACCACTTCCTCGCTGCGCCCGCTGGTGGCGTTGGCCGAATACAGCCAGGCTTCGTGGCCGCTGTCGAACACGACCGATTTGGTCGCCCCGAAGGCGGCCAGCAGTTCGGCGCGCGTGGTGCGTCCCGGCACGACTTGCTCGGTGAAGCGGTCGGCGGCCACCACGGTGCCCGGCTGGGGAGGCTGGGTGGCGCAGCCGGCCAGCAGCGTGGCCGCTAATATAAATATGTAGCGCTTCATGGCCGGGTCTCCGCTGCGGGCGCCGGGTCATCCATGTACTCGAAGCTGACCAGGGTGTCGTCTGGCCAGCTGCGGTCCCAGATCGGCGCGTAATAGGTGCGGTCGAGCAAGACCTGGCAATCGCAGTAGTCGAGCATGTCGCGGGTCTGCTCGCCGCCGGCGTACAGCATGCGGAAGGGCAGGATTTCGGTGCGCTCGCCGGCGCGCAGGGTCACCGAGAACACGGGGCGCTCCGTGAAGAACAGGAAATTGCCGTCCGGGCTGTTGCACACCTGCTCCGGGCTGCTCAGCGCATTCGAGATCCAGCCGAACAGCGGCGAGCTGTTCGAGACCAGTCCCGCTTCCACGCCGACCAGGCATTCCAGGCGCAAGTCACCACGCCCGGCCTGCCGCCCGATACGCGGCGCCTGGGCGACCTGCGCCTGGAATGCCTGGTCGGCGTGGAAGCGGGACTGGTCTCGAACAGCTCGCCGCTGTTCGGCTGGATCTCGAATGCGCT
>CAJYQM010000040.1 GCA_913777025.1 uncultured Massilia sp. | reverse complement strand
GGCGCTGGCCTATTCGCCCGGCGTCGCCGCGCCCTGCGAGGAAATCGTCAAGGACCCGGCCGCCTCGTTCAAGTACACCTCGCGCGGCAACCTGGTGGCCGATGTTGCCGAGACCCAGCACGGCGGTGCCGTTGGAGATGACGGCCACCAGGTTGCCGCGCGAGGTGTACTTGAACGAGGCGGCCGGGTCCTTGACGATTTCCTCGCAGGGCGCGGCGACGCCGGGCGAATAGGCCAGCGCCAGGTCGCGCTGATTCAGCACCGACTTGGTCGGCGTGACGGCGATCTTGCCGGGGGTGGGAAACTGGTGGTATTCGAGCGCTGCAGCACGCAGTTGTTGGCGGAGTTCTTCTTTTTTGTCGATCGGCGAATCCATGCTTTGCAGCCTTCCTGTACACACTGGGGGCTTACGATTTTAGCAGAGTGGCACATCCAGCCGTCTACGTATTTTTACCGACGGCCATGCGGCATGGATCGCCGTCCATGCCGCCGCCATCTTGCCGCTATCTTTTCAATTGCGTGCCGCCGGGAAATCGAGCACGGTGTCGTTCACCCGGTTCAGCAGGTTCGTGAACGTGATGCTCGAGATCGCGAACAGCGTGTCCACCACCTGCGCATCCGTAAAACCGGCGCCCTTGAAGGCGTCGACCACGTCCTGCGCCACGGTGCCGCGGCTACCCACCACGCTGCGCACGAAGGTCGACAGCGCATCCAGGCGGGCGTCGCCGCCGGGCGTGCCGCGCCGGGCCGCCAGCATCGCGTCCGCCGACAGGCCGGCCATCTTGCCCGCCAGGGTATGCGCGGCCAGGCAATAGTCGCAGCCATTGACTTCGCTGGTGGCCAGCTTGATCACCTCGATTTCCTTCCGGCCCAGGCTGGTATTCGCCAGCGCGGCATCGAAGTCCAGCAGTGCGGCCAGCGCCACCGGGCTGTTGCTGCCGATGGCATCGTAGGCGTTCGGCACCTTGCCCAGTTTGGCCTTGATGGCGGTGAACAGTTCGGCGCTGCGGCCGGTGGCGGTGCTGCCCAGGGTGGTCAAGCGGCTCATGATGTTTCCTTTCCTGTTGTCGTTGATGAAATGCCTTGTGGCATGGAAACCAGTGTAGGCGCCCCGGCCTGGACAATGAATGCCCGATTGCTGCGATAATTTGTCCGATCGTCTCATCTGGACAAACGATGGATACCCTCAGCCGCCTGCTCTCGCTCTACACGATCCGTACCTCGCTCGACATCCGCTGCGAGCTGGCGGCGCCCTGGGTGCTGGACGAACCGCCTTCCGAACCCGGCAGCGCACCCTTTCACCTGGTCGTCGACGGCGCGGCGCGGCTGGAGGCGCCCGGACAGGACGGCGTCCTGCTGCGGGCCGGCGACATCGCCGTGTTCCCGGGCGGCGGCGCGCACCGGCTGCTGGCCGGGGATGCCGCGCAGGCGCAGGCGGTGGCCGACCTGCCGGCGGCCGGCCCCTTGCGGCGCAAGGGCAATGGCGGCGACGGTCCGGGTACGGCCATCCTGTGCGGCCGCTTCGTGTTCGACGACGGCGCCCGGCGCGCCTTGATGCAAGCCTTGCCGCCGATGATGGTGGTGCGCAGCGGCGGCTTTCCCGGGCTGCACGCGCTGGTCACGCTGCTGCAGCACGAGACCGCCGACCCGGGCCAGGCGCCGCGCCCCGGCGCCGGCGTGGTAGTGGCCCAGCTGTCGGGCGCGCTGTTCGCGCTGATCATGCGCGCCTGGCTGGCGCAGAGCGCGACCACGCCCGGCCTGTTCGCCGTGCTGGCGGACCGCCGCCTCGGCCCGGCGCTGCATCACATGCTGGCGTCGCTGGCGCGGCCGTGGCGCGTCGAGGACCTGGCGGCGGCCTGCCATATGTCGCGCGCCACCTTCGCGCGCCGCTTCACGCAGCTGGGCGGCATGGCGCCGCTCGACGCCCTCACCCGGTTGCGCCTGGCGCACGCCGAAGTCGCGCTGGCGCGGGATGCGCGCCCGGTGGGCGACATCGCGCTGGCCGTGGGCTACCAGTCGGAAGCGGCGTTCAACCGCGTCTTCAAGCGCCACCATGGCGTCGGACCCGGCGCGTGGCGGCGCGCATTAAAATGACGCGCATGCTCTCCGAATTCGACCTCATCAAGCAATACTTCCAGCGCGCCCGCCCGGCCGGGCCGCAGACCGTGCTCGGCATCGGCGACGATTGCGCCCTGCTCGCGCCTTCGCCCGGCAAACTGCTGGCCGTCTCGTCCGACATGCTGGTCGAAGACCGCCACTTCTTCGCCGGCGCCGACCCGTTCCGGCTCGGCCACAAGTCGCTGGCGGTGAACCTGTCCGACCTGGCGGCGATGGGCGCGGCGCCGCTCGGTTTCACGCTGGCGCTGGCCTTGCCGAAGGCCGACCGGGACTGGCTCGACGGCTTTTCGCGCGGGCTGTTCGCGCTGGCGGACCGCCACGGCTGCGAACTGGTGGGCGGCGACACGACCAAGGGCCCCCTGAACATCTGCATCACGATCTTCGGCGAGCTGGCGCCGGGCCAGGCGCTGCGGCGCGACGCGGCGCGCGCGGGCGACGACATCTGGATTTCGGGCACGCTGGGTGACGCCCGGCTGGCATTGGCGGCCTGCCTGGACGAGGTCGAACTGGATCCCGACGCGCATGCCCTGGCCGCGCAGCGCCTGCATGCGCCGACGCCGCGCGTGGCGCTGGGGCGCCTGCTGGCCGAGGGCCGGCTGGCGCATGCGGCGCTCGACATCTCGGACGGCCTGGTGGGCGACCTCGGGCACATCCTGGCGGCATCCCGCGTGGGTGCCACGCTGGACGTGGACGCCTTGCCGGCCGGGCCGGTCCTGGCGCGGCAAGCCCCCGACCTGCGGCGGCGCTTCGCGGCGGCCGGCGGGGACGATTACGAACTGTGCTTCACGGCGCCGGCCGCCCACCGCGATGCGATCCTGGCGGCAGGAGAACGGAGCGGCACGGCGGTGACGCGGGTCGGGCGGATCGAGGCGGAGGCCGGATTACGGTTGGTGGATCGAGATGGCGCACCGCTGGCGCTGCAGCTGCATGGTTGGGATCATTTCTCGACAACGTGATGCACGGTGGGCACAGGGTGCCCACCCTACCGGCTGGGACCATTTCGGATAAGGGTCAGGCCACGGCCTCGTCGCGCGGCGTCTTGCGATCGTCGTACGGCCCGTGCGTGAGCCAGTACTGGCGGAAGGCCATGCGCACGTTGTCGCGCAGTTCGTCGTCGTTCCACGGCTTGGTGTAAAAGCGGTAGATCGCGCCGCGGTTGATCGAATCGAGCACCGTCTCCACGCCCGTGTAGCCGGACAGGATGATGCGGATCGTGTCCGGGTACATCTCCTTCACCTTGCTCAGGAATTCGGTGCCGTTCATGACCGGCATGCGCTGGTCGCACAGGATCACCTGCACCGGGTACAGCGCCAGCAGCTCGAAACCCTCGGCCGTCGAGGCCGCCGTCAGCACGCGGTAGTTATCGCGCCGGAACAGGCGGTGCAGCGCGGCCAGCACGTTGACGTCGTCGTCCACCACCAGCAGGGTCTGCATGTTGCGCTCGTCCAGCGCCGGGCGGCTCGGCTGGGCGCGGTTCTCGAGCACCAGCTTGCCCAGGTCCGCGGCCGGCAGCGCGCGCGAGAAATGGAAGCCCTGGATCTCGTCGCAGCGGTGGCGGCGCAGCAGCGCCATCTGGGCGCGCGATTCCACGCCTTCCGCGATCACCTGCATGTGCAGGCTGTGCGCCATGCTGATGATCGCCAGCGCGATCGCCGCGTCGTCCGGGTTGGTCGTGATGTCGCGCACGAAGGCGATGTCGATCTTCAGCTTGTCGATCGGGAAACGCTTCAGGTAGGCCAGGCTCGAATAGCCGGTACCGAAATCGTCGATCGCGATGCGGATGCCGAGCGCCTTGAGGCTTTCCAGTACCTGGATGGTGCGCTCGGCATTGCTCATCAGCGCGCTCTCGGTCAGCTCCAGCTCCAGCAGGCCGGGGTCGACCTCGTGCCGCTCCAGCGCGTTGCGGATATCGCCTTCGAGGTCGCCTTCGACGAACTGGCGGCTCGAAACGTTGACGGCCACCCGCACGTCGCGCACGCCCTGCACGTTCCAGGCCGCGATCTGGCGGCAGGCTTCGTCGATGATCCAGGCGCCCACGCGCACCACCATGCCGGTGTCTTCCATGACGGGCACGAATTCGGCCGGGTAGACCAGGCCGAAGCCGGGCCGGCGCCAGCGCAGCAGCGCTTCGACCCCGCTGACGCGGCCGGTGTTCAGGTCGAGCTTGGGCTGGTAATGCAGCTCGAACTGGTTGCCGTCGAGGGCGCCGCGCAGGGCCAGCTCGAGGTCCAGGCGCGCCAGCACCTGCACGTTCATGCCCGAGGTGAAGAAGCGGTAGCCGTCGCGGCCCGCTTCCTTGGCGCGCACCATGGCGACGTCGGCGTATTTCACCAGCGTGCCCGGGTCGACCGCGTCGTCCGGATACATGGCGATGCCGATGCTGGCCGTCAGCAAGGCTTGCTTGCCCTGCAGGTCGAAGGGCGTGCGCAGCGCCTCGCGCACCTCGTTGGCCACCGCCACCGCTTCCTCGCCCTGCTGCTCGCGCGTCATGGTGATGATCAGCGCGAACTCGTCGCCGCCCAGGCGGCCGACGGTATCGCGCAGGCGCACGCAGCGCACCAGGCGCGTGCTGAACTGGCGCAGCAATTCGTCGCCGAGCGAGGGGCCGAGCGAATCGTTGACGATCTTGAAGCGGTCCAGCGTGATGAACAGCACCGCGATGCGCCAGCGCTTGTCCTGGGCCAGCTCGATGGCGTCGCGCAGGGTGTGGAAGAACAGCGTGCGGTTCGGCAGGCCGGTCAGGCTGTCGTAGTTCGACATGTGCTTCAGGCGCTGGGCCGCGTGGATGCGTTCGCTGATGTCGCGCGCCACCGCGATCAGCATGCGCATGCCTTCCAGCTGCTGCAGCTGCCAGCTGATCTCGACCGGCACCGCCCCCTGCCCGTCCGAGCGCAGCAGCTCGGTCTCGACGATGTCGTGCTCGCGCGGCGCGGACGACGCGTCGGCATACCGTTCCAGCTGGGCCAGTTCGGCCAGGCCCAGCGCCACCGGGTCGATGCGCAGCAGCGCCTCGCGCGAAAAGCCGAGCATGCGGCAGGCGCCGTCGCTGACGTCGAGCATCGACATGTTGTGCGCGTTGACCAGGAAGATGGCGTCCGAGGTCGCGTCCATCGCGCCGCGGAAGCGCTGCAGCTCGGCCGTGCGCTCGCGCACCTTGCGTTCCATGCGCGCGCCGTGCTCGCGCGATTCGCGGTGCAGCAGGCGCACTTCGAGCAGGTTGCGGATGCGGGTCAGCACCTCGACCGTGTCGAAGGGCTTGCCGATGAAGTCGCGCGCGCCGGCTTCGAGCGCGGCCAGTTTCTTGTCCGGCTCGGCCGTCACGACCAGGACCGGCAGCCAGGACTCGCGCTCCATCGGCTTCAGGGCCTCCATCACCTGGAAGCCGTCCATGTGGGGCATCTGCAGGTCGAGGATGATCAGGTCGTACTGGTGCTGCAAGTGCAGCGCGGCCACCTGGCGCGGGTCGGTGGTGCTGGCCACGGCTTCGTACCCGGTGGTCTTGAGCAGGAATTCGAGCAGCTGCACGTTGACCGGCTCGTCGTCCACGACCAGGATGCGCGCGCGGCGGATGTCGGATTGCGAAATCATTGAGGGGTTGTCCTTTCTTGCGCGGCGCGCTGTGCCAGCACGCCGTCGATCGCCTCATTGAATTTGTCGATATCGATCGGTTTCGTCAGGTAGCGGTCGAACCCGGCCGCCAGGCCGCGTTCGATGTCGTGCGGCATGGCGTTGGCGGTCAACGCGATCACCGGGATGCGCGCCAGCTCGGGTTCGCGGCGCAATTGCGCCAGCACCTCGAAGCCGCTCATGCCGGGCAGGTTCAGGTCCATCAGCACGACCTCCGGATGCTGGCTGCGCGCCAGCGACAGGCCGAAATGGCCGTCCGGCGCCGACAGCAGGCGCAGGTCGGCGCGGAAGCGCACGATTTCCTGCACCAGTTTCAGGTTGGCCGGGTTGTCTTCAATATATAACAGCAGATGCGGTCCGTCGGACGCCGGCAAGGGCTCCCCGGCCGGTACCGGCCGGGCCTGCGCCTCGGCCGGCGCCGCTTCCGGCGCCGCGGTCGACAGCTCGATCCAGAACACGCTGCCCACGCCCGGGCTGCTGGTCACGCCGATCTCGCCCTTCATCAGTTCCACCAGGCGCCGCGTGACCACCAGGCCGATGCCGGTGCCCTCCTGGGTGCCGCCTTCCTGGCCCAGCCGGTTGAACGGCTGGAACAGCGCGGCCACCTGGCTCGACTCCAGGCCCATGCCGGTGTCGCGCACCGACAGGCGCAGGCGTTGCGGCCCGGCGCCGGCGCAGTCGACCACCACGGCGCCGCCTTCGCGATTGTACTTCACCGCGTTCGAAAGCAGGTTCAACAGGACCTGCTTGAGCCGGGTGCGGTCGGCCTGGACCACGGCGCCGGCGCAGCCGCCGGGGGCGCCGTCCTCGCCGCCCGGGAACAGCACGCGGATGCCGCGCGCGGCCGCCAGCGGCGCGACCATGGTGCGGCACTCGGCCAGCACCTCGTCCAGGCCGACCGGTTCCATCGAGAGGGTCAGCGCGCCCGCCTCCACCTTGGCCAGGTCGAGGATCTCGTTGATGAGCGTGAGCAGGTGGCGCCCCGACTTCAGGATGTGGTTCGAGAACTCCAGCTTCTGCTCGGGGGTGGTCGGCATGCTGTTCGAGGCCAGGATCTGGGCGAAGCCGAGGATCGCGTTGAGCGGCGTGCGCAGTTCGTGGCTCATCGACGACAGGAAGGCCGACTTGGCCTGGTTGGCCGCGCGCGCCTCCTCGATCGCCAGCTCGAGTTCGGAATTGGCCAATTCCAGCTGCATGGTGCGCTCGTGCACGCGCTGTTCGAGCTCCTCGTTCAAGCGCATCACTTCCTGGCGCGCGCGGGCCCGCTCCTGGGCTTCGCGCGCGATCTCGCGGTTCGAGCTTTCCAGCGCGCGCGTGCGCAATTCGATCTCGGCCAGCATGGCGTTGAAGGAGTCGACCAGGTCTGCGGCTTCATCCTCGCTGATGCGCGGCGCGCGGCGCGAATAGTCGCGCAGCGCCACCACTTCGCGCGCGATGTCGGTGATGGCGGCGATCGGCGTCGTGATCGTGTGACCGAGGCGGCGCACCAGCAGCCAGGCCGTCAACAGCGCCAGCAGGGTCACGCCGGATGCGATCAGCAGGTAATCGCGCATGCGCTCGACCAGCAGGTTTTCCGAGCGCAGATAGACCGTGCCCAGCACCTCGCCGTTTTCCTCGATCGGCTTGAACAGCACCAGGTCGTCGCCGGGCTTGCCGAGGCCGGGCTTGATGGGGCGGGCCGGGAAGGGACCGCTCTCGCCCGGCGCCAGGTAGGACGCGAACAGCTTGCCATGCTCGTCGTACAGGGCGGCGGCGCGCAGCGTGGGCCGGGTACGCAGCAGCGCCAGGTTCTCGCCCGCCAGGCGCGGGTCGTCGAAGGCGAGCGCGGCCGAGGTCATGTGGCCGACCAGTTCGGCCTGGGTGGCGAGGTCGTTGCGCAGCGAGCGCTGGTAGCTGCGCAGGTCGTAGGCGACCACGGTGCCGAGCGACACCCCGAGGGCCGCGAGCGTGGTCGACATCACGATCGTGACCAGTTTTTCGCGGATCGAGCGGCGCCGGATCATGGCGCCGGCGCCCCCCGTCGCGCGGCGAAGCGTTCGAGCGGCATGTCAGGTCCTGCGAGGGTCGGTGGATGGCTGTCCGGGCTGCCGGGCAGGCATGCAGGATAGCAGCACGGCTTGGAATAATGTCGCACGGCACGAGGCGAATGTTTACACAGGTAACTACGCCCCTATAAATGGCGTGGCTTTTGGTTAAGATTCTAGCGCCGTGCGCAGGCGAGGCGCGCTAGAATGAAGCGTAACCGGCGCCGTCCATGCGGGCCGCATCACGTTAACGACGAGAGGGAGGAGACACGTGACGAACGATATTCTTGACCTGGCCACCCGCGTGGGCCGCATGCTCGAAGCGAAGGGCCTGCTGCTGGCGACCGCCGAATCCTGCACCGGCGGCGGCGTGTCGCAGGCCGTCACCGAGATCCCCGGCTCGACCGCCTGGTTCGAATGCGGTTTCGTGACCTATTCGAATGCCTCCAAGACCGAGATGCTGGACGTGCCGGCGGCGCTGATCGCCCAGGTCGGCTCCGTCAGCGAGGAAGTGGCAGGCGCCATGGCAGAAGGCGCGGTCGCCAACAGCAATGCCCACGTCGCGGTCTCGACCACCGGCATCGCCGGCCCCAGCGGCGCGGTGCCGGGCAAGCCCGTCGGCACGGTCTGCTTCGGCTGGTCCAGGGGCGACTCCACCTATACCGAACGCCTGGTCTTCGCCGGCGACCGCCACGCCGTGCGCGAACAGACGGTGGCGCACGCGCTGGCCGGCCTGCTGCGTTTCCTGGAGTGAGGGCACTGCCGGCCCTGCTCGCCGCCGCGCTGTTGCCGGGCCTTGCCGCCGCCCAGGCCCCGTCCGCGCCGGCCGCGACCGTGTATGCGGTCGGCGACATCGCGCGCTGCGCCTACCCCGACCCGAAATACTCGGCCGCGGCGGACACCGCGGACACCGTGGTCGCCGGCCTGGCCGCCGACCCGGCGGCCGTCGTGCTGACGCTGGGCGACCATACCTATCCGATCGGCACGGCCGCCGAATTCCGCGACTGCTACAACCCGACCTGGGGCCGCTTCAAGGACCGCACCTGGCCGGCGCCCGGCAACCACGAGTACTACACGCCGAAGGCGGCGCCCTACTTCGCCTATTTCGGCGAACGCGCCGGCCGCGGCTACTACAGCCTCGACATCAAGGGCTGGCACGTGGTGTCGCTCGACAGCAACCTCGATCCGGTCAACCACCCCGCCGAACACGCGGCCCAGCTGGACTGGCTGCGCGCCGACCTGGCCAGCCATCCGGCGCACTGCACGCTCGCGTTCTGGCACCATCCGCTGTACAGCTCCGGCGGCCACGGCAACGTGCCGACGATGCGCGACGCCTGGGAACTGCTGCAACAGGCCGGCGCCGAACTGGTGCTGGCCGGACACGACCACGATTACGAACGCTTTGCGCCGCAGGATGCGCGCGGCCGCCTCGACCGCGCGCGCGGCATGCGCCAGTTCGTGGTCGGCACCGGCGGCGCCTACCCGACGCCCTTCCTGCTGACCGTCGCGAACAGCGAAGTGCGCGACGCCAGCCGCACCGGCGTGCTGCGCCTGCGCCTGCGCGAAGGCGGCTATGACTGGGAGTTCGTCGAAACGAACAAGGTGACCACGCTGGGGACGGCGCCGCCGGACCGCGGCAGCGACACCTGCCACTGAGGCCGGCCAGGCCACTTCCTGGAGTTCCCCATGAAACTGCCGCACGTGTTCCCACTGCTGCTGGCCCTGGCCGGCGCGCCGGCCTTCGCCCAGGCACAGGCATCGAACGCCACCCTGCCCAGCATCGCTTTCGAGAAGGCCACGCTGCCCAATGGCCTGGAAGTGATCCTGGTCGAGGACCACCGCCTGCCCATCGTCGCCGTCAACATCTGGTACCACGTCGGCCCGGCCAACGAAGCGCCCGGCCTGACCGGCTTCGCCCACCTGTTCGAGCACATGATGTTCGCCGCCACCCGGCATGTGCCGCGCGGCCTGGCCGACCGCCTGCTCGAAGGCGCGGGCGCCACCGACAGCAACGGCAGCACGGATTACGACCGCACCAGCTACTACGACACCGTGCCCTCGAACCAGCTCGAACTGGCGCTGTGGGTGCATGCCGACCGCATGGGCTACCTGCTGGACGTGCTGGACCAGGCCGCGCTGTCGAACCAGCAGGACGTGGTGCGCAACGAGCGCCGCCAGAGCGTCGAGAACCGGCCCTACGGCATCGTCGAGGAAGCGCTGAACCATGCGTTGTTCCCGAAGAACCACCCCTATTACGCGTCGGTGATCGGCTCCCACGCCGACATCCAGAATGCGAAGCTGGCCGATGTGCGCGACTTCTTCACCCGCTACTACGGCCCGAACAACGCCAGCATCGTGATCGCCGGCGACATCGACAAGGCGAAAACGCGGGCGCTGGTGGCCAGGTACTTCGGCAGTTTCAAGCGCAGCGCGCCGGTCGCGCGCCCGGGCGTGGCGACCCCGCCGATCACCCGCGAGCAACGGATCACGGTGCGGGACCGCGTCGAACTGCCGCGCGTCTACATGGCCTGGCTCACGCCCCCGGCCTACAAGCCGGGCGACGCCGAGCTGGCGGTGACAAGCCAGATCCTGGCCGGCGGCAAATCCGGGCGCCTGTATAAAAACCTGGTCTACCGGCGCCAGATCGCGCAGGAAGTGGCGGCCGCGCAGAATTCGTATGCGCTCACCTCGACCTTCGTGATCGACGCCACCGCCCGCCCCGGCCACGCGCCGGCCGAGCTGGAAGCCGCCATCGACGCCGAACTCAAAGCCCTGCGCGACACCGGCCCATCGGACGCGGAAGTCGAACGCGCCCGCAACACCATCGAGACGGCGATGCTGACATCGATCGAGAAGCTGGGCGGCGCCGGCCTGGCCAACCAGATGAACCAGTACAACCAGTACACCGGCGACCCGGGCTACCTGGCGCGCGACCTCGAGCGCCTGCGCCGCGTCAGCGCCGCCGACGTGCGCCGCGCGGCCCAGGCGTATCTGCAGCCGGATGCGCGCGTGGTGGTGGCAGGCGTGCCGGGTACGCCCGAGCTTGGACCGGACGTGCCGGCGCCGGCGCCGCCGAAGCCCAAGCCGGATGCTGCCGCAGTGGCCGGCATCAACCCCGACGAAACCTGGCGCCGCACGCCGCCGAAACCCGGCCCGGCGCCGAAGTTCACGCTGCCGCAAGGGACCTCGTTCAAGCTGCCGAACGGTCTGACGGTCATCCATCACTACAACCCGGCGCTGCCGCTGGTGGCGGCCGAGCTGGTGGTGAAAAGCGGCTCGGACGCCAATCCGGACGACCATCCCGGCCTTGCCGGCTTCACCGCGCAACTGCTGCAGGAAGGCACGGCCACGCGCAGCGCGCCGCGCATCGCCGACGAGATCGCGCAGCTCGGCGCCTTCCTGGGCAGCGACAGCACGGCGGACGCGTCGACGGTCTCGCTGCTGTCGCTGAGCTCGACCTTTCCGCAAGCGCTGGACGTGCTGGCCGACGTGGTCCAGCACCCGGCCTTCCCGACCGCCGAAGTGGAACGGCAGCGCGCCGCGCGCGTGGGCGAACTGGCCCGGCAGCGCGACGAGCCGGCACTCGTGGCGGCGGTGGCCGCGGCCGGCGCCCTGTACGGCCCGGACCACCCCTATGGCTACGGCCAGCTCGGCACCGAACAAGCGATCCGCGCCACCACGCGCGAGGACCTCGCCCGTTTCTGGCGCCGCCATTACGTGCCGTCCAACGCGGCCCTGATCGTCGCCGGCAGCATCACGCGCGACGAATTGCGCAGCCTGGCGGAAGCGCGCTTCGGCAGCTGGCCGCGCGCCCAGGCCGCGCCGGCGGTCCCGGGCGATCCGGCCGCGAGCAAAGCGCGCCTGGTGATCGTCGACAAGCCCGGCGCGCCGCAGACCGCGCTGCGCGTGACCCAGCTGGCGGCAAGCCGCAAGACGCCCGACTACCCGGCCATGCAGGTCATGAACGCGGCACTGGGCGGCCTGTTTTCCAGCCGCATCAACCTCAACCTGCGCGAAGAAAAGGGTTACAGCTACGGCGTGTTTTCCAGCTTCCGCTACGACCGCACGCCGGGCCCGTTCACGATCGCCGGCAGCGTGCGCACCGACGTCACCGGCGCCTCCGTTTCCGAGATCTTCAGGGAAGTGCGCGCCATGCGCGAACGCGCCCTGCCCGCGCCTGAACTGGCCGGCGCGCGCGATTCGCAGGTGTATTCGCTGCCGGGCCAGTTCGAGACCAACAGCGGCGTCGGCGCCAGCCTGGCCGAGACCTTCGTGTTCGACCTGCCGCTGGACTACTGGCACAGCCTGCCGGACCGGTTCCGAAGCGTGAGCGCGGCGCAGGTACAGGCGGCGGCCAACAAATACCTGCAGCCGGAACGGATGAAGGTGATCGCGGTGGGTGACCGGGCGAAGATCGTGCCGCAGTTGCAGGGGCTGAAACTGGGGCAGCCGGCGTTGCGGGATGCGGATGGGCAGTTGCCGTAACGCGATACCGCTTGCGCCCCCGGCCCACATGCGATTAACATGTGAACACCTCTTCATATGTTAAGCATGAGCATTCCACACGACACCGACAACGCGGTCGACGAACTCGCCGACCTGTTTCACCTGCTGGGCGACCCGACGCGCCTGCGCATCGTGCTCGCCTGCCTGGCGCAGCCGACCGCGGTGGGCGACATCGCCGCCACCCTGAACCTGTCCAGTTCGCTGGTCAGCCACCACCTGCGCCTGCTGCGCGCGGCGCGCATCGTGAAAGCGGAGCGCCAGGGCAAGCAGGTGTTCTATGCGGCCGCCGACGCCCACATCAGCAGCTTGCTCGCCAACATGTTCGAACACATCGCAGAACCGACAGGACCCGACGCATGAGCCAACACCACAATCACGACCACGGCCACGGCTTCGGTCATCACCATTCCCATGCCGCGCCGGCCGACGCCGGCCGCGCCTTCGTGCTCGCGATCGGCCTGAACACGGCCTTCGTCGTCATCGAATTCGTTTATGGCTTCATCGCCAACTCGACCGCGCTGATGGCCGATGCCGGCCACAACCTGTCCGACGTGCTGGGCCTGATGCTGGCCTGGGGCGCGGCGCTGCTGGCCAAGAAGTCGCCGACGCGGCGCTTCACCTACGGCCTGCGCGGCAGCTCGATCCTGGCCGCCCTGCTCAACGCCCTGCTGCTGATGGTGGCCTGCGGCGCCATCGCCTGGGAAGCCATCCTGCGCTTCGCCCATCCCGAGCCCGTGGCCGGCACCACGGTGTCGATCGTGGCCGCCATCGGCGTGCTCATCAACGGCTTCTCGGCCTGGTTGTTCATGGCCGGCAGCAAGGACGACATCAACGTGCGCGGCGCCTACCTGCACATGGCGGCCGACGCCGGCTTGTCGCTGGGCGTGGTGATCGCCGGCCTGGTGGTGATGTATACCGGCTGGACCTGGCTCGACCCGGCGGTCAGCCTGGTGATCGTGGTGATCATCGTCGCCGGCACCTGGTCGCTGCTGAAGGAATCGGTGCTGATGGCGCTGGCGGGCGTGCCGGCCAATGTGGACCTGGGCAAGGTCAACGCCTACCTGGCGTCACAGCCGGGCGTGACCGAGGTGCACGACGTCCACATCTGGCCGATGAGCACCACCGAGACCGCGCTGACCGCCCACCTCGTGATGCCGGGCGGCTATCCCGGCGATGCGGCCATCGACCACATCGTCGAGCATTTGCGCGAGGATTTTTCGATCCACCATTGCACGCTGCAGGTCGAGCAGGGAACGACCCGGCACAGTGGGTGCATGCTGCACGAAGCGCATGACGAGCATGGGCACGACCATGACCACGATCATGCCCATGCAGGGCACGCGCACTGATCAGCCGGCCAGGTTGGCGAACAAGGCGGTGCTCAGGTAACGCTCGCCGAAGGACGGAATGATGGTGACGATCAGTTTGCCCGCATTCTCCGGGCGCTTCGCCACCTGCATCGCCGCCCACAGCGCGGCGCCGGACGAGATGCCGACCAGCAACCCCTCCTCGCGCGCGGCCGCGCGGGCCGTCTCGAAGGCGGCGTCGTTGCTGACGGTGATGACTTCATCGTAGGCATGGGTATTCAGCACGGCCGGCACGAAGCCGGCGCCGATGCCCTGGATCGGGTGCGGCCCCTTGGTGCCCCTGGACAGCATCGGCGAGGCTTCCGGCTCGACCGCGATGGCCTGGAACCCGGGCTTCCTCGCCTTGATCACTTCGGCCACGCCGGTGATGGTGCCGCCGGTGCCGACGCCGGCCACCAGGATGTCCACCTTGCCATCGGTGTCGCGCCAGATTTCCTCGGCGGTGGTGCGGCGGTGCACCTCGGGGTTGGCGGGGTTGTTGAACTGCTGGGGCATGAAGCAGTTCGGATCGCTCGCGACGATTTCCTCGGCACGGCGGATCGCGCCCAGCATGCCTTCCGGGCCGGGCGTGAGCACCAGTTCGGCACCATAGGCGCGCAGCAGCATGCGCCGCTCGTTGCTCATGGTTTCCGGCATGACGAGGCGGCAGCGGTAGCCGCGCGCCGCACACACCATGGCCAGCGCGATGCCGGTGTTGCCGCTGGTGGGCTCGACGATGATGGTGTCGGGTCCGATCTTGCCGGCCTGCTCGGCGGCGTCGATCATCGCCCAGCCGATCCGGTCCTTCACGCTGTGGGCCGGATTGTAGAACTCGAGCTTGGCGACGATCTCGGCACCCGCCCCCTGGGACAGGCGCCGGATCCTTACCAGCGGGGTGTTGCCGATCAGTTCAGTGACGTCATTTGCAATGCGCATATACGTACTCTCCCCGCCGGGGCCCTCGCAAACCTACTGCGCGTTGCACTGTCGGCTTGCGATGCTCGCTGTACTCTCGTACAGCTGCGCTTCTCAGCCAACATTGCCGCCGCTCGCTACGGTTTTCGAGGACCCCTTGTCAGTTAGTTAGACTTACTTAACGTCCAGCAGTTCCACGTCGAAGATCAGGTCGGTATTCGGCGGGATCGAGCCGCCCGGGGCGCCGCGTGCGCCGTAGGCCAGCTGGCTCGGGATGATCAGGGTGCGCTTGCCGCCCACCTTCATGCCGGCGACGCCGTCGTCCCAGCCCTTGATGACCTGGCGCGCGCCGAGGCGGAAGTCGAGCGGCGTGCGGCCGGCGTCCAGCGAGGAGTCGAACTTGCGGCCGCGCTGGCGGGTGGCCAGCGGCTTGAAGAACCAGCCAGTGTAGTTGACCACGACGGTCGAGCCGACCGTGGCTTCCTTGCCGGTGCCGACCTTGACGTCGATGATCTGGATTTTGGGTTCCTGTGACGCCTGCGCGTCGGCGCTCTGCTCGGTGCTGCCGGGGTTGGCAGCGGCGGCCTGGCCGGTGGCGGACGGGGTCGACGCCTGGCTGGCGGCGGATGGGGTCGAATCCTGGGCGCCGGCGGCGCTGGCCGCCAGCAGCAGGCCCAGGAAGGCGATACGACGGATCATGGAGCCTCTTTCACGAATCATTAAACAATGGGAGCCTCTAAAAACCGTAGCGAGCATCGCAGGCCGAACCTGCAACGCGCGGCAGGTTTTTAGAGGTTCCCAACTGATCCTATGATAACAAGGCCTCTTCCGGTTGCCCAGCCTCGTTTTCCGCCGGTGCCGGGGCAGCAAGCGACACCGCAGGCGCCACGGCATTCGCCTCGTCGGCCAGCTTGCGCAGCAGGTGCCCGGCCGCGACCATGCCGAAGGTGGCGGTCACGACCATGCTCGAGCCGAAGCCGGCGCAGTTCAGGCCGGTGATGCTGTTCGGGTCGATGGCGCAGGCGTCGCCGGACTCCGGGTAGCGCAGCGGTTCCATCGAGAACACGGCGTCGATGTGGTACTTGTTCTTTTCACCCTTGGCGAAACCGTAGCGCGCGCGCAGGACCTTGCGTACCTTCTTGAGCAGCGGTTCCTGCTCGGTGCGGGCCAGGTCGCGCACTTCGATCTTGGTCGGATCGAGCTGGCCGCCGGCGCCGCCGATCACGACCAGCGGGATGCGGCGCTCGCTGCAATACGCGATCAGCGCGGCCTTGGCCTTGACGCTGTCGATGGCGTCGACCACATAGTCGAAGCGCGCAGTACCAAGCTGATTAGTGCCGATCATCTGCTCGAGGTTGTCCGGATCGATGAAATCCTCGACCAGTTCGACTTCGCAGTACGGGTTGATCAGCGCGATGCGCTGCTTCAGCGCCTCGATCTTCGGCATGCCGACCGTCGTCGACAGCGCCTGGATCTGGCGGTTGATGTTGGATTCGGCCACGTTGTCCAGGTCGATCAGGGTCAGGCGGCCGACCGCGCTGCGCGCCAGCGCCTCGACGATCCAGGAGCCGACGCCGCCGACGCCGATCACGCAAACGTGCGCCGCACGGAAGCGTTCCAGTGCACGCTCGCCGTAGAGTCGCGCGATGCCGCCGAAGCGGCGGCCGAAGTCGACCTCGTCATCGATGGCCGGCGGAAGGAAGGAAGTGGGAAGTGTCGTCATGATCCCCGCATTTTACCGGACACGACCGCCTTCCTTGCTCTAAAATAACTTTCAGTCAATCAAATTTTTCGCGTCCACTTACCTGCTCGCAACAGTCACCATGAACTCGCCTCTTCCCGATACCGCTCCCGATTTCGACCAGCCGGTCGCCGTCCTGAAACATTGCCATGGTCGCATCCGCAAGCAGCTTGCGACCCTGGAAAAACTGCTCGCCCACCTGCCGCAACACGGCGCCGACGAGCAGGCGCGCCAGGCGGCGCAGGCGGTGCTGAAGTACTTCGACAAGGCGGCCCAGTTGCACCACGACGACGAGGAGCAGGACCTGATCCCGATGCTGCATGCCGTCGCCCAGGGCGAGGACGCGGCCACGCTGCAGGCCTTAGCGCCGGTGATCCTGCAGGACCACAAGGACATGGACGCGATGTGGCAGGACCTGCACGAACAGCTGAGCCTGATCGCCGGTGGCGGCGCCACCCAGTTATCGGGCAGCACCGTGGAGCGCTTCACCCAGCGCTACCTGAATCACATGGAGCGCGAAGAGAACACGATGGCGCCGATGGCCGTGCGCCTGTTCAGCCCGGAGCAGATGCGACAGTTGGGCCTGGCAATGCGGCGCCGGCGCGGCATCGAAGCGGGTGACAATGGCGCGACGGCGACGGCATGCGAACCGGCGACCGCCTCGATCGGCGACCGCGTGGCCGACCTGCGCAAGGATTACGGCCAGGCCAGGCTCGACGAAAGCGAGGTCGCGGACGACCCGGTCGCGCAGTTCACGCGCTGGTTCGAGGAAGCCCTGAAGGCCGAGGTGAACGAGCCGAACGCGATGAGCGTGGCGACCGTCGGCGAGGATGGACGGCCGACCTCGCGCATCGTGCTGGTCAAGCAGTTCGACGGACGCGGCTTCACCTGGTACACGAATTACGATAGCCAGAAAGGCAAGCAGCTGGCCAGCAAACCTTTTGCAGCTCTGCTATTCTTTTGGAGTGAACTTGAACGGCAAGTGCGGATCGAAGGTACTGTCGAGCGCACGACTGCCGAGGAAAGCGACAGGTATTTCAACAGCCGGCCCCTGAAAAGCCGGCTGTCGGCGATCGCGTCCCGACAAAGTGCGCCCATCGCCAATCGCGCTACTCTCGAGCACAATTACGAGGACGTCGCGCGTCAATACGGCGAATCGCCGTCCCGGCCATCGAACTGGGGCGGTTTTCGCCTGGTGCCGGAACGGATCGAGTTCTGGCAGGGGCGGCGTTCACGCTTCCATGACCGCATTGTCTACACGCGGCAGGAAGATGGCAGTTGGACGCGGCAACGATTGCAACCGTAAGCCGGTCTGCACGGCCGGCATGAGCCGGAGGAATACGCGTGTTCGACCAGATCAAGCTGTCCGCCT
>CAJYQM010000039.1 GCA_913777025.1 uncultured Massilia sp. | reverse complement strand
GGTCGCGCACCAGGTAGGCGTTGATCTCGGTAAACTCGCCCGACAGGTTCGACTTCACGTACAGGTTCTGGAAGGTCGGTTCGATGCAGGCCGACACGCCGATGATGTTCGAAATGGTCGCGGTCGGGGCGATCGCCACGCAGTTCGAGTTACGCATGCCGAACTGCTTCACGCGGCTGCGGATCAGGCTCCAGTCCATGGTCTCGGCCGTGTCCTGCTCGAGGTAGCCGCCGCGCTCTTCCGCCAGCAGCTTGATCGAATCCTGCGGCAGGATGCCACGACTCCACAGCGAACCTTCGTACGACTCGTAACGGCCGCGTTCCTCGGCCAGCTCGGTCGACGCCAGGTAGGCGTAGTAGCAGACCGCTTCCATCGAACGGTCGGCGAATTCCACGGCCTTGTCCGAGGCGAACGGCACGCGCATCATGTGCAGGCAGTCCTGGAAGCCCATGATGCCCATGCCGACCGGACGGTGGCGCAGGTTCGAGTTGCGGGCCTTGTCGACAGCGTAGTAGTTGATGTCGATCACGTTGTCCAGCATGCGCATCGCGGTGCGGATGGTCTTCTGCAGCTTGACCGCGTCCAGGCCGTCGCCTTTCATGTGGGCCGGCAGGTTGACCGAACCCAGGTTGCAGACGGCGATCTCGTCGGCGTTGGTGTTCAGCGTGATCTCGGTGCACAGGTTCGACGAGTGCACCACGCCCACGTGCTGCTGCGGCGAGCGGATGTTGCACGGATCCTTGAAGGTGATCCACGGGTGGCCGGTCTCGAACAGCATCGACAGCATCTTGCGCCACAGGTCGAGCGCTTCGACTTTCTTGTACACGGTCATTTCGCCGCGCGCGGCGCGGGCTTCATAGCCCAGGTAGGCTTCTTCGAAAGCACGGCCGACCTTGTCGTGCAGGTCCGGCACTTCCGACGGCGAGAACAGGCTCCACGAACCCTTTTCCATCACGCGCTTCATGAACAGGTCCGGAATCCAGTTCGCGGTGTTCATGTCGTGGGTGCGGCGGCGGTCGTCGCCGGTGTTCTTGCGCAGGTCGAGGAATTCCTCGATGTCCAGGTGCCAGGTTTCCAGGTAGCCGCAGACCGCGCCCTTGCGCTTGCCGCCCTGGTTCACGGCCACGGCGGTGTCGTTCGCCACTTTCAGGAACGGGACCACACCCTGGGACTTGCCGTTGGTGCCCTTGATGCGCGAACCCATCGCGCGGACCGGGGTCCAGTCGTTGCCCAGGCCGCCGGCGAATTTCGACAGCAGCGCGTTTTCCTTGATGCCGTCGTAGATGCCTTCCAGGTCGTCGCTGATGGTGGTCAGGTAGCAGGAGGACAGCTGCGAGCGGCGGGTTCCCGAGTTGAACAGGGTCGGGGTCGAGCTCATGAAGTCGAAGCTCGACAGCAGGTTGTAGAACTCGATCGCGCGCGCTTCGCGGTTTTCCTCGCGCAGGGCCAGGCCCATCGCGACGCGCATGTAGAAGGCCTGTGGCATCTCGATGCGGGTTTCGCGGATGTGCAGGAAGTAGCGGTCGTACAGGGTCTGCAGGCCGATGTAGCCGAACTGCAGGTCGCGGTCGGCGACCAGCGCGCGGGCCAGCTTCTGCAGGTCGAACTTGCCCAGCTCTTCGTCGAGCAGCTCGGCGTCGATGCCCTTGGCGATGTATTGCGGGAAGTAGGTGACGTATTCGGCGGCGGCGCCGGCTTGCGGCACTTCGTGGCCGAACACTTCCTTGCGGATGGTGTGCAGCAGGATGCGTGCGGTGACCTGGCTGTAGGCGGGGTCTTTTTCCATCAGCGCTCTAGCGGCCAGGATGGCCGACTTGTGCAGTTCCTCGACCGGCACGCCGTCGTACAGGTTCTTGACGGTTTCGGCCAGGATGGCGTCGGCATCGACGTGCTTTTCCAGGCCGGCGCAGGCGGCGTTGATCAGGGCCGCGACTTCGTTCATGTCCAGCGCGCGGCGCACGCCGCCGTCGACCACGCTGAACTGCGGCGCGTCGATCTGGGTGCTGCCCGAGGCTTCCTTGGCGGCGCGGCGCTCGTCCATGCGCTTGGCACGGTACAGCACGTATTCGCGCGCGACGTCATGCTCGCCCGAGCGCATCAGGGACAGTTCCACCTGGTCCTGCACATCCTCGATGTGGAAGGTACCGCCGTTCGGCTGGCGGCGCACCAGTGCCGCGACCACGTTGTTGGTCAGCTCTTCGACCAGCGCGCGGATGCGTGCCGACTCGCGGCCCTGCTCGCCGTTCACGGCCAGGAAGGCCTTGGTCATCGCCACGGCGATCTTGGTCGGAGCGAAAGGCACCACGGCGCCGTTGCGGCGGATGATGCGGTAGTCGCCCTTGGCAACCAGTTCGGCCGCGCTGGCAACGTTGGGATTGATGGAAATGTCCGTAGAAGTTTGCATTGGGGCTCCCGATGCCAACTGATCAAAATTGGCATCCTAATAACTTTTTGAGAATGGTGAACGGGGACGCATGACTGGAAAACGCTCGCTGCGCCCCTGCTCCTACTGTTCTGCTTGTGTTTAGCTGACCACTACATCTAGTAGGAGGCAGCCGAATAGGCCTAATTGTAGTCCATATTGAGCAGGCTCATCAGCTCTACCGTCAGGATTTTTTTGCGTGCGTTCGCTTGACTTTTGCTAAACCCCCATCAGTGAAGCCTTCGCTCGATAGCAAGCACTAACATGCCGTTTTAAGAGCGCAACCATGGTGCGGACTCTGCACCAGCCCTGCCCACGTTTGGCCAATGCTGCGATGGCGAAAAGACAACAGACATCTGACTCGGATCAAGGTTCCGGTGCGTGGATCTCCAACTTCTGCATCTGGTAGCGCAGCTGGCGCACGCTAATGCCGAGCAGGCTGGCCGCCTGGGTCCGGTTGAACTGGGTCTGGTTCAGCGCGCGCAGGATGATGTCGCGCTCGACCTGGTTCAGGTAGTCCGGCAGGTTGCTGGGCAGCTCGCCGCTGGCCAGCGGCGCCGCGACCTCGGGCGCGGGTGTGGCCGCCCCGGCGGGCACCTCGGCGGCCACGGACGGTGCCGCCGCCGCCGCTGGCGCCGGCGAGGCCTCGGCGACGCGCGCGCCCTTCAGCAACAGGTCGCCGGCCTCGATCACGCCATCGTCGGCAAAGGCGAGCGCACGCTCGAGCACGTTCTCCAGCTCGCGCACGTTGCCGGGAAAGGCATAGCCCTGCAGCGTGGCCAGCACGCCGGCACCGAGGCGGGCGCCGTCCGGGCCGGCCAGGCGGGCCAGGATCGCGTCCACCAGCAGCGGCAGGTCGTCCAGGCGCTGGCGCAGCGGCGGCAGCGTCAGTTCGATCACGTTCAGGCGGTAGAACAAGTCCTGGCGGAACTGGCCGTTCTCGACCAGCCTGGCCAGGTCCTTGTGGGTGGCGCTGATGATGCGCACGTCGACCGCTTCCTCGGCCGTGGCGCCGATCTTGCGCACACGCCGCTCCTGGATCGCGCGCAGCAATTTGACCTGCATCGCCAGCGGCAGGTCGGCCACCTCGTCCAGCATCAGGGTGCCGCCGTGGGCCGCCTGGAAGAAGCCGTCGCGGTCGTCGGCGGCACCCGTGAAGGCGCCCTTGCGGTAGCCGAAGAACTCGGCTTCCATCAGGGCCTCGGGAATCGCGCCGCAGTTGACGGCCACGAAGGGCTTGCCGGCGCGCGCGCTCTGGGCGTGGATCTCGCGCGCGGCCAGTTCCTTGCCGCTGCCGGATTCGCCGTTGATGGCGATCGGCGCCTGCGAGCGCGCCAGGCGCGCGATCTGGGTGCGCAGCGCCTGCATCGCCTGCGACTGGCCGAGCAGGCGCGAACCGCCCTGCTCCACCGGGACTGCCGGCTTGGCGGCCGGATCGGACAGCTTCAGTGCCGAGCGCACCATCGCGCGCAAGTCGTCCAGCACCACCGGTTTCGACACGTAGTCGAAGGCACCGGCCTTCAGCGCGACCACCGCGTTCTCGGCGCTGCCATAGGCGGTGATCACGGCGATCGGCGTGCTGCGGTGGCTGGCCGCGACCTCGCGCACCAGTTCCAGCCCGAGGCCGTCCGGCAGGCGCATGTCGGTCAGGACCAGCGCGTAGTCCTTCGAACCCAGCAGCGAACGGGCTTCGCGCACGGTGGCGGCGCTGTCCACGTCCAGGCCCATCTTGAGCAGGGTGATCTCGAGCAGCTCGCGCAGGTCGGCTTCGTCGTCGACCACCAGGATCCGGGGTGAGCTCATGCTTGTTCCGTGACTGTCTATATATATGTTGGGTTACGCGGTGGCCGCGAAGGTGATCACGAAGCGGCCGCTGGCCGGCCCGGCCGCGCCGCCGGCGTGTTCGGTCCGGTACTCGTAGTCGAGCATGGCGCCGTTGTTCAGGCACAGCTCGCGCGCCAGGTACAGGCCCAGGCCGGTCCCCTTGCTGGACGTAGTATAGAAGGGCTCGAACAGGTGGGCGCGCACTTCCGGCGTGATGCCGGGGCCGTCGTCCTGCACGTGCAGCTCGACCCGGCCGGTGGCGTCGAGCACCGGGAACACCCGGATGCTGCCAGGGGCGCCGCTGGCGTAACGCACCGCGTTGCCGAGCAAATTGACCAGTACTTCGCGCAGGTGCAGGCCGTCGAAGCGCACGCTGCGGCTGCCCGCCTCACCGACCCGGACTATATCACCGCGCAGTCCCTGGGTCTCCGTGAATTCGGCCTGCAGCTCGGCCAGAAAGGCGGCCAGCGGCACCGGCGCGCCGCCCGGCTGGACCTTGCGCGACAGTTTCAGGATGTCCTCGACCATGCGGTTCACGCGCAGCACGTTGTCGTTCACGATGCGCAGCAGGCGCGTCTCGGCCGGGCCGTGCAGGTCTTCGGCCAGCAGCGAGGTCGCGTGCCCGATCGCCGACAGCGGGTTCCTCACCTCGTGCGCGATGCTGGCGGTAAGGCGCCCCATCGAGGCCAGCTTGAGCTGCTGCGCCTGGTTTTCGATGGCGCTCACGTCCTGCATGAAGATCACGCTGCGCTCGACCTCGCGGTCCGCGGTGTCCACGCGCGCGAAGCGCAGCTTCAGGTGCACCGGCTGGTCGAGCCGGCCGCGCACCGCGCCCCCAGGCTCGCTCCAGCGCTTGATCGTGACGAAGTCCGCGCCATCGGCCCCGCCGGCGCCGCCCGCGGCGAGCCAGGCCTCGAAGGCATGGGCCACCGGTTCCAGCGCGGGCGCGTCGGCCAGGCGGAAAGCGTGGCCGGCATCGCTGTCGGCGTCCAGTCCGAGCATCCGGCGCGCCGCCGGGTTGCCGGAAAAGACGTGGCCATCGCGCCCGATCACCAGGATGCCGTCGTCGACGTCGTCGACCACGATGCGGTAGACCGCCTGCTGGATGCGCAGGTCGGCGCCGCGCTGGGCCGCCAGTTCTTCCTGGCGGATCAGCCGCGCGGCCAGCCGGTTGACCACCACGACCAGCGCGAAAAAGGCGGCCCCGCTCATCCCGGCCTGCATCAGCGGCGGGTCGTCCAGGTAGAGGAAGATGCGCCAGGTGCTCTCGCCCAGCATGAACAGGGTCGCCAGCGCCGCCGCGAACATCGCGAACAGCAGCGGCGCCAGGATCGCGGCGCCGGCCAGCGGGAACAGGTACAGCAGCCCGAAACCGCTGCGCATGCCGCCCGCGGCCAGGTACAGGATCGAGATGAAGCCGATGTCGGCCAGGATCTGGCAGGCCAGCTGCGGCATGAAACGGTGGCGCCAGAAGCGCGCCAGCGCGGCGAACAGCAGCGCCCCGGCGACGTAGGCGGCGCAGGTCCCGACATAGGCGTCCAGGCGTTCATGGCCGGGGTCGAGGCTCAGGTACAGCAGCAGCACCGCCGTGATCACGATGCGCGTGACGGTGAAGGTCTGCAGCGAGCGCCAGAAGGTCGCCCGCGCGCCGGCGGGAAGGGACGGCCAGTACGCCATGCGGCGGCTTAGCCGGGTTTGCGCAGGGAGGGCTGCCGGGCGTGCGCCGGGCTGCAGTAGTCGCGCCCATCGACGCGCACCGATTCCGATGCCGGGAAATACAGGCCGCACTCGGCGCAGCAGGCCATGCTTTCGGTCTCGTCCGGCACGCGGCGATAGCGCGCATCGCCGCCGCCCTGGCGCGGATCGGGCCCCATGCCCTGCCCCATGCCCTGGGCGGGCGGCGCCATCATCGCGCGCACCTTGCTGCGTACCGCCCACACCACCAGGATGATGAGCGCAATCCAGAATAACAGTCGCGTCATGTGAACCCCCGGTGCAGGACGACTTCAAGGACAAAACGGCTGCCGACATAGGCCAGCGCCAGGGTGGCGAAACCCGCCAGCGTGAAACGCAACGCGGTCTTGCCGCGCCAGCCGCGCCAGCGGCGGCCGGCCAGCAGGGCCGCGAACAACAGCCAGGACAGGAGCGCGAACACGTTCTTGTGGTCCCAGCGCAGCGCCTTGCCGAACACCTGTTCGGAGAACACGACGCCCGACAGCACGGTCAGGCTGAGCAGCACGAAGCCGATCGAGATCATCCGGAACAGCAGCTTTTCCATGGTCAGGAGGGCCGGCAGCTGGTCGATCGCGGCGCCCAGGAAGCCGGGCTTGGCGCTCCGGGTGTGCAGGCGCGCCTCCTGCAGCGCCATCAGCACCGCGTGGAAGGCGGCGATGGTCAGCGTGCTGTAGGCCATGACGGCAACCGCGACGTGCCAGCCGAAGGCGGGCGTCTGCGCCTGCACCGGCATCAGGCTGCCGGGGAACAGGGGCGGCAGCACGGCGGCGATGGCCGCGCACGGCATGACCATGCGGCGCAGGCCGTCCAGCGCGAAATTGCGGTTCTCGATCCAGTAGGCGGCGACCGAGATCCACAGCGCCGCCGACAGCATCAGCGCGAAGCCGACGCGCAGCGCGCCGTTCGACACCATGTCCGGCCACAGCGCCGCGCCATGCAGCGCCCA
>CAJYQM010000038.1 GCA_913777025.1 uncultured Massilia sp. | reverse complement strand
AGCCGGCGCCGGGCCGCTACGTCAAGGCGCGCGCCGACTGAGCTTCGGGCCGCACGCTGGGCAACTTGTCGCAGATTTAATCTTGTTGCCCGACGAATAATTGCTGCACCTGCGTTCGCAACGTGGTATTTTTAGCGAGTATCCTCTTGGAATCGGAGACACCGCGCGGGCACCCTCGCGGCTGCCAGATAAGAACATGCGCGCCAAGCGCAACCTATGGAACTTGAGATGAGTAGTACGAAAAAGAGTAGCGAACGCCTGATCAAGAAGTACCCGAACCGCCGGCTGTACGACACCCAGACCAGCTCCTACATCACGTTGTCCGACGTGAAACAGCTGGTGCTCGACGCCGACGAGTTCACGGTCGTCGACGCCAAGACCAACGAAGACCTGACCCGCAGCATCCTGCTGCAGATCATCCTCGAAGAGGAAGCGCACGGCGTACCGATGTTTTCGAGCAGCGTCCTGTCCCAGATCATCCGTTACTACGGGCACGCGATGCAGGGCATGATGGGTTCTTACCTGGAAAAGAACGTCCAGGCCTTCACCGACATCCAGAACAAGTTCGTCAACTCGGCCGCGGGCACCCTGGAAGGCAAGCCCCTGAACACCGAGATGTGGACCCAGTTCATGAACATCCAGGGCCCGATGATGCAGGGCATGATGAACAACTACATCGACCAGAGCAAGAATCTGTTCCTGCAGATGCAGGAGCAGATGCAGAACCAGAGCAAGGCGATGTTCGGCGTGTTCCCGTTCGTGACGCCGCCGACGGACAAGAAATAAGCGCTTGGTTTAGCCCGAGGCCAATGAACGTCGTCCCCGCGCAGGCGGGGACCCAAGTTTCCAGCTCAGCCCGCAAAGTGGGACCCTCCCTGCACAGGCGCTACGCCCTGTGGCACTCGCCTCCGCATTTTTAGCCCCATCCTTCTCCCCGATTCCACACTTGCTGTAAAATCGCGGATTGCCCAGAATTTTCAGCCGCAATCCGACAATGCCAGAACTCCGCCGCAATCCGCTTCCCGATTCCCAAGATGCCACCGCCACCGCCGTCCTCGAGGCGCCGGCCCCGGTCGTCATCCCACCCGCGCCCGTGACGCCGGCAGGTGCCGCGCCCAAGGTCGGCTTCGTTTCGCTCGGCTGCCCGAAGGCGCTGGTCGATTCGGAGCAGATCCTGACGCAGCTGCGCGCGGAAGGCTACGAGACCGCCAAGTCCTATGCCGGCGCTGACCTGGTCATCGTCAACACCTGCGGTTTCATCGATGCCGCGGTGCAGGAGTCGCTGGACGCGATCGGCGAAGCGCTGGCCGAGAACGGCAAAGTGATCGTGACCGGCTGCCTGGGCGCCAAGAAGGATGCGGCCGGCGACGACATCATCACCAAGGTGCACCCGAAGGTGCTGGCCGTGACCGGTCCGCACGCCGTCACCGAGGTGATGGAATCGGTGCACCTGCACCTGCCCAAGCCGCACGATCCCTTCGTCGACCTGGTGCCGGACCACGGCGTGAAGCTGACCCCGAAACACTACGCCTACCTCAAGATTTCTGAAGGCTGCAACCACCGCTGCAGCTTCTGCATCATCCCGTCGATGCGCGGCGACCTGGTCTCGCGCCCGATCCACGAGGTGCTGCAGGAAGCCGAGAACCTGTTCAAGTCGGGCGTCAAGGAATTGCTGGTGATCTCGCAAGATACCAGTGCCTATGGCGTCGACGTCAAGTTCCGCACCGGCTTCTGGCAGGGCCGCCCGGTCAAGACCCATATGACCCAGCTGGCGGAAGAACTCGGCAAGATGGCCAGGCAGTACGGCGCCTGGGTGCGCATGCACTACGTCTACCCGTACCCGCACGTCGACCAGGTGATCCCGCTGATGGGCGAGAACGTCGTGCCTTACCTCGACATCCCGCTGCAGCACGCGCATCCGGACGTCCTCAAGCGCATGAAGCGTCCGGCCAGCGGCGAAAAGAACCTGGACCGCATCCTTGCCTGGCGCAGGATGAACCCGGATCTCGTGATCCGCTCGACCTTCATCGCCGGCTTCCCGGGCGAGACCGAAGAGGAGTTCGAATACCTGCTCGACTTCCTGCGCGAGGCGCAGATCGACCGCCTGGGCTGCTTCGCCTACTCGCCGGTCGAAGGCGCCACGGCCAACGAACTGGCCGATCCGGTGCCGGAAGCCGTGCGCGAAGAGCGCCGCGCGCGCGTCATGCTGCTGCAGGAAGAGATCTCGCTGAAGCGCCAGCAGGCCAAGGTCGGCAAGACCCTGCGCGTGCTGGTCGACGAAGTCGGTCCGCGCGAAGCGATCGGCCGCAGCGCCGCGGACGCGCCGGAAATCGACGGCGTCGTCCACATCAAGCGCGCGCTGGCGCCGGGCAAGGCCAAGCCGGTGGTCGGCGAGTTCATCGACGTGGTGGTGACCAAGGCCGATGCGCACGATTTGTGGGCGACCGTGGCCTGAGCATTAAAATTCCCGACCTAGCCAGTTTGTCCTTCCCGGCACTGCCGGAAAGGACTGCCCGCGCAGGCGGGAACCCAAGTTCGTCGCAGGCCGCTAGCATGTGCTGCTGGCCATCCGCGCAACTTGGGTTCCCGCCTTCGCGGGAACGACGTTTTTACGCCAGCGGTAACGTTTCTGCGCTAACGGTAAATTGATAAAGGGGAGTACGCGTCGTGACCAAGAAATCCATCCAAACCCAACTCGTCCGCAGCGATTACCGCCCGCCCGCCGGCTTCGACGCCTATCCGACCGCCATCCACCACGCCTCCACCGTCCTGTTCAAGGACGTGGCCAGCATGCGCTCCGGCGACTGGAAGAACAAGACCGCCTACACCTACGGCCTGCACGGCACCCCGACCACCTTCACGCTGGAGGCGCGCCTGGCCGCCATCGAAGGCGGCACCCACTGCCTGCTGGCGCCGTCCGGCCTGGCCGCGATCTCGATGATCGACTTCGCCCTGCTGAAGTCCGGCGACGACGTCCTGCTGCCCGATAACGTCTACAACCCGAACCGCGAATTGGGGCGCTGGTTGACGAACGACTTCGGCATCACGGCGCGCTTCTACGACCCCATGATCGGTGCCGGCATCCGGGAACTGATCCAGCCGAACACGAAGCTGATCTGGGTCGAGGCCCCGGGCTCGGTGTCGATGGAAGTGCCGGACCTGCCCGCGATCTGCGCGGTGGCGAAGGCGATGGGCGTGCTGGTCGCGCTCGACAACACCTGGGCCGCCGGCCTGGCGCTGCGCGGCTTCGACGTAGGCGCCGACATCGTGATGCAGGCGCTGACCAAGTACCAGTCGGGCGGTTCGGACGTGCTGATGGGCGCCGTGATCACGCGCGACGAGGCGCTGAACGACCGCATCGCCCAGGCTCACATGCGCCTCGGCATGGGCGTCGGCGCGGACGATGCCTACCTGGTGCTGCGCGGCCTGGAAACCATGAAGCTGCGCTTCGACGCCCACGACGCGGCCGCGCGCGAGGTCGCTGCCTGGCTCAAGAACCGCCCAGAAATCACGAGGGTGCTGCACCCGGCCTTCGAGGATTGCCCGGGCCACGCCCATTGGAAGCGCGACTTCACGGGCGCCGGCGGCCTGTTCTCGGTGCTGTTCGACCCCAGTTTCACGGAAGCCCAGACCGACCGCTTCGTCGACAGCTTGCGCCTGTTCGGCATCGGCTTCAGCTGGGGCGGCACGCACAGCCTGGCCGTGCCTTACCGCATCCAGGGCATGCGCCGCGACTGGCCGGACGCCGGCATACTGGTGCGCTTCAACATCGGCCTGGAAGACCCGGCGGACCTGATCGCCGACCTGGAGCGGGCCTTCGCGACGCTGCCTGCTTGACGCGGTTCAGCTGCTCTTCGCGAGCAGCTGCCCGTAGGTATAGCAGCCTTCGAAATTGCCGTCGTAGTGGTAGTCGCGGATGACGTCGCGGCTGTCGACCTGCACGATCACCTTGCAGTATTGCGGCCGGGTGCCCACGTAATTCGAAGAAGCCGATATGCCGGGACGAGGCACGCTCGCCAGCCCGCTGGAAGCCGGCGGGGCAAAGCTCGCCACGCGCTGCATCTGGAAGCCATCGTTCGAACGCAGGTCGAGTGCCGCGGCCCGGTTCGAAAAGTTATTCCACTCGAGCTCGCGCACCGTGCCCAGCCAGCGCTGCGCGTCCGGCGCACCCAACCGGGCCACGGCCTTGTCGACATCCTGTCCCACCAGACCGCCGAGGCCGTGATCCAGGCTGGTGAACGCACATCCGCCCAGCAACAGGGCCGCGAGCAGTGCAGGGAGCAATCCGGGCATCATGGTAATCCTCGATAATCGACTAGGAAGCGCCAGTATATGCCCGATATTGCCAAATTGCTCAACTTGTCTTACACCGGCATCGGCTTGTTGTTGTTCAAGTCGATGAAGCCGCGGATGATGCGGTAGGCCATCCACAACCATGCGATGCCCCAGATCGCCCACGCGAGCGGAATCCCGATAAAGGTGAAGAAGATCACGCCGGCCAGGATGAACCAGGCGGCGTACCACCAGAACGAGCGGATCATCCACGTGTGGTGGCTGTAGACCATCGTGCCGGCCGTGTCCGGCCGCTTGATGTAATTGACGATCAACACCAGCAGCGACAGCGTACCGGCGGAAAAGAAGAAAGTGAGTGCGTGCGCGACGTAGAGGATGCGCGCAAACTGCTTGGCATCCTCGACGCCGCGTTCATAGACGAGTTCCTGGGACATGGCGTGCTCCTGTCAATATTAACCTTGCCTGAACGATAACCTATCCGCGCGTCGGGCGGCGCGCGCTCGCGGACAACGTCACGGTCTCGACGTCAGAGAAACCGCTTTACGGGCTTGCAAGAATTCGCATATATTTCAAATGACGAATTCTTTTCCAAAAAAGAAAAATCCCCATCGACTGCCTGGAGCGCTCCCATGACATCCCCCGACAGAACGGTATCGTGCAAGTCCCTGCTGCTGGTCCCGGTTCTGCTGCTGGGCCTGCAGTCCCAGGCGCCGGCGCAACAGCCCGCCGCCAACGGGCTCACCGAAGCCGCCCGGGCGCGTCCCGAATCCTGGACCGTCACCGACGCCATGATCCCGATGCGCGACGGCACCCGGCTGCACACGCGCATCTTCGTCCCGGCCGGGCGCCGGGGCCCGCTGCCCTTCCTGTTCCTGCGCACGCCCTACGGCA
>CAJYQM010000037.1 GCA_913777025.1 uncultured Massilia sp. | reverse complement strand
TCGCATCCGCCACCAAGACGCTGTTCGACCTGCAGGTGCAAACCTTCAATGCGCTGGCCAGCAAGGCCGTGCAAGGCGTCGAACAGGTGGTGAACCTGAACATCGCGACCGCCAGGAACGCGATGGAAGGCACGCTGGCCACGAGCCGCCAGGCCACCCAGGCCGCCGACCCGAAGGCCGCGATGGAAACGGTGCAGGCGGGCATGCAGCCCGGCATGTCGCAAGCCACCGCCTACGGCGAGCAGCTGCGCCAGATCATCGGCGACATCCAGAAAGAATTCCAGCAAGCCGCGGACACCCACCTGGTCGAAGCGAAGAACACGCTGTCCGCGCTGATCTACGACGTTACCCAGAACGTCAAGCCGGGGCAGGAAAACGCCGTCGAGATCATCAAGGCCGCGATCGACAATGCCTTCAAGGGTTACGAGCAGGTGACGCTGTCGACGCGCGAGGCGATGCGCCGCGTGGAAGAACAGGTGGCCCGTGCCACGGCGCAGGTGGCCCAGGCCGGGCAATCGATGCAGCAGCCTTCCGCCGCATCGTCCGCCCAGCCGTCCTCCCCCGCCCAGTAAGCGCCGGACTCGCTCAGGACTTGCTGCCGACGCCCAGCAATTCCTCGATGTGGGCGAACGCGGCGTCGTCCTTGACCACGGCGCGCAGCCACACGTGCAGGGGCTGTTCACCCCAGTGCGCCGCCTTGTCCGCCAGGTAGGCCACCGGGCTGTGCGGCTCGGTGCGGCGGAAGTACTCGGCCACGGCGCGCAACTGGGCCAGGGCCTGGGCGCGCGATTGCAGCGGGCCGCCGGCGCCTTGCACGTCGGCCGCCGGTCCCGCCGCCGCCACCTGCACCCGCACCGCATCCGTCTTCGCTTCCGCGGCGGGGGCATCCTCGCCCGCCAGCGGCTTCACGAACATCAGCACGCTCTCCAGGCCCGACCGGGCCGCGCTGAAACTCGGCCCGTCCGCACCCAGGCGCGCGTCGATGCTGCGCTCCAACCGGTCGATCGCCTCCTTGCATTGCAGGCAGTCGCGCAGCAAGGCCTGGTAGAAGCCGCGCGGACTGCGCTGGCGCGCCGCTTCCAGCTTCGCCAGCGCCTCCCCGCCCTGGGCCCGGGCCACGTCGAAGTGGCTCAGCGAGTGGCCCCCGGCGCCGTCGGTGAGCGCCACCGCGCGCAGCCAGGGCGCGATGCGCGAGGCCACCCAGGCCAGGTTGCCGATGCGGCGCTCGAAGCCATCCTCGTCCGGCAGCGGATGCATAGCCTCCCACCAGCGGTCGCACAGGCCGGCGATCAGGTCCAGGCTGTCGGCCAGGCCGCGCACCCCGCCCGTCTTGACGCCCGCTTCCGCCAGCCACACCGCCAGCTGCAAGTCCTTGCTGCGCTTTTCGATCAGCTGGGCGCACTGCCTGCCCACGAACTTCCAGTCGGCTTCCTTCAGGTCGGTGACCCAGGCGCCCTGCTCGATCGACGGGTCGTCGGCCTGGCGCGCACGGACGATGGCATCGATCTCGCTCGAGAACGCGAGGTCTTCGCCGCAGGGCTGGGCGCCGCCCAACGGCGCCAGTAACGCTTCCAGGTCCAGCATCAAAGCCTCCTCACGCCGCTTCGACGGCGTACTTGATCTTGCCAGCCTTGGTCGCGCTGACCTTCACCTTGCCGATCGCGCCGCCTGCGGCCATCGTCGCCAGAACGGAGTCGGCGATCTCGGGCAGCAGCGTGCCGTTCAGGATGGTGTCGACGTTGCGCGCGCCGGAATCGACTTCGGTGCAGCGCGCCAGCACGGCGTTCACCAGCGCGTCGTCGTAATGGAACTCGGCCTGGTGATTGGTCGCCACGCGCGCCTTGATGCGCTCGAGCTTGAGGCGGATGATGTTGGCCAGCACCTCGTCGTCGATCGGATAGAAAGGCACCACGGCCAGGCGCCCGAGGAAGGCGGGCTTGAAATGCTTCATCAGGGCCGGGCGGATCAGTTGCGCCAGTTCGTCGGGCGAGGGCCGCTCGCTCGCCGGCTTGTTCAGGCAAGCCCCCATGATCTGGCTCGACGCCGCGTTCGACGTCAGGATGATGATCGTGTTCCGGAAGTCGATTTGCCGTCCTTCGGCATCGTCCATCACGCCCTTGTCGAACACCTGGAAGAACAGTTCCAGCACGTCGCCGTGCGCTTTTTCGACTTCGTCGAGCAGCACCACGCTGTACGGATTGCGCCGCACCGCCTCGGTCAGCACGCCGCCTTCGCCGTAACCGACATAGCCCGGGGGCGAACCTTTCAAACCGGAGACGCTGTGCGCTTCCTGGTATTCGCTCATGTTGATGGTGACGAGTTTCCTCTCGCCGCCGTACAGCAGGTCGGCCAGCGCCAGCGCGGTCTCGGTCTTGCCCACGCCCGAGGTGCCGACGAACAGGAACACGCCCTTGGGCTTGTTCGGGTCTTCCAGGTTGGCGCGTGCGGTGCGCACGCGCTGGGCGACGATGCCGCTCGCATGGCCCTGGCCCAGGATGCGCTCGTCCAGCAAGCCGCGCAGGTTCATCACGGTGCGGATCTCGTCCTTCACCATGCGCCCGAGCGGGATGCCGGTCCAGGCCGCGACGATGCCGGCGACCGTGTGGCCGTCCACCTGCACCGGCACCAGCGGCGATTCCCCCTGCAGCGCGCGCAGTTCGCCGATGCGGGTTTGCAGCTGCGCGCCGCCGGATTTATCGAGGCTGGCTTCCAGTTTCGATCGCATCGCGTGGATCTCGCCCGTCAGCGCCTGCTCGCGTTCCCAGCGTTCGCGCAGGCGTCCCTGCTCGGCCAGCGCGGCCTCGCGTTCGGCGCGCAGCGTGGCCAGCACGGCAGCGTGGTCGGCGCCGGCGCTTTCCTCGCGCACCAGCGACGCGATCAGGGTATCCAGGCGCTCGAGCCGGCGCGAGCATTCTTCCAGCGTGGCAGGCAGCGCCTTCTGGCCCAGCGCCACCTTGGCGCAGGCGGTGTCCAGCACGCTGATCGCCTTGTCCGGCAGCTGGCGCCCGCTGATGTAGCGGTGCGACAGGCGCACGGCTTCCGTGATCGCCTCGTCGTAGATGCGTACGCCGAAGTGCTGCTCCATCAGCGGCGCCATCGCGCGCAGCATGGCGCAGGCGGTGTCTTCGTCGGGTTCCTCGACCTTCACCACCTGGAAGCGCCGCGCCAGCGCCGCATCCTTCTCGAAATACTTTTTATATTCTCCCCAGGTGGTGGCCGCCACGGTACGCAGTTCGCCCCGGGCCAGCGCCGGTTTCAGGAGGTTGGCGGCATCGTTCTGGCCCGCCTGGCCGCCGGCGCCGATCATGGTGTGGGCTTCGTCGATGAAGAGGATGATCGGGTGCAGGCTTTTTTTCACTTCGTCGATCACGTTCTTGAGGCGGTTCTCGAACTCGCCCTTCAC
>CAJYQM010000036.1 GCA_913777025.1 uncultured Massilia sp. | reverse complement strand
TGACCAACAAGTACGCCGAAGGCTATCCGGGCAAGCGCTACTACGGCGGCTGCGAATACGTCGACGTCGCCGAGCAACTGGCGATCGACCGCGTGAAGCAACTGTTCGGCGCCGAAGCCGCCAACGTCCAGCCGAACTCGGGCTCGCAGGCGAACCAGGGCGTGTTCTTCGCCATGCTGAAACCGGGCGACACCATCATGGGCATGTCGCTGGCCGAAGGCGGCCACCTGACCCACGGCATGGCGCTGAACATGTCGGGTAAATGGTTCAACGTCATCTCCTACGGCTTGACCGAGCAGGAAGACATCGATTACGAAGCCATGGAACGCCTGGCCCGCGAGCACAAGCCGAAGCTGATCATCGCCGGCGCGTCCGCGTTTGCCCTGCGCATCGACTTCGAGCGCTTCGCCCGCATCGCCAAGGAAGTCGGCGCCTGGTTCATGGTCGACATGGCCCACTACGCCGGCCTGATCGCCGCCGGCGAGTACCCGAACCCGGTGCCCTACGCCGACTTCGTCACCTCGACCACCCACAAGTCCCTGCGCGGCCCGCGCGGCGGCATCATCCTGATGAAGGCCGAGCACGAGAAGGCCATCAACTCGGCGATCTTCCCGGGCATCCAGGGCGGTCCGCTGATGCACGTGATCGCGGGCAAGGCAGTCGCCTTCAAGGAAGCGCTGTCGCCGGAATTCAAGGCCTACCAGCAGCAGGTTGTGAAGAACGCCAAGGCCCTGGCCGACGCGCTGATCGAACGCGGCCTGCGCATCGTGTCCGGCCGCACCGAATCGCACGTGATGCTGGTCGACCTGCGCTCGAAAGGCCTGACCGGCAAGGAAGCGGAAGCGATCCTGGGCCAGGCACACATGACCTGCAACAAGAACGGCATCCCGAACGACCCGCAGAAGCCCTTCGTCACCTCGGGCATCCGCCTGGGCAGCCCGGCCTTCACCACCCGTGGCTTCAAGGAAGAGGACGCGACCAAGGTAGGCCACCTGATCGCCGACGTGCTGGACAACCCGCACGACGCCGCGACCATCGAGCGCGTCAAGGCCGAAGTCAAGAAACTCACCGACAAGTACCCGGTTTACGCAGCATAATCGGTGTCAGTCGCATCGGCGCCTTCGGGCGCCGTTTTTCACACAGTAGTCCAGTAGTCAAGCCGGCGCCCCATGAAATGTCCGTTCTGTCACCATGAAGACACCCAGGTCCTCGATACCCGCGTATCCGAGGTGGGCGATGCCATCCGGCGCCGGCGCCGCTGCGTCCAGTGCGACAAACGCTTTACCACCTACGAACGCATCGAGCTGTCGATGCCGATCATCGTCAAGAAGGACGGCAGCCGCACCGAGTACGAAGCGGGCAAGCTGCGCGGCAGCCTGAGGCTGGCCCTGCGCAAGCGCCCGGTCTCGGCCGAAGCCATCGATGCCGCCTCCGCCTCGATCGAGGAAAAGCTGCTGACCAGCGGCCGGCGCGAGGTCGACACCGGCTACATCGGCGAGCTCGTGATGCAGGAACTCAAGCGCCTGGACAAGATCGCCTATATCCGCTTCGCCTCGGTCTACAAGAATTTCGAGGACCTGGCCGAGTTCCAGGAAGCGATCGCCGAAGTCGGGCAGCCGCGCAAGTAAGGCCCTCGGTAACGACCGCACGCTGCGGTTTTTAGTTCCATTCCCGCCGTTGAGCGGCCCCATCGCTGGCCGGGCGACTACTGTATATCTTCACAGCTCCTGAACTCGTGACTGTGGAGGTTGCCGATGCCCGAGATGCCCACGATGCGCGCCTGCGCCGGCTTCACGATGGCCGAAGTGCTGGTGGCCCTGTTCGTCGTCACGCTCGGCATGCTGGGCGCGGCCGGCCTGCAGGCAACGGCATTGCGCGCGGGGCGCGACGCGGCGCGCATCGCCGACGGCGTGCAGCTGGCCGCCGCGCTGGCCGAACGGATGCGCGCGAATCCCGCCGTGATGGCGCTGGCCGACGGCGCCAATCCCTATCTCCAGTTCGACTTCGATGCCGGTGCGGAGGCGCCGCCGTCGGCCGCCGCCTGCTATGGCGAGGATGCCTGCAACGCGGACGCGCTGGCGCGGTTCGACCTGATGGAGGTCGCCGGCGAACTGGCGGCGCGCTTTCCCGGCGGACGCATGCTGGTATGCCGCGACGCTTCCGCCGCACCGGGCTGGACCTGTGGCGCCGAGCCGGGCGCGCCCGTCGTGATCAAGCTCGGCTGGCGCGAAGGGAATGAAGCGGCGGCTTTGCCGCGCGTGCAGTTGCCGGCGGGAGGTGGCGCGTGAACCGCCGGCGCTTGTTGTGGCCCGCATCGCGGCACGGTGTGCGGCGCGATCACGGCCTGACCCTGATCGAGATGATGGTGGCGCTGGCGGTGGGCATGGCCGTGGTGCTGGCGGCCGGGCATTTGCTCGGCCTGGCCAACACGGCCTGGGCCGCCCAGACGGAAGCCGCCATCGACGACGGCGGCCGCTATGCGCTGGAACTGATGGGCCGTGCTCTGCGCCAGGCGGCCTGGCGCGATCCCGCCCAGTCGGAAGCCGCGGCAAACGTGGCACCCGCGCGCCTGGCCGGCCTCGACGCCCAATCGCTCGGCAAGGCCACGGCCGCCATCGACAGCCCGCTGCCGGACGCCGTCAATGGCAGCGACGTACTTGCGGTACGCTTTCCCGGCGCCGGCCCCGCACCCGGCGGCGACGGCAGCGTGAGCAGCTGCGCCGGCTTTGCCGTGGCCGATGGCGAAGAAGGGTGGAGCATCTTCTACGTGGCGCGCAACGGCGACGGCGAAGCCGAACTGCGCTGCAAGTACCGCGGCGCAGCCAACTGGAGCGCGGACGCGGTGGTGGCCGGCGTGGACGGCTTCCAGGTGCTCTACGGCCTCGACACCGACACCCCGCGCGACCACGTCCCCAACCGCTACCTGAATGCCGCCGCCATCATGGCCCTGGACGCCGCGCTCGGCCTCGGCGCGGACACGGAAGAATTCCAGCGCCGCACCCACTGGAAGCGCGTGGCCAGCGTACGCATCGGGCTGCTGCTGCACGGCGCCCGGCCGACGCGCCCCGGCGGCGGCACGATGGCGTACGCGCTGCTCGGCGCCACGTATGCGGCA
>CAJYQM010000035.1 GCA_913777025.1 uncultured Massilia sp. | reverse complement strand
GAGATCAGGCGTTCGTTCGACACGTGGCGCCATTCGCGCCAGGCGTACTGCAGGATCGCGAACTCGCGCTCGTCGCTGGGTGCGAAGTTGACGTGGCCGCCCTCGCTGCCGAGGGTGACGAAGCCGTCGACGGTCGGGATCACGCCGGACACGCCCAGGCCGGTGCCCGGGCCGAGCACGCCGGCCACCGCGTTCGGCTGCGGCTTGCCGCCGCCGACCTGCATCAGCTGGTCCGGCCGGAAGCCCGGCAGCGCCATCGCCAGCGCGGTGAAGTCGTTCACGATCAGGAGCGTGTTCAAGCCGAGGGTGCGGCGCACCTCGTCGGTCGAGAACTGCCAGTCGCGGTTGGTCATGCGGATGAAATCGCCGCTGATCGGGTTCGCCAGTGCGAAGGCCGCATGGCTGATGCGGCCCGGATTGGCCTGCGCCAGGTAGGCTTGCAGCAGCGGGACGATGCCCGCGTAGTCGTCGCACAGCAGGACGGCGACGTCGCGCAGCACGCCGGGGGCGCTCTCCAGCGCGAAGCGCGCATGGGTGGCGCCGATGTCGGCCAGCAGGCGCGGGCCGTCGCTGTAGGCGGCGCGGGGGGTTTTGGGGTCGGTGTCGGGCGCAGTGGTCATTGCAATGTTCTTCTTGTGAAGTCTCCTTTATTGCATCAAGGATACCATTGAATGAATTGCACCAAAGCGGAATTCCCCGGGCTTACTTCGCCGCCAGTCCCTTCAACAAGGCTGCATGAAAGGCTTGCGGATCCTGCATCTGCGGCGCATGGCCCATGTTGTCGAACTCGACCAGCGTCGCATGCGGGATCGCCTTGGCGGCGCGCTTGCCCAGTTCCGCATAATTGCCCAGTTTCGGGCGCAAGGCTTCGGGCGCCGCGTCCTTGCCGATCGCGGTGTTGTCCCTGGTGCCGATGAGGAGCAGCACCGGCATCGTCAGGAGCGGGAATTCGTAGACCACCGGCTGCGTGTAGATCATGTCGTACAGCAGGGCCGAGTTCCAGGCCACGATCTGCCGGCCCGGCCCGCGGTACATCCCGGCCAGCATCTGCACCCAGGGCTCGTACTCGGGCTTCCACTGGTTGACGTAATACGTGGATTTCTCGTAGTTGCGGATCTTGTCGGCGTTCTGGCCCAGCTCGCGCTCGTACCATTTGTCCACGCCCAGCGAAGGCACGCCCAGCGCCTTCCAGTCTTCCAGGCCGATCGGGTTGGTCAGCACCAGCTGCTCGGTCTGCGACGGGTACAGCAGGCCGTAGCGCACCGCCAGCATGCCGCCGGTGGAGTGGCCCATGACGGTCGCCTGCTTCACGCCGATCGATTCCAGCAGCGCGTGGGTGTTGGCGGCCAACTGCTGGAAGGTATATTGATAGTGCTCCGGCTTGCTCGACTTGCAGAAGCCCACCTGGTCCGGGGCCACCACGCGGTAGCCGGCCTTGGCCAGCGCGTCGATCGAGGCCTTCCAGGTCGCCGCGCAGAAGTTCTTGCCGTGCAGGAGGACCACGGTGCGGCCGTTGGGCTTGGCCGGCTTGACGTCCATATAGGCCATGTGCAGCTGCGTGCCCTGGGACGTGAAGCGGTATTGCTGCACCGGATACGGGTAGTCGAAGCCTTCCAGCTCGGGGCCGTAGGCGGGCTCCCTGGCGGCGTCGGCCGCCTGGACCGGGCACAGGGCCAGGATGGACAGGCCGGCCGCCGCAGTGGCGGCGGCACGGCGCAGGCTGAACAGGAAGGGCATCGGGTTCTCCAGTCAATGATACGATGCCCGCCAGTCTAGCCGAGATGCGCGCCCGGGGTCGTGCGCCTGCCGGCGCGGGCGCTTACTGCTCGATCAAGGCGATCGGCGCGCGCGCCTCGAACTGCACCTTGCCGCCGGTGACTACGGCGCTCTGGCCCGAGTAGGCATCGCGCACGGTCTGGCCGTCCATGAACACGCCGGCCACCGAAATCGGCACCGCGCGGTCCAGCGGCAGGTTCAGCGCGATCACGACGCGATCAAGCACGCCATCCTTTTCATAGGTGCGCTTGAAGGTGTACGGGATCGAGGCGATCATCTGGTGCGTGCCCGCGCCGACCGCCGGGTGGGCGTGGCGGAAGCGGCCCAGGCGCGACCAGTAATCGTGGACGTCGGCCACGCCATGCAGGCCGACGCGCGCATTCGATTTCAGCTGGTCCCAGTTCATGAAGGAACGCAGGTTGGCGTCGCCCTCGGCGCCCTCGATCTTCAGCACGCGCGCGGTTTCGTCGCCGTAGTAGATCTGGGCCTGGCCCGGTGCCAGCAGCAGCTTGTTGGCGGCCTCCAGCGGGTACTGGCGCAGGGCGTCGTAGGGATTGCCGTCGTCGTGGGAATCGAGGTAGTTCAGGACCGACACGCCCTTCAAGGGACCGTGCAGCGCCTTGGCGTAATCAGAGAACAGCTGCTCGTAGCCCTGGCGCGCATCGCCCGCCATGCTGAAGTTGATCATGCTGTCGAAGCCGTTGGCGAAGTAGTCGACTTTCGTTCCATCGTCATAGGCGTAGTCGCGGCCGGACTTGATGGAATAGCCGTAGACTTCCGAGGTCATGAAGAACGGCAGGTCGCCCGCATGCGCGCCCGCGACTTTCTTGTTCGGGTTGGCACGCTTCCAGTCCTCGTAGGCGGCGCCGGCGACCTTCCTGAGTTCCTTCCAGATGCCCGGCTCGGTGTGCTTGACGGTGTCGGCGCGGAAGCCGTCGAAGCCGTACTTGCGCACCCAGTCCGCGTGCCATTTCATCAGGTAGTAGCGCGGTGCGCGCGGGTAGCCGGTGCGCTTGAAGAAGTCGTCCAGCTCCTTGACTTCGCGCTCGTAGCGCCCTTCCTTCTTCCACTTCGCCACCAGGCTTGGCGGCAGCGCGACATTCGCATTGCTGTCGGTGCGGATGTCGGGCAGGTTCTTCACCAGCGTGCACTCGACCGTCGTCTTCATGGTCTTGAAGCCGCACACGGGCTCCGTGCGCACCCACTCGGCCGGCCACACCGGGTCCTGCGCGGTCACCGGGCCGGTGTGGTTCATCACCACGTCCAGCAGCACGCGGATGCCGCGCGCGTGGGCGGCATCCACCATCTCGCGCAGGTCCTGCTCCGTGCCCAGGTTGGCGTCGACGGCCGTGAAGTCGCTGGCCCAGTAGCCGTGGAAACCATAGGATTTACCGGTGCCCTCGTCGGTGGAACCGTGGATCTGCTCCACCGGCGGGGTGATCCAGATCGCATCCACGCCCAGGTCCGTGAAATAGCCTTCCTTGATCTTCGCCGTGATGCCGGCCAGGTCGCCGCCCATGTAGCCGCGCGCGGTGGCGGCGTCAGCCTTGCGGCCGTAGGCGAGGTCGTTGGCCGGGTTGCCGTTGTTGAAGCGGTCCGTCAGCAGGAAGTAGACGGTCGCGTTCTCCCATGTGAACGGTTTGCCCTGGGGCGTGGCTGTCGGCGTTGCGGCCGAGGCGCTGCCGAAGGCGAGCATCAGGGAAACGGCAAGGGCGGGAAGTTTCATTCAGGGTCCTGTTTAGTTAAATGATAAACCGTCGTCCCTGCGAAGGCAGGGACCCAAGGTGCTGGCGCATCGGTAACGCCCGCAAACTTGGGCCCCTGCCTGCGCAGGGGCGACGTGGTGACTCAGGTAACGACACTCGGCTCCTGGCGCCCGGTACGCTGCTTGAGCCCCGACACCTGCTCGGCGATCGCGATCAGCGGCGCCAGCGCCTCCTGGGTGTCCATGTCGAGGCGCGCCGGGTCGGCTTCGTAACGCTCCAGGTAGAGGCGCACGGTCGCGCCTTCGGTGCCGGTGCCGGACAGGCGCAGCACGATGCGCGAACCGTCCGTCATGATGATGCGGATGCCCTGGCGCGTGGCCACGGACCCGTCGACCGGGTCGGTGTAGACGAAGTCGTCGGCCTGCCGCACCCGGAAATTCTCCATGGCCTGGCCGGCCAGGCCTTCCAGCTTGCCGCGCAGCGCCTGCATCATCTGGTCGGCCGCGTCGCTGTCGACCGCCTCGTAGTCGTGGCGCGAATAGTAGTTGCGGCCGAAGCGGGCCCAGTGCTCGTGCACGAGCTGGTTGACCGACTTGCCGGTCGCGGCCACCAGGTTCAGCCAGAACAGCACGGCCCACAGGCCATCCTTTTCGCGGATGTGGTCGGAGCCGGTGCCGTAGCTCTCCTCGCCGCACAGCGTGGCCAGGCCGGCGTCCAGCAGGTTGCCGAAATACTTCCAGCCGGTCGGGGTCTCGAAGCAGGAGATGCCCAGGCTTGCGGCGACGCGGTCGGCCGCCTGCGAGGTCGGCATCGAACGCGCGATGCCTTTCAGGCCGGCGCGGTAGCCCGGCGCCAGCGTGGCGTTGGCGGCGATGATGGCCAGGCTGTCCGAAGGCGAGACGGCCAGGTTGCGGCCAACGATCATGTTGCGGTCGGCGTCGCCGTCCGAGGCGGCGCCGAATTCGGGCGCGTCCGGGCCGTTCATCAGCGCCACCAGTTCGGCCGCGTTGACCGGGTTCGGGTCCGGATGGTGACCGCCGAAGTCTTCCAGCGGCTCGAAATTGATGACGGTGCCCGCGGGCGCGCCCAGCATGCCTTCGATGATCGCCTTGGCGTACGGGCCGGAGACGGCGCTCATGCCGTCGAAGCGCATCGTGAAGCCGCGCGCGAACAGGGCGCGGATGGCGTCGAAGTCGAACAGGCGGCCCATCATTTCGGCGTAGTCGGCCACCGGGTCGATCACTTCGACCTGCATGCCCTCGATCTGCACGGTGCCGAGCTGGTCGAGGTCGACCGGGCCGGCGTCGCTGATATGGTATTCGGCGAGCGTGGTGGTGTGGGCATGGATCGCTTCGGTGATCTTTTCCGGCGCCGGGCCGCCGTTGGCGATGTTGTACTTGATGCCGAAGTCGCCGTCCGGGCCGCCCGGGTTGTGGCTGGCGGAGAGCACGATGCCGCCGTGGGCGCCATGCTTGCGGATCACGCAGCTGACGGCCGGCGTGGACAGGATGCCGCCGCGCCCGACCAGCACCTTGCCAACCTTGTGCGCGGCCGCCATGCGCAGGATGGTCTGGATCGCCGCGCGGTTGAAGAAGCGGCCGTCGCCGCCGAGCACCAGGGTCTGACCGCTGCAATCGCCCAGCGTCAGGAAGATCGCCTCGACGAAGTTCTCGAGGTAGCCGGCTTGCCGGAACTCGGTCACCTTCTTGCGCAGCCCCGAGGTGCCGGGACGCTGTCCGGCAAACGGCGTGGTTGCTATGGTTTGAATCGTCATGTGTTGCGCTCCTGTGTATCTGTTCGAGTTTGTTGACAAACCATTACGATACGCCAGATGCGCGAAAAATGTCGCAAGATAATTAATTACTTTAGTCCGCCGCCCGGCCGGCCGCTCAGTCGGCCGCTCAGTCCGCCGCTCAGTCGGCAGCCCTGGCGCGGTCGGTCACGAACAGGGTCAGCACGGCCGCCAGCAGCATGCAGGCGCCGCCCAGCACCAGCGTGTTCACCGCATGGCCGCCGAACACGTGCTTGGTGAAGTAGCCCAGCACCACGCCGCTGACGATCTGCGGGATCACGACGAAGAAGTTGAACAGGCCCATGTAATAGCCCATGCGGTTGGCGGGCAGCGCGCCGGCCAGGATCGCATACGGCATGGTAAGGATGCTGGCCCAGGCCAGGCCGACGCCGATCATCGGCACCATCAGCATGGTGACGTCGATGCCGAACAGCTGGAACAGCACCTGCCGGTCGTGGATGAAGAACAGGCTGGCCAGGCTGGCGCCGCCGATGGCCAGGCAGATCGTGTGGCAGGCCTTGCGGCTGGTGGCGCGCGCCAGCATCGGCAGGACGAAGGCGGCCAGCGCCGAGACGCCGTTGTACACCGCGAACATCACGCCGACGTAATTGCCGGCTTCCTGGTAGGCGGGCGACTGCGGGTCGACCGTGCCGTAGACGCTGTCGGCGATCGCGGTGCCGGTGTAGATCCACAGCGCGAACAGCGCAATCCAGGTGAAGAACTGGACGAAGGCCAGCTGCACCATGGTCTTGGGCATCTGGCCGAAGCCGCCGAGGATCTCGCGCAGCGCCACGCTGAAGCTGCGCGCATGCTTGCGCTGGGCCTGGAAGCGGTCCATGTCGGGCGGCGGCAGTTCGGTGGCGGTGAACACGGTCCAGCTCACGGCCAGCAGGAACACCAGGCCGCCGGTGTAGAAGGCGTAGCGCACGCTGTCGGGAATGGCGCCGTTCACCGGCACGTTCGAGACCTGCATGACTTCCGAGAAGAAGGTCGGCAGCAGCGAGGCGATCACCGCGCCGCAACCAATGAAGAAGGTCTGCATCGCGAAGCCGGCGGTCTGCTGCGAGGCGTCAAGCTTGTCGCCCACGAAGGCGCGGAACGGCTCCATCGAAACGTTGATCGCGGCGTCCATCATCCACAGCACGGCCACCGCCATCCAGATCGCGGCGGAATTCGGCATCAGGAACAGGGCCAGGGCTGCGAAGATCGCGCCCAGGAAGAAGAAGGGACGGCGCCGGCCCCAGGTCGGGTGCCAGGTGTTGTCGCTGAGGTAGCCGATCACGGGCTGCACCAGCAGGCCGGTGACGGGCGCGGCGAGCCAGAACAGGGCCAGGTCGTCGGGCTGGGCGCCGAGGGTGGCGAAGATGCGGCTGGTGTTCGCGTTCTGCAGCGCGAAGCCGAACTGGATGCCGAAGAAGCCGAAGCTCATGTTCCACAGCTGCCAGAACGACAGGCGCGGCTTGAGCGATTGAGTTTGCATGTCCATCTTTGTCCCCTAACGGTGCCCGGACTCAGGCCAGGCTACCTACGATGTAGCAAAGTAACATGGGGATTGATGAGTGTCAATCGAGACAACGTCTATGAGGCATGCTTGGCGATGTAGTCAAACAACAGGTAGGGTGGACGGCTGTACCGCTACGGTTGAAGATTGTTGGCATGGCTGCCGTCCACGCGTGACGCCGGCATCGTGTTGGCTGTGATCGAAGCGAGGCCAACATGCCGCGGACGTCACGCGTGGACGGCGTTATGGCCGCCGGCAGGCCAGCAACCGAGTATAGCCGTCCACCCTACCGCGGCTTCTTGCCCGCGAACTTGCGCTTGGCAGCGGGCTTCTTTTCCGACGGCTGCTCGCCGTCGCGCGTGATGCCCATCTGCTGGCCGGCCACCCAGACTTTCTTGAGGTGGTCGAGCAGGTCCTGCGGCAGGTCGGCCGGCATGTCCAGCGTGCTGAAATCGTCGTAGATCTCGATGCGGCCGATTTCCTTGGACGGCACGCCGCCTTCGTTGGCGATGGCGCCGACGATGTTGCCCGGCTTGACGCCGTGGGCGTGGCCGACTTCGATGCGGTAGGTGGCCATGCCCGGCTCCGACGGACGCACCACGCGCTCCTTGCGGAACCCTTCGCGCACCTGGGCAAAGCCCTCGCGCGTCGGACGCGGTGCGCGCTCTTCGCCGCCGAAGCCTTCACGGCCGCCGCGCGCCGGGCGCGCATCGCGGTCTTCCCGGTCGCGCCATTCGGGCACCGGCTTCGCCTCGCGATCCGGCTTCTCGATCAGCAACGGTTCCTCGCCGCGGTACAGCTTGGCCAGGGCGGCGGCGATGTCGATCGCCGGCACGTTCTGGTCACGCTCGTACTCTTCGATGAGCGAACGGAAGACGTCCAGGCCGCCGGCGGCCAGGGTGGCGCCGATCTGGTCCTTGAAGCGGGCGATGCGCACGTCGTTGACGGCCTTGATGGTCGGCAGCTTGAGCTCGGCCACCGGCTGGCGCGTGGCGCGCTCGATTGACTTGAGCAGGCCGCGCTCGCGCGGGGTGATGAACAGGATCGCCTGGCCGCTGCGTCCGGCACGGCCGGTGCGGCCGATGCGGTGGGTATAGCTTTCCGGGTCGGACGGCACGTCGTAGTTGATCACGTGGCTGATGCGTTCCACGTCCAGGCCGCGCGCGGCGACGTCGGTGGCGACCAGGATGTCGATCTTGCCGTTCTTGAGCTGGTCGATGGTGCGCTCGCGCTGCTGCTGGGCCAGGTCGCCGTTGATGGCGGCGGCCAGGAACCCGCGCGCCTGCAGCTTGGACGCCAGTTCCTCGGTGCCAAGCTTGGTGCGCGCGAAGATGATCATGCCGTCGAAGGGCTCGGCTTCCAGGATGCGGGTCAGCGCCTCGAGCTTCTGGAGGCCGGCCACCAGCCAGTAGCGCTGGGTGATGTTTTCGGCGGTGCCGGTCTTGGCGGCGACCGTCACTTCCTGCGGGTCGCGCAGGTAGGTCTTGGCGATGCGCTTGATGACCGGCGGCATGGTGGCCGAGAACAGTGTGGTCTGGCGCGTGGCCGGGGTCTGCTGCAGGATCTGCTCGACGTCGTCGATGAAGCCCATGCGCAGCATCTCGTCGGCTTCGTCGAGGATCAGGGTCTTCAGCTGCGACAGGTCGAGCGAACCCTTTTCGATGTGGTCGATGACGCGGCCCGGGGTACCCACCACCACGTGCACGCCGCGGCGCAGCGCCGACAGTTGCGGGCCGTAGGCCTGCCCGCCGTAGATCGGCAGGACGTGGAAGCCCTTGATGTGGGCGGCATAGCTCTGGAAGGCCTCGGCCACCTGGATCGCCAGCTCGCGCGTGGGCGCCAGCACCAGCGCCTGCGGCGCGGTCAGCTTGGTGTCGATCTGGGCCAGCACCGGCAGCGCGAACGCCGCGGTCTTGCCGGTGCCGGTCTGCGCCTGCCCCAGCACGTCGCGGCCTTCCATCAGCAGCGGGATGGTGGCCGCCTGGATCGGCGATGGCGTTTCGTAGCCGACGTCCTTCAGCGCCTTGAGGATGGGCGCGGGGATATCGAGGTCGGCAAACGTCTGGAGCGGGGTTTCAAGCATGAAAGAAAATCTCTTAAAAAATCTGGGCAATCCTCTAGTTTACTCTTTCGTGGACAGAAAGCCGTGATTATTTGAGATAAATGCCTGGAATTAGCGCTTTCCCGCCACGATCGCAGCAATGAACTCGTTGTGCGATGGCATCACGTCCACGCATTTGCCGACCACGCGCTCGATATTGCCGAGGAAATCGGCCAGTTCTTTTTCATCCAGCAAGTCCACCAGCGGGTTGTAGCCGCCCGCACGCACGCCCTGCCCGTGCAGGACCTGCTGCCAGCCGATGGGCGTGAACAGCTCTTCGTTCTCGCGCACCACGCGTCCGTGCCCTTTATAGAGATCCAGCTTGCGCCGCAGCGACGCGGGGATCTCCATGGTGCGCACGTGGTTCCAGAACGGCGTGTCGTCGCGCGTCGTCGCGTGGTAGTGCAGGATGATGAAGTCGCGGATGCGCTCGATCTCGAAGTCGGACTGGCGGTTGAACTCGTCGATATCGGCCTGGTGGAAGCCGGTGTCCGGGAAGAAGCTGACCAGGCGCGAGATCGCCGACTGGATCAGGAAGATCGAGGTCGATTCGAGCGGCTCCAGGAAGCCCGAGGACAGCCCGATCGCGACCACGTTCTTGTGCCAGGTCTTGTTGCGCTTGCCAGCGGTGAAGCGCAGCAGCCTGGGATCGGCCAGCGGCTTGCCGTCCAGGTTCTTCATCAGGAGGGCGGCCGCCTCGTCGTCGCTCATGAAGCGGCTGCAGAACACGTGGCCGTTGCCGGTGCGGTGCTGCAGGCCGATGCGCCATTGCCAGCCGGCCGGGCGCGCGCTCGCGCGGGTGTAGGGCTGCAGGTCGCCGGACAGTTCGCACGGCACGGCCCAGGCGCGGTCGCAGGGCAGCCAGTGGCTCCAGTCCTCGAAACCGGTGTTCAGGGCCTGCTCGATCAAGAGGCCGCGGAAACCCGAACAGTCGAGGAACAGATCGCCCTCGATCACTTCACCGTTTTCCAACGCCACCGACTCGATGAAGCCGTCCACCGCACGCTGGCGCACCTGCACGATCTTGCCCTCGGTGCGCACCACGCCGTGCTTTTCCGCATGGCTGCGCAGGTAGCGCGCATACAGGCCGGCGTCGAGGTGGAAGGCATGGACGATGTCGGCCAGCGGCGAATTCGCCATCTCCGGCGATGGCCGGATGAACTTGCCGGCATGCGCCGCCATGCGGTTGATCGAATAGCGCTCCAGGTCCGGCGCCATGCCGGCCTGGTGGGCTTTCAACCAGTACTGGAAGAAGTCGACCGTCCACAGGTCCTGGCCGAACTTGCCGAAGCCGTGCATGTAGCGCTCGCCCACCCTGCCCCAGTCTTCGAATTCGATGCCGAGCTTGAAAGTGGCCTTCGTCTCGCGCATGAACTCGTCCTCGTTGATGCCGAGGACGTTGTTGAAAAGGCGGATCATCGGGATCGTCGATTCGCCGACGCCGACGCTGGAAATCTCGTCCGATTCGACCAGGCGGATCGCGACCTTGTTGCGCAGGATCTTGGCCAGCGCGGCGGCGGCCATCCAGCCGGCCGTGCCGCCACCGACGATGACGATGTTCTTGATGGGTGTCTGGGTCATGGTTTGACAGGATACAAAAAAAGCCTCCTGCGCGGTAGCACCGGGCAGGAGGCTTTTGATCTTTTAATCAATTGATCGTTGGCTTGCGCCAGCGCGTCGATTACATCTTGTAGTTCAGGCCAATCATCACGTTGCGGCCGAAGCGCTTGTCTTCGATGACGTTGTCCTTGGTCTTACGATAGCGCATGTAGGGTGCATCGTTGACGTTGGTCATCTGGACCAGCAGGGACAGACCCTTCATGCGGCCGGTCTGGAACTCGTAGCCGAACTGCAGGTCGACCACTTTCTCGCCCTGGAAGTAGGTCAGTTCACGTGCACCCGAGTAGTCCGAGACTTCGCCAATGAAGTCCGAGCGATAGCGCTCCGCCACGCGGGCCGAGAAACCGGCCTTTTCGTAGTACAGCGTCAGGCTGGCGGCGCGCTTGGACAGGCCCGGCAGGGCCATCGAGCCCGAACCGCCGTTGGTGGTGTCCGGCAGGGTAACGGCGCTACTGTTCTGGGCGACGTTGGCGACCACGCCGAAACCGTCCAGGTACGAAGTGAACAGGCTGAACGGCATCGATGCCGCGAATTCCACACCTTTCATGTTGCCGCCGGAACCATTGACCGGCGCCGTGTAGATACCGATGTTGCTTGGTGCGCGCACCGTGGTCGGCAGCAGGTAAGGCGTGAAGTCGGTACTCTGGCCGCCGGTCACGATGTAAGTGTCGAGCTTGCGGTAGAACGCGGCCGCGCTGACATAGGCCTTATTGTCCCAGTATTTTTCATAGGACAGGTCCACGCCCTTGGCCCGGAACGGTTTCAAGCGGGTATTGCCGCCATCGCCGGCGTACTGGTTCCTGGTCGTGTCGAGGCCGAAGGTCCTCGATGCGCGCATGTCGTTCAGGGTTGGACGGGCCATGATCTTCTCTGCCGAGAAACGCAGGGTCTGCTGGTTGCCCAGGTCGCCGATCAGGTTCAGGGTCGGCAGCACATCGTTGTAGCTGGTGCCGTCGGTGTAGGTACCGGTCGGACGGTTGGCATCGGTAACGCCCGGGGCCGTCGATTCATCCACCGAGAACGCAGTCGACTCCTGCTGGGTGTGGATCACTTGCAGGCCCAGCGAGCCGCGCACCGGAATGCGGCCGACCTGGGTGTCGATGCCCAGCTTGGCGAACGCGGTCGAGATCTTTTCGCGGACGATCCAGTCCTTGTTGTAGATATCCGGGTGCAGCTTCTGGTTGATATCGTAGATACCCAGGTTCTGCAGCGGGTTGAAGGTGATCATGTTGATGCCGCTGGCACCAGCCATTGCGCTGCCCGAGCCGCTCGGGTATGGCGCCGAGGCGAACGGATTGCTGCTGCCGGCGATCGACAGCAGGTTCTCCGTGTAGTCACGGGTTTTCGAACGGTTGGTCACGTTAACGCCGAAGTTGGCCTTGTTGAATACCCAGGCATCGTCCAGGTCGCGCGTCAGGTCGAAGCGGACCGCGCCCAGCTTGTCGTAGACGTGCGGGAACTTGACGTAGCCGGCCTGGGTTTGCGCACCACCCCAGCCCTGGACGTCCGTCAGGCGAACGCTGTTCGGATCGGCGTAGTTGACGCCGGTGGTAAAGACCTGGCTGCCGGCGGTGAAGCCGACGGTGTCGAAGGTGTTCGAGGTGCCATAGGTTTCGATGTTGGCGCCGGTGCGCTCGGCCGAGTTCCACGACAGGTCGAGGTTGGCGGACCAGTCGCGGTTCAGCTTCAGTTTGTTGTTCCAGCCGATCGACTTGCTGGTGTCGCTGTACGCCACATTATCGTTGCGCAGCACGGCGCGCACGTTGTTGAACGAACCAGCGGTGACGGTATTGCCCGACAGCGTAGGATTGATCAGCTGGCCCGGACGGTCGTACAGCGTGGTAGCCGGGGTGTCAGAGAGTGGCAACTGGATACCATGGTTCGCGGTATCGCGGTCATAGCGCGAGTAGAACAGGTCGATGGTGCTCGAAAATTCGCGGTTCGGACGGAACTGGAGCACGCCCATCAGGCCGTTGCGTTCCTGCGAATACACCTCGGTGAACGCTTCCATACCGGTGTACGGAATGTTGACGGTCCGGCCGTTGTAGGTCGTGGTGCCGTTGCCCCATGAACCGAAGCGAGTCTGGTCGCCGGTCTTGCCCTGCAGGCGGGTGAAGCCGAAGGCGATACCGACGGTGCGGTTCTGGAACTGGTCGATGTACGAGAAGGTGGAGCGATTGCTGTAGCCGTGGGTATCCATGCCCAGGCCAGTCTTTTCGCGGCGGTAGTTGACCGCCATCGTGCGTTCCTTGAAGTCCAGCGGACGCACGGTCTGCATGTCGATGGTACCCGACAGGCCCTGGCCCATCAGCGCGGCATCCGGGGTCTTGTACACGGTCACGCCGGACAGCATCTCGCCCGGGTACTGGTCGAATTCGACGTTGCGGTTGTCGCCCACCGAGACTTGCTCGCGGCCGTTCAGCAGGCCGGTCGAGAAGGCAGGCGACAGGCCGCGGATCGAGATGACCGATGCGTTGCCATGCTCGTCACGCTGCGCGGTCAGGCCGGGCAGGCGCGAGATCGACTCGGCGATCGACTGGTCCGGCAGCTTGCCGATGTCTTCCGCCGAAATGGCTTCGACGATGGAGTCGTTGTTCTTCTTGACCGAGATCGCCGCTTCGATACCGCGGCGGATACCGGTCACCTTGACGGTCTGGACGCCGGTGTTGCCGTTGTTGGCGGCGGCATCGCCGGCGCTCTGGGCAACCGCCTGGCTGGTGGTTTGTTGTTCTTGTGCGAAAGCGGCGTGGCTCGCCAGCGCCATGAAGACGGCGCAGCCGGCAGCGACCGGGCGGAGTTGGAATGCAACATTGCCCGGCACGGTGCGCGCCGAGCGCTTGTTTGCGAAAAAGCTCATGAGTCCCCTCAATACGTTCAGAATTTTTTTTCCCGCAAACACCGGCCGGAGAGCCAACAACACGGGAGCCAGAAGTGAACGTTTCTTAGACGTTCTGTCAAGGATTCTGTACTAAAACTAGATGCACTGTCAACGGGACTTGCTTCCGACTACGTGGATGTAGGGTTTTTACGCATTTTTAGCGAAATGACCACGGATATCGTTGTATTCGAGCTACAAATGACCTACATACACATTGTAGTCGCACTACAAACCCCTTGCATTGCACCAATATTGCCCTGTTTTGCACCATTACAGTGCAAATTTACGTAGTAGATTTACCAAGCGCTCACACGATTGCTCAATATCCGTTGCGTTTTCCTCCCAAAGTGCTTGTAGCAAAACTAGAGACGCAAAAGCATCCACGCGTTGTCCCACAACACTCGCTGTAGTATTCTCCGGCGAACAATAGAACAGGAGCATCTTTATTCACGGAAAAACGGATGCATTGCCATGTAGTTGCACTACTTCGACAGTTGGAGACCTCATGAAGAAAACCCTCGTCCACCTCCTCATCGGTGCCGCCTTCCTTGCCGCCGGCGCTGCCAACGCACAGGCCCAGGCACCCGCCATCGACCACATGGAGCCGCCGTTCTGGTGGGCCGGCATGCAGCACAAGGGACTGCAGCTGATGGTGCACGGCCCCGCCATCGCCGAGCTGGCGCCGGCACTCGACTACCCGGGCGTGCGTATCGCCTCGGTCAGCCGCGTGGCGAGCAAGAACTACCTGTTCATCGATCTCGCCATCGACGAGGACGCCAGGCCGGGCAGCTTCGAGATCACCTTCCGCGGCAAGGATGGCCGCAGCGCCAGCCATACCTATCGCCTGCTGGCGCGCGAACCGGGGTCCGCCGGGCGCAAGGGCTTCGACACCAAGGATGCGATCTACCAGGTGATGCCGGACCGCTTCGCCAACGGCGACCCGAAAAACGACAGCATCGCCGCCCTGCCCGACAAGCTCGATCGCAAGCTGGGCCATGGCCGCCATGGCGGCGACATCCAGGGCATGATCGACCACCTGGACTACATCGAAGGCCTGGGCTTCACCCAGCTGTGGCCGACGCCGCTGGTCGAGAACGACATGCCGGCCGCGTCCTACCATGGCTACGCCGCCACCGACCACTACAGGATCGATCCGCGCTACGGCAGCAACGAGGATTACCTGCGCCTGTCGCGCGAGGCGAAAAAGCATGGCATCGGCCTGATCCAGGACGTGGTGCTGTCGCACATCGGCCTGAACCACTGGTGGATGAAGGACTTGCCTACGCCGGACTGGGTCAACTACCAGGGCAAGTTCGTGGCCACCGCGCACCACCGCACCGCGGTGCAGGATCCGTACGCATCCAAGGAGGACGCCGAGAACTTCACGCGCGGCTGGTTCAGCCCCGGCATGCCGGACATGAACCAGACCAATCCCTTCGTCGCCAACTACCTCATCCAGAACAACATCTGGTGGATCGAATATGCCGGCCTGTCCGGCCTGCGCATCGACACCTTCGGCTACTCGGACGGCAAGTTCCTGACCGAGTTCACGCGCCGCCTGATGGCCGAATACCCGAACCTGAACATGGTCGGCGAAGAGTGGAGCAAGCTGCCGCCGGTGGTCGCGCACTGGCAGCGGGGCAAGGTCAACCACGATGGTTACGTCAGCTCGATGCCGAGCCTGATGGACTTCCCGCTGACCGAGGCGATGCGCGACGCCCTGGCCGACAAGAACAACGCCAACCTGTTCAACGGCGTCTACGAGACCCTGTCGCTGGATTACCTGTACCCGGACCCGAAGCGCCTGGTGCTGTTCGAGGGTAACCACGACATGGCGCGCATCTACAGTGTGGTGAACGAGGACTTCGACCGCTACAAGATGGACATCGCCTTCGTGATGACGATGCCGCGCATCCCGCATTTCTACAGCGGCGACGAACTCCTGATGACCAGCGACGTCAAGGTCCGCAACGACAACAGCTACCGCACCGACTTCCCGGGCGGCTGGGCCGGCGACAAGGTCAACGCCTTTACCGGCAAGGGCCTGGCCCCGCGCGTGCGCGACGCCCAGGACTTCGTGCGCAAGCTGGTCAACTGGCGCAAGAACAACCCGGTCATCCATGACGGCAAGCTGATGCAGTACGGGCCGGAGAACAATACCTGGGTCTACTTCCGCTACGACGACCAGGCGCGCGGTACGAAAAAGGTGATGGTGGCCTTCAATGCGAACCCCAGGGAAATGGTGCTGCCGGCGGCACGCTTCCACGAGATGCTCGGCGGCGTGAGTTCCGGTCGTGATATCTTGAGCGGCCAGACGTATGAACTGAGCCGCGAGATCCGCCTGCCGTCCAGGTCCGTGCTGATTCTCGAGATCTGAAACCATGAAAAGACTTGCCGCCATGGCCCTCATCGCCGCGCTGTTCCCGCAACTCGCCCTCGCCGCCACGCCGCTCAACTACGACATCTACGTGCGCGGCGCCTTCAACGGCTGGGGCACGGACAATGCCCTCGCCTACAAGGGCAAGGGCGTGTACGAGACCGATATCCTGGTCAGCCCCGGCAACCACGCCTTCAAGATCGGCAGCAAGGACTGGAACGCGGAATGGGTGGCCAGTCCCGATGCGAGCGTCAAGGTCGAACTGGAAAAGCCCTACCAGCTTGCGACCCGGCCCGGCCCCGAGGACTACCTGTTCACCAAGCAGACCGCCACCTTCCGCTTCCGCGTCGACGTGAGCGATCCGGACCGGCCGGTGCTGAGCGTCGCGCGCCTCGAGGCGCCGGCGCAGGCCGCGGCGAGCGATCCGCACGCGGGCGCGGCTCAGGTCGGCACGCTGGATTTCCCGACCTGGGACGGCAAGCGTGAAAGCGCGCGCTTTTCCAGCCCGGATCCGCAGGCGCGACTACGCACCTACGTGCACTCGACCACGATGCAGCTGCGCGACCCGGGACCGCAGCACGTCACGTACCAGGAAGAAGCGGCGCTGCCGCGCCTGCGCAGCGGGAACCTGGCCTTCGATGCGCTGTTCGCGCTGGCCCTCCACGAAATGCGCCTGGACTCGGTCAAGGAAATCCGCGACGGTAATTACAACGGCAACGCGCCCATCCCCTGCGACTGCTTCGAGACCGGCGAGAAGTGGCATTACGTGTGGACGCGCGACCTGTCCTATGCCGCCGACCTGGGCCTGGCGATGCTGGACCCGCAGCGCGTGCGCAACTCGCTCGAATTCAAATTGTCCGGCTGGCGCCCGGGCATCCCGAAAGCGCAGGTGGCGGGCAGCGCCGACGGCCTGCAGATCGTGCAGGACACCGGCAGCGGCGGCAGCTGGCCGGTCAGCACCGACCGCGTGACCTGGGCCTTCGCGGCCGAGGAAGTCCTCAAGACGCTGCCCGAGCCCGAGCGCAAGCCGTTCGCGGCCAGGGCGCTGCTGGCGCTGTCGAACACGGTCGAGAACGACCGCATCGCGGCCTTCGACAAGGCGTCCGGCCTGTACACCGGCGAGGAATCCTTCCTCGACTGGCGCGACCAGAGCTACGCGGCCTGGATCCCGAGCGACCTGGCGTCGATGTCTTCCAGCAAAGCCCTGTCGACCAACGTCGCCCACTACAAGGCCCTGACCCTGGCGGCCCAGCTGGCGCGCGAACAGGACGACGCGCGCCGTGCCGCGCGCTACGAAGGCTGGGCGCGCGACCTGAAACGCGCCATCAACCAGCGCCTGTGGATGGCGGACGAGGGCATGTACAGCAGCCTCACCGCCGCCCACTTCGACGGCGCGCCGATGCACAAGTTCGACTGGCTGGGCCAGGCGCTGGCCATCATCACCGGCGTCGCCGACGACAAACAGGCGCGCAGCATCCTCGCCCACTACCCGCACGGCCCGATGGGTGCGCCCGTGATCTGGCCGCAGCAGCAGGGCCTGCCGGTCTACCACAACCGCGCGCTGTGGCCCTTCGTCACGGCCTATGGCCTGCGCGCGGCCGCGCACGGCGGCAACGCCGGCGTGGCCGATGCCGCCTACGACTCGCTGATCCGCGGCGCCGCGCTGAACCTGTCGAACATGGAAAACCTGGAGTGGCTGTCCGGCCAGCCGGTACTGCTCGACGAAGCGCATCCGGAACTGATCGGCCCCGTGATCTCGTCGCGCCGCCAGTTGTGGTCGGTCGGCGGCTACCTCGGGATGGTGATCCGCAACCTGTTCGGCGTCGCGCCGACCGCCACCGGCATCCGGGTGCAGCCTTTCGTGACCGGCAAGCTGCGCGCCTCGATGTTCGGCGCCGAGGGCGTCGTCAAACTGCAGCAGCTGCGCCTGCGCGGCCACGCCATCGACGTCACGCTGCGCCTGCCGGCCGGCGCCGCCGACGGCATCTATCCGGTCGACGCCATCCTGCTGAACGGGAAACCGGCCGGCGCCGACATCCGCTGGGACCAGCTGGCGGCCGACAACACCATCGAGGTCCGCTTCGGCAAGCCCGCGGCGGGCGCCGCGCCGGCCATGCGCCGCGTCGGCGCCAACCCCTACCACGAAGACCCGGCCGTGTTCGGCCCGCGCGAACCGGGCATCGACAGCCTGGCGCGCAATGCCGCCGGCCAGGCGGTGCTGACGATCGTCGCGAACAAGGAGGCGGCCGACGTCGTCTACAACATCTACCGCGACGGCCAGCCGGTGATGACCGGCCTGACCACGAACGGCTGGACCGATCCGGCGCCATCGGCCGGCGCCTGCTACGCGGTGGAGGCGCAGTTCGTCGCGTCAGGCAACCGCAGCCACCACAGCCGGCCGCGCTGCATCGGCACCGCCGTCGCGATCGCGGCCACCGATCCGCGCGTCGAGGCCAGCGTCGCCGTGGCGCCGCCGAACCCGCGCTTTTCGGAACCGCACCTGGCCAACTGGGGCCGCCCCGACGACCGCTTCGGCGTGCGCGACGTGAGCGTGCCACAGGCCGGCGAGTATGCGCTGCAGGTGCGCTACCACAACGGCGCCAACAGCATCAACCTGGGGATCAGCGGTGGCGTAAAATGGCTGGCTATCAAGGATGAGTCCGGCGCCATCGTGGCCCAGGGCGTCGTGCAGCTGCCGCATGCGCGCATCGAGACGGCAAACACGCCGACCGTGTATTCCACGCCGCTGGCGGCGCGCCTGGATGCACGCGGCAAGTACCGGATCGAGATGAGCGACTTCTACAACATGAGCTACCTGCAAAGCAATGCGACCTTCAGCGCGGCCGGCGGCGTCGACGGGCCATCCAACCGGTTCGACATCTACGGCGTGCGCCTGCTGCGCGTGCGCTGATTGCGGGAGCATGCATGAAGTTCGTTAACCATGTGGCGCTGGCCCTGGCGATGGCCACGACGGGCGCCGGCGCCACCACCGTGCGCGTGCACTACCCCGTCGCCAAGGAAGGCATCTTCATCCGCGGCGACAAGGGGGACACCACCTGGGACAGGGGCGTGCCGGCCACGAAGCCCGACGGCCCGGTCCAGGTCTGGACCTACACCTGGCCCGACGCGCTGGGCGACGTGCAGATGAAGCCGACGCTGGGCCAGGACAAGGTCTCGATCGGCGGCGCCTACAGGATCCCGGCCGGCGCCACCCTCGACATCTACCCGTTCTTCGGACCGCCGTTCGGCAAGGTGACGGTCGTGAAGGACGTGGCCTCGCCGCAGCTGAACAACAAGCGCGCGCTGCGCATCTACCTGCCGCCCAGCTATGCCGAGAACCCGGCCAAGCGCTACCCGGTGCTCTACATGCACGACGGCCAGAACCTGTTCGACGCCAAGACCGCCGCCTACGGCGCCGAGTGGCGCATCGACGAAACCGTCAACGGGCTGGTCGCGATGGGGAAAATGGACGAGGTGATCGTGGTCGGCATCGACAACACGCCGGACCGCATCCCGGAATACACGCCCTGCTGCGATCCGAAATACGGCGGCGGCAAGCTCGATGCCTACGAGCGCTTCGTGATCGACACCGTGAAGCCCTGGGTCGACGCCGGCTACCGCACCCTGCCCGGCAAGGACAATACCGCGATCATGGGCTCTTCCCTCGGCGGACTGGCGTCGCACCTGATCGCGGGACGCCATCCGGAGGTGTTCTCGAAGGCCGGCGCGCTGTCCGCTTCGTTCTGGTGGAATGGCGGCATGGCGGTCGGCAAGCTGCCGGCGCGCGTGCCGGTCAGGTTCTATCTCGACGCCGGCACCCGCGACGACGGCCTGGCCGACACCATCAAGATGCGCGACGCGATGGTGGCCAAGGGCTGGCAGCCGGACACCGACCTGCTGTTCTTCCAGGCCGAGGGCGGGCGCCACAACGAAGCCGCGTGGGCGGCGCGGGTGGACAAGCCGCTGACCTGGTTCTTCCCGTGGGGGAGCACGAAACAATAAATCGGTCTCGCAGCATGAGCACGTCGCCCCTGCGAAGGCAGGGGCCCAAGTTGGGTGAACGGTTGGAACGCATGCAAGCTTGGACCCCGGCCTCCGCCGGGGCGACGTTTTTACGACTAGCGAAGATGGTCCTGTACTGGTGGACGCAAAGCTTCTACAGCCTGCGCGATCTGCGGCAGCCGCGCATCGCCCAGCACCGCGCCGTCGTCCGCTTCCAGCTCGATACTATATAGATTGGTGCCGGCATCCTCCGGCACCAGGTGCACGAAGCGCTCGAAGCGCATGCCCATCTTGCGCAGCAGGTAGTTCGAGGCGATGTTGTTCGGCGAGGTGATCGCCAGCACGCGCCGGATGCCCAGGCTGGGGGCATACGCCAGCACCGCCTTGCCCGCCTCGCAGGCATAGCCCTGGCCCCGGTACTGCGGCAGGAAGGCGTAGCCGATGTCGACGCCGTCCAGGCTCTCGCGCTTGATCAGGCCGCACATCCCGATGGGAACGTGCCGGTCCGGCTCCCCGCCATCCTTCAATTCCACGACGTACAGCGAATGCCCGCACAGTTCCTGCATCGCGACCGGTCCCAGCACCAGCGCTTCCTCGGCATCTTCCAGCGTGTGGATGCCGCGGTCGCCGATGTGTTCGACGAAGGCCGGGTCGTTGACCAGCGCCAGGTAGAAGGCGGCATCGCCGGGTTCGACGGTGCGCAGGTTCAGGCGTTCGGTGGCGAGGATGTGCACGGCGGCCTCAATCTTCGTACGGAAGTGCCCAGCGCGCGGGGTCTTCCAGCAGCTTGTACATCACATAGGCGTCGACATAGCCCAGGCGGCGGTGGCGGAAGGCCCTGGGCAGGGTGCCGACGATCGAAAAGCCGAGCCGTTTCCACAGGTGGATGGCCGGGCTGTTGGTGCTGACCACGAAATTGAACTGCATCGCCAGGTAACCCCGGCGCCGCGCCTCCCCGATGCTGTGCTCGCCCAGCAGGTGGCCGATGCCGACACCCTGCGCATTCGGGCTGACCATGTAGGAAGCATTCGCCACGTGGTCGCCGCGTCCGATCTGGTTCGGCTGCAGCTTGTACATGCCCAGGATGCGCTCGCGCCCCTTGACCGCGACCCAGGTGGCGGCCCCCGGTGCGAACCAGTAATCCCGTGCTTGCTCGCGGCATGTGCCGGGGCCGTGCACATAGGTTTCTCCCTCGGCGATCTGACCCTCGAAGATGCTCCACATGGCATTGAAATCGGCATCGGTAGCTGGGCGAACCTGGATATCCATCATCCTGAAAACCTGCGCGAATATATCGAAAGCGCAAGATTCTAACATCGGGTTTTGCCTGTACGGCTAGCGAATCCGACAAGTTTGCAGATTAAATTTTTGCGTAATTACAAGAGGAAAGACATGCTTCTTTCGGGCTATGACCAGTCGTTGCGGGACAGCCGGAAGTCGACCGTGGATGGCCGTCCCGGCAGGCGCAGGCCGGCGCGTGCGGCCGGCGCCTCGCTGACGACCTGGCCGCGGCGCAGCACCATGCGGCGTGCCGCACGCAGGCGGATCGCCTCGACCGGACCGCCTGCATCGAGCCAGACCAGGTCGGCCTTGCAGCCCGGCGCAATGCCGTAGCCTTCGAGGCCGAGGATGCGTGCCGGCGTCTCGGTGACGGCCTGGAAACACTGGCGCATCGCCCGCTGACCGGTCATCTGCGCCACGTGCAGGCCCATGTGCGCCACTTCCAGCATGTCGCCCGAGCCGAGGCCGTACCACGGGTCCATCACGCAGTCGTGGCCGAAGGCGACCGGCACGCCGGCGGCCAGCAGCTCCGGCACCCGGGTCATGCCGCGCCGCTTCGGGTAGCTGTCGTGGCGGCCCTGCAGCGTGATGTTGATGAGCGGGTTGGCGATCGCCGCCACGCCCGATTCGGCAATCAGCGGCAGCAGCTTGCTCACATAATAATTGTCCATCGAGTGCATCGAGGTCAGGTGCGAACCCGTCACCCTGCCCTGCAGGCCGAGCCTCAGGGTTTCCGCCGCCAGCGTCTCGATGTGGCGCGACATCGGGTCGTCGCTTTCGTCGCAATGCATGTCGACCATCAGGCCCTGGTCCGCCGCGTACTCGCACAGCAGGCGCACCGATTCCGCGCCCTGGGCCATGGTGCGTTCGAAGTGCGGGATGCCGCCCACCACGTCCACACCCATCGCGATCGCGCGCTTCAGGTTGCCGAAAGCGCTCGGGCTGCGCAGCAGGCCGTCCTGCGGAAAGGCGACCAGCTGCAGGTCGATCCAGGGGGCCACGCGCCGCCTGACCTCGAGCAGGGCCTCGACCGCCAGCAGCCGATCGTCGCAGATGTCGACGTGGGTGCGGATCG
>CAJYQM010000034.1 GCA_913777025.1 uncultured Massilia sp. | reverse complement strand
GTATGCGCGGCCAGGCAGTATTCGCAGTCGTTCAGGTCGGCGATCGCGACGGCGATCTGTTCGCCGAGCTTCGCGCCCAGCGTGCCTTTGCCGAGCGCGCCGAAGGCGGCCCACATGCTGGCCAGCGCGGCCGGCGAGTTGGCGACGGCGCGGAACATGTTCGGCGTGGCGCCGAACGCACCGTGGATCTGTTCCAGCAAATCGCGCGACGCCGGGCTGGCGCTGGAAGTGGTCTGGAGGGCGATGCGAGCTTGGTTCGACATGATGTTTCCTTTCAGGTCAGTGGCCATCGATGGAATAACGGGTCGGCCGGGTACCGTCATTAGGAGTCCTAAGTATTTAGGACAAAAAAATTTTCAGGCGAACGCTGCCCAGTTGCGGCGCTCCGTTACCGGATCGGCCGGCTCCTGTTCCGCGCAATCGATGCGCAGGAAGGCAATCGGCAGCGGCGCCTTCACCAGGGCGCAGTGGTGCGGCGCCGGGCTGCCGGGAAAGGCGTTCGCCTCGAAATAGCGGCACGACAGGCAGGCGCGCAAAGCGGGGAAGCGCTCGCTCTTCTGCAGTTCGCCGATCAGCTTGAACAGCCCGACCAGCAGGTTTTCCTGTACTTGCCGGTCCAGCGCGGCCGCCGCGTCGTCCGCGAATCCGAGCGCGCCGGCCTGCCGCTCCGCCAGCGCACGGCCCTGCTCGGTCAGCCACAGTGCACTGGCACGGCGGTCGTCCTCGGCCCGGTCCTTGCGGACCAGCCCCTTGGACACCAGCGCCGTGACCGAATCGCTGGCGCTGGCCGGCGACACCGACAGCTGGGTGGCCAGCCACGACAGCCTGACGCCATGCGTGCGGCCGCGCAGCAACTGCAGGATGTCGGCCTGCGCCGGATTCAGGTTTTGCGCCGTGGCGAACTCCCACATGCCCGCCCGCAGCACGCTCGATACGCGGGTGATCGCGACGACGATGCGGGCGGAGATGTCGGGGGTGCCATCCCAGGGCGTTTCCGGTTTGATGTCCATGGAAAGCATCATAACACGGCAAATTTAATAGTCAAGAGTCCTAATCATTTCATGGGCGCCCGCGGGCTCACCCGGCAGCGTTCAGGGAAGTACACGGCCGGACAGGGTGAGGGCGTCCTGTCGCGGCTAACTCAGCAGTTCGCCGAGCAACAGGACCAGCATCGACAAGGGGCCCGGCCCGCCGCCTTCGCGCGGGTCGGCGAACGCGGCGCGCAGCAGGCCGGCGGCATGCGCGTACCCGGCCTCGTCGAGCCGGTCCGCCTGCGCCGCCACGCGCGAACGCAGCGCCGGCGGCGCGTGGCGGATCCCCTGGCGCAGCACCTGGCCGAGCAGGGCGTGGGCATCGCGCAGCAGCGCATCGCCCGCATCGGCCGCCAGCGCCATCTCGCGCAGCGCCATCGCCTGCGGCGCCTTCGGCTCCAGCGCCAGGACGACGGCGCGCCTTTCGGTCAGCACCGTCATCGGCCGGATCGCCACGCCACCCCGTTCGCGCCACACCGGGCCGGCAAGCGCGCGCGGCGCACCCCATTCGCCGCCGAGGGCACGCGCCAGGGCGTCGACCGCGCCCGGCACCAGGTTCTGGTAGGGCAGGCGGGCCCGCAGCGCCAGGCCGCCGGCGTCGCGCCATTGCGCATGCAGCAGTTGTTGCACGCCATCCCAGGCCCAGTGATCCAGCGCCAGGCCGGCCAGGCCGACCACGTGCCAGTTGCCGGCCGCTTCGCCCGGGCGGATGGCGTCCGGCGCGCGGCTGCGCAGGTGCTCGAGCAGGGCTTGCAGCGTGTCGAAGCGCAGCGGCGCGCGCAGCCCGTCCCAGGCCGTGGGCGACAGACCCAGCACGCTGGTCTGGCGCGCCTGCGTGCCGAGTTCCAGGCTCGCGTTGGCGCGCCGCCTGGCGGCGCGGGTGACGAGCTGTCCGCCCGCCAGCTGGCGCAGTGGATGGCCGGCCAGGCGCCGATTGAGCAGCTGGCCCTGCTCATCCGGGTCCCCGGCGCCGCGCGGCCAGCTGCGTTCCAGCACGCAGGCGGCCTGGGTATCGGGATCGGCGAACACGATGCGCGCGCCATCGCCATCGCCATCGTCGTCGCGCCAGCAGCTCATGCCGAGCGACACCAGGCGCAGCAAATCCAGCGCCACCTCGCCCTGCTGGCCGATGCCGAGGATCTGGCTGGCCGGCACGCGGCTGCCCGGCGTGCCGTCGGCGTGGACCGCGCCCGCGAGGCGCGCATGCAGCCGGGCAGCCGCGCGCGCCAGGTCGTCGATGCCGAAGCGGTTCGAACGATGCGCCAGCGCCTGCACGGTCTCCCACACCACGTCCAGGTCTTCGCGCACCCAGGCCCAGCCCAGCGCCGACAATTCCGCCGACACGGCCTGGTAGCGCGCTTCCAGCGCCGCCAGGGGCTGGGATGCGCCTTCGCGCCACAGCGACCAGAGCCAGTCCTGGACGCGCTCGCGCGCCCCGGCCGCCGCCGCCGTGCCCATCAGCATGCCCGGCGCGTCGCGCTGCGCCACGCCGAACGGCGCCACCTCCAGCGTGACTTCGCCGGCGCCGGGGTGGGATCGCGCCGCCTGGCGGAAGGCCCAGCAGGCCAGCACGAGGTGGGCGCAGCCGCTGCCCTGCTGGCAATCGCAGCGTGCCAGCGCCAGGCTGGTGCTCGAAAAGAAGCGCACCTGGCTCATCGGCAGGTAGGCGGCGGGCACGCCGCCCGCGCCGGCCGCCACGACGGTGGCGGCCAGTCCCGCCAATGCCAGCCTGCGGGCCTGCTCGAGCACCTGCGGCGTGACCGCGGCGGCGATCGCATCGTCATCGAAAGCGGCCGGGCTCCAGCCGGCCGGCGCGTCGCCGGCGGCGCCCGCATGGCTGGCCTGGTAAGCCAGCACCAGCATCACGCGATGGCGGCACATGCCGCCAGCGCTGCAGCTGCATTCGGCGTCGCGCAGGGACGCGTTCGGCGCCATGCTGGTGTGCGTCCCGTCGTCGAACAGCGCGTGCACCGTGCCGTCCGGATCCTGGCGCAGGCCGGGAAGCGCCCCCGCGGCGACGTCCTTCTGCGCGCGCTTGACGAAGCCCGGGTTGGCCAGCGCGGTGAGGGCGTC
>CAJYQM010000033.1 GCA_913777025.1 uncultured Massilia sp. | reverse complement strand
CACGACGCTCTTCCGATCTCACGCTGCGCTTCTTCGACCCCGGCATGCAGGCTGCCGTCGAGCGCCAGGTCGAGCTCGAGAACGACCTGCACGATGCCATTGCCGGACGCCGTTTCGAGGTGTACTGCCAGCCACAGCTCGGAATAGATGGCCGGCTCGCCGGTGCCGAGGTACTCCTGCGCTGGTGCCATGCCACACGCGGTGTCGTCGCGCCCGACGAATTCATCGGCATGGCCGAATCCAGCGGCATGATCGTCCAGTTGGGTGCGATGGTGCTGGCTGAAAGCTGCCGTGCGCTCGCCCGATGGGCGGACGATCCCAAGCTTCGCGAAGTGACCCTGGCCGTGAATGTCAGCGCCCATCAACTGCGCGACCCCGGATTCGTCGGGCAGGTACTCGCCATCCTGGCGGCCACCGGGGCACCGCCCCAGCAACTCTTCCTCGAGCTGACAGAAAGCGTGTTCGCGCATAATCTCGACGACGCCTGCGCCAAGATGAACGAGTTGCGCGCGCATGGCGTCTGCTTTTCGCTCGACGACTTCGGTACCGGCTATTCTTCGCTCGCCTACCTGAAGCGATTCCCGCTCACGGAATTGAAGATCGATCGCAGCTTCGTGAAGGACTTGCCGGGCGAAGCCCATGCCGGCGCGATCGTCGATGCTATCCTGGCGCTGGCCCGCACGCTCGAACTGGACGTGGTCGCCGAAGGCATCGAAACCAGCGAGCAGCGCGACTTCCTGGTTGCGCGTGGCTGCCGCCTGTTGCAAGGGTACCTGCTCGGCAAGCCGAGGCCCATTGCCGAGTTCGAAGCTGGCTATGGTACGGCTGGCGTCTTGCCTGGGCAGGGCTGATGTCCGGGTAATCCACGGAGTCAGCAGCGGATCGCGATGCGCCACGGCTGAGAACGGGATGCGGCCAGCCGGATGCCACCCTGGTATTCCTGCTTGGTGGCGGCAATCGCCTCCGCGATTTCAAGCGAACGGATGTGGTGCTAACTGTGGTTTTGAGCTAACCCATTGGTTCGTAAGCGCCAAAATGGCCTGCAAAGCCGTGTAGACGGGTTCGACTCCCGTCCTCGCCTCCATCCTGTCTTCATTTTGCCGCTATATCCTTGGTCTGAAGGGGTTTCGGACGATAGCGACGTTGACAGCGCCGACTTAGTGTTCACTGTTAGATGTTGAGATACCAGAACTCGATTCTGCTATCGCACGCATGTAAAGGCGCTGATCTGGCGGCTTGAATGATCGATAGCAATAGTGCGTGCCTACTCTACAAGATCACTACAGAAGCCACGCGGAACATAATCGAGTGCTACCCTAAGTCCGCGTGGGGTCGATTCCTGCCTTGGGGACGCGTTTTATCTGCCGATGGCCGCCACTGCAGCCATCTCTTCATCCCGCCCCGCCGCCTGACCGGTAAACGTGCGTCGTACAGGCACATCGGGTACCACGCTTGCATCTGGCGTGTCGGCATCATAACTCGAGGCCAGTAAGGGAATGTCGACTGCCACACCGGAATGCGGCAAGGTCACCCATGCCAGTTGACCGCCGTTCAGGCCACGCAGGTTGCCGCCGGTCGGCTGGCCCACCAGGACGGCGGCTTTGTATTGCTGCGTTAGCAGGGCGAGACTGAAAGCCGCCGAACTGTTTTCCGGAACGACCAGCAGGAAGACGTGGCCGCGAAAGCGTTCCGGCTTTGGTTCGACGCGGCGTGGCGTGGCGGCCTTGGGGCGAAAGCGCAGGCGCCCGGCTTGCGGACCGTCCAGGATGGGATCGACCTGGCCGGTACGGTCGAAAAAGCCAAAGTCCCATGTGTCGAGGTAGCGCGCAAGTCCGTAGGGCACCCGCTCGTAGGTCGTCACCGACTGGTCCTCGCGGTCAGTGTGCGGCGTATCGATCAGGTAGGACAGCAGTTCGAGCCCGATCGCGCCATCGCCGCCTTCGTTGTCGCGGATGTCGATGACCAGGTGTTCGACGTGCTGCTTGCGCATCTCGGCGAAGTGAAGGGCAAAAAAGCGCCGCCAGTCCAAACCTTCGCGGTACACCGAGAAGGTGGGCAGGGTCATGATGGCGCGCCGACCTTCGATCTGGAAACGCCAGGCTTGAACCTTGGCGTCGCGACTGGCGTCATCTGCCGTGAGGGTATTGGCGGCGCCGGCGGTGACACTCGGGCATGCCAGGGCAGCCAGGACGATGGCCAGGCAATGAAGGAAGCGGATGATCATGATGCGCGCTCTCGGATAAAAAGGTGCATCCACTCTAGGCGTGGCAGGCACGGGCGGCGCCTCATATTCCCTGGCGCGCACCGAAATGTGGGATTCGAGACTAGCAAGTTGAGACTTGCAGCGGCGAGCCGCCGGACTGGAGGCGGCGGCGGTAGTCGGAAGAGGTCTCGCCGGTGTACTGCTTGAAGAGGCGATTGAAACTCGCCTTTGAGTTGAAGCCTTCAGCGAGGGCGATATCGAGAACTGACGCGTCATTATCGTCGCGCTCGAGGGCGGCCAGGACCGCGTCGACGCGTATCCTGTTGAGTACTTCGTTGAAGTTCATCCCCAACCCCTCGTTGAAAGCTCGCGACAACGCTGTGGTGTTGGTGCCAAGTCGCTGGGCCAGACCTGCCAGGCTCAGTTCGGGATCGCGCCACCATTGCGCGTCGACGATCGCGCGGCGCCAGCGCAAGCCGAGCGCCGTGTGGTCCGTCGTTGGCCGGGATTCCGGATTTGCGGCTTGACCTGGATTGGACGTGGCATGCGGCAGCGGGACCGCGCCCTGGCGGTAAGCCTCGCTGCCGAGATGGCAGACCAGGATGGCCAGCCACATATAGAAAGGAAAGCGCTGGACATAGCTGAGTCCCGAAAACGCCCATTCCGCCGCCAGCATCCCGTACCAGATCAGAATGCTCAGGCCCATGGCCAGCAGGAAGTTGCGTTCCCATTCCGTTGCCACTGTCGCCTGCCGCTTCAGAACGCGATGGGCCAGGCGCCAATAGACAGCGAGCGAGAGCGCCAGCCCCGCCGCTTCCATGGGATCGATCAGGCGTTCATGGACACTGCCATTCCAGTGGTTCTTGAATGCGATCGGCTGCGAGAACATGACACAATAATACGAAAATTGCAGCAGCGCCGGAAGGAAGTGCAGGTAGGTGTGGTGCGGCAACGCTACATCGCCGGACCGTAGTGCGGACAGGTAGAGGTAGAACAGCGGTCCAATGGCCAGCGTCAGCTTGTAGGGTGCGAAAGACAGCCATGGATAGGCATCGTAATACCCGGCATAGCCGATGATATAGGGCCCGGTGTAGAGCGCGAGTATGAGGATCAGCGCGGCCATCAGTCTGTTGGCGCCGAGCCTTATCGGAATGCAGCACAGCATGACAGCGCGCAGCAGTCCGTACAATGCCGCACACAAGAGCACGATACTCATCGGACCGAAGCGGATCATCGTCGAGGGTCTGAAAAAGGATGCAACATTCTAATCTTTCTCCGAGACGAGCTCCCGTTTGTAGTATCGCTCGTTGGCCGGTGTCGATGATGCACTTGCGATGGCTGAGCAAACCGAGGCATGAAGCGTGTCGGCGCTGGCCTTGGTGGGCGTTCAACCACTTCAGCGTAATGGGGCCTAGCCGTCGCGTAGTGACGAAAAGCCTCGGACTGCGCTTGCAACTGTTGGGGAGTTATTGATTAACAGGTGACGCATTCGCCCCGACACAACGGGTGGGTCGTTCAACTGGGCCGGCGGGGACGCATCGACTGATCCCAGCGTCTATCAGCCCCTTCACGTCGAGCACGTTGCCGACTCTCTACTCTTTTGCCGTCCACGCTTTTACTTTCCTGCGCATCTCCTTTTCCTGCAGTTCGACGAGGGACTGGTCCTGTTTCATGGTGCGCCACAGCGACCAAACCATCAGAAAGATGACCAGCGCAAACGGCAAGGCAAACACAATGGTTGCCGTTTGCACGCCCTTGAGTCCACCGGCCAGCAGCATGCTGATGGCGATCCCCGCCACCAGCAGACCCCATACGATTTTCACCCGCGGTGCTGGATTCGGATTGCCGCTGGAACTCATCATGCCCAGCACCAGCACTGCCGAGTCGCCTGACGTGACAAAGAAGACCAGCACCAGTATCGTCGCCACTACCGACATCACGGTTCCAAAAGGCAATGCGTTGAAAAGGGTAAACAGTGCGGTCGATGCGTCGGCCTTGACCGCTTCACTCAGCGGTACATGCTGCCAGATTTCCATGTACAGGGCTGTGCCGCCGAAGATCGAAAACCAGACGAAGCCAGCCAGCGATGGCGCCACGACGGTGCCAATGATGAATTCGCGGATCGTGCGCCCGCGCGAGACGCGCGCGATGAACAGGCCGACGAAAGGCGACCACGCAATCCACCAGGCCCAGTAGAAGACAGTCCAGGCACCGACCCAGTTACTGTCACGGAAAGGTGTTGCACGCAGGCTCATGCGCACTAGTTCGCTCAGGTAGCTGCCGAGTGTCGTACCAAACGTGTCGACGATGGCGACGGTGGGGCCGATCAGGAATACGGCCAATGCAAGCAGAATCGCCAACACCATATTGAAATTCGACAAATACTTAATGCCGCGATCGACGCCGCTCACGGCCGAGGTCACGAACAGCAAGGTGGTGATGACAATGATGGTAACTTGCGCCATCGGTGTCGTCGCGATCCCGAAAACGGCCGAGAGACCACTGTTGATCTGAAGTGCGCCCATGCCGAGCGAAGCGGCCACGCCAAAGGCGGTGGCGACTGTCGCCAAGCCGTTGAAGGTGCCGGCAAGGCGGCGCAGCGGTGACCAGGGCAGTGCGCGGATCGACTCGCTGATGAGTGCAGCGCGGCCGTGCCGGTACTGGAAATAGGCGATCGCCAGCGCCACGATGCTGTAGACCGCCCACGGGTGCAAGCCCCAGTGGAAAAAGGCGTAGCGCATCGCCGCCCCGGCAGCCTCGGGCGTGGCGGCGGTCAGGCCGGGCGGGGCAGTCGTGAAATGCGAGATCGGCTCGGCCACGCCCCAGAACACGAGACCGATGCCCATGCCGGCCGCGAACAACATGGAGAACCAGGTCGTATTCGAAAACTCGGGTTCTTCGTCGTCATCGCCCAGCTTCAGGTTGCCGTAACGGCTGCAGGCGAGAAAAGCGGCGAAGAGCACCAGGCCAAGCACCAGCCACAGATAAAACCAGCCGAAATTCCGGGTGATGGAGGCCAGCAGCATATCGAACAAGCTTGCCATGCTCGCGGGAGAGAAAATGCCCCAGAGGACAATCAGGAAAATGAAGCCTGTCGTTAAAATTAATTGCATGCTGAGGCCCTGATTCAGTCTTGGTAAAAAGTAATCGTATCGTAACCGTTCAACAAGTGCGCGCGGCGCACAGGACCGACTGTCTGCGGGATGGGACTCAGCGCATCTACTGACAGTAGCTTGGTCATGTGCTCGTCGAACTGTGCCGCACTCATCAGGTAGCCCGCACGTCCTTGGCGCCGTCCGGCAGCATGCTCCGTCCAGATCGGGCAAACGCCGCTACCCAATAATCGTGGAACAGACGGCGCCAGCCACCATGAGCAAGCATCCGCATCCCTTTCAGGAAGTGCATCATGCATGCGTTTCTGAAGTCCGAGCTTGGCCGGGCAGACTGCAAGCCGTGGTGACGCAGCCAGGCTCGGCCGGGCATGGTTGTCGATACCATTACGTCGAGGCGCAGCGGGCCATGACCGTTTGTGTGATACGAACCAGATCATCGAGTTGCAGCGGCTTGGTGATATGTTCGGCAAATCCCGCCATGCTCGTCAAATTGCGATCCTCATCGCGTCCCAGTCCTGTGAGTGCGAAAAGGGGCAAATTGCGTCCGCCAGGTGTTTCGCGGATGCGTAGCGCCACTTGTACGCCGCTAATGTCGGGAAGTCCCAGATCGAGAAAAGCCATGTCGATATGCTGTGCCGCGACGCGTGCAACGGCATCCAAACCATTGAACGCGAGCACTGGCGTGTGGCCTAGCGTTTCGAGCAAAAGGGCCAGGGCACGCGCTCCATCGACGTCGTCGTCGAGGACGAGGATGGTCAGCCGCTTGAACAGTCGTTGTGGCGCGACCGAGTCGGGCGGCGATTGTGGCACGACATGGGCGGCACGCGGTAACATGATCTCGAAACAGCTCCCTTTGCCAAGACCTTCGCTCGACACCGTCACGCTGCCGCCATGCAGTTCGACCAGTTGTTTGACGAGGCTCAATCCTATTCCCAAGCCCCCTTGTGCATGCACGCCTGTCGCGTGTACTTGAACAAACATCTCGAATATGTCGTCTACCATGGAGGGCGACAATCCGATGCCTTGATCCCGGACGCGCACGCAGACTTTTTCATCATCGGCATCCGTGTCGATAGACACAAGGGCGCCAGGCGGCGAATACTTTGACGCATTTGTCAGCACGTTGCTGAAGATCTGGATCAAGCGCAGCACATCGCCACTTACCCAGAGCGGTGCGGGCGCTGGAAGGTAGGCGATGGGTTGGTGCTTCTTTTCAAGCAATGGGCGGGTGCTTTCAAGCGCGTGTTCGATGACGGTCTGTATCGTGACAGGCTTGCATTCGATTTCCAGTTTCCCTGCGCTGATACGGCCAGCTTCCATCAAGTCGTTGACCAGCCCGGCTAATTGTTTGACTTGGCGTTCGATGATTTCCCGCGCAGTCTCGCGCACTTGGCGGTCGGTCGAAAAACGTATCAGATGCGCCGCCGACGAAATGGGAGCCAGTGGGCCGCGCAGTTCGTGGGCCAAGGTCGCAAGGTATTCGTTCCTGCGGCGGTCTGCCCGTCGCAGGGCCGCACCATCTTCACGCATTTGACGCGCGTCACGCTCCCGTTCTGTATGGTCGCTGGACACGGTCAGCACCGAGTCGACACGGCCCTCCGGGTCGAACGAAGGTACGGCGCGCGTGATGAAGAAGCGCTCGCTACCTTGCGGATCAACCCGCGTGAAATCGAATTCGCGTACCACGCCAGCGTACATCACATCGTCAAGTACTTCTCCCCATCGCGCGGTGAGGGGCGCCGGCATCTGGAACTCGGTATAAATTTTGCCGATATAGAAGTCGGCTGGCTGTCCCGTCAGTGCCGTGATACGCGACGACATGAACAGACACCGACCATCTCGATCGAATCTGGAGATGATATCGGGAAGATGCATTGCAATGGCAGCAAGATCTCGCTCTCGCTGGCGCGTCGCATTCTGGGCAATGGCGGTCTCGGTGACATCGACCACGGCACCGTTGACACTCACAGGCTGGCCGTCGGCGCCGGTGTCGACCCGGCCGCTGCCACGCAGATACCGGATCGAACCATCCTCGAGGCGGAGTCGAAAGCGAATGGTGTAGTCTGCGCCGGTTTGCAAGGCAGTCTTGATGGTAGCGTCAACCTGTGCCAGATCGTCGGGGTGCACACGTTGGCGAAACATGGCATGGGTGACCGGCATCCCGGTAGGCCAGTCGAAAATGGCGTAATGGTGATGGGACCAGCGCAGCGAATCGCGGTGGATGTCCCAGAAAAAGATACCTATGTTGGCGGATTCGATGACGTGCTTGAAGGCACCCAGGCGGCTAGCCAGGTCTGCGCGACGCTCGCGAGCATCCCCAGGCAGGCACGCGACACGCTTCCTATACCGCACAATCTTAGAATACAGCGAAGCTGTACCGAAACCTGCCGCAAACCCCAGGACTGGCCCTGCCATCGATGCCCACTGCATAAGATCATCCTTCGAAATTCTATGCACTTTTCCTGCTTGTAACCGGAACCGATCACTCGACGTTTCCAGCTCACCTGTGTCGCCATCCGGTTGCCTGCCATGCAGGTTGCGACGGCGAAACTAAACAGCAGTCGCAGATACCTTGGCGCACTCGTATTCAACTCGATTGACTCAGCCATCTCTTTCATGGCTTGGCTCAGTCCAGATCTGAAAAGAGCTCAAGTGTGAATGCTCAGATTTACCAAATTCTTACAAAAATCCCACGTAAATACAATATTTTTTGATGAGATTATCGGTAAAGTATGTTGGCCCGCAGCGGTGGCAGTCCGATACATCGCCAGGTGTCCTATGTCATCCTTGACACCTTCGCAGGCGGTCATTGGCGATCAGCCACTTGGCTGGCCAGCGTAACGATGCCCCACACCGGCAGCAGTCTGGTGTCGATCTTTGGCCATGTCGCGATTGGCGACGGGAACATCGTTTTGCCGCAAGATCGCATTGAATACATGGATGGCCACACACCGAATCGGCAACCCGATCCGGGTATTCGGAATTCTCTGGCATCAATTCGAATGTTTTCTTTCTCATCCGTTTCAATTCGGATTATGATGTAGGCACCGGTATGTCACAAGGGGGGGCAATATGGCGATGTTCCAGGAGTTTAAAGAGTTTGCGACGAGAGGCAATGTGGTGGATCTTGCCGTGGGCGTGATCATTGGCGCGGCATTCTCGAAGATCGTCGACTCGCTTGTGCAGGACGTGATCATGCCTGTCATTGGCAAGATTATCGGTGGGCTCGATTTTTCAAGTTATTATCTTCCTTTGAATGGACAGGCGATGGGCTTGCCGTTGGCGGAAGCAAAGAAGGCAGGTGCTGTGCTGGCCTATGGAAATTTTTTGACGATCCTGCTGAATTTCATTATTCTCGCTTTCATCATTTTCCAAATGATCCGTATTGTGAATCGTGTGAGAAAGCCTGCTCCCGTTCCTGTTGCGGTGGCCACGCCGGAAGACGTCTTGCTGCTGCGGGAGATCCGGGATGCGTTGCGCCGCTAACCGACATCACTGAATACGATTCGAGTTCCTCGATCTCCCCGGTCGAGTCAGTGGTGCCGTACAGTCCAGTGCCGTCGTTCATCGGCTCGTTGGGCCTGAACACGACTGGTGCCAGGCCATTGGCGAGACAGTTCGCCAATTCGCCCGCCACCCAGGCGCGCCGGTGTTGCCAGAGCCGGAAATCCGGACCGCTGGCACCTTGGCTGCCGATGTCGAGGAACAGGCATCGTTAGTCGCGCAGCGTCCAGCCGAATGAACACCGCGAATGCCGGAGCGCGCCACACGCGTCGATCGTCGGGTTCGAACCAGTTCAGCATCATGACGTCTCCGATTGCGGGCTACCGCCGTACTTGCCGTGCGCAGGCGTGGCATCGTCCGGGGGCGAATGATGACGCAGCGTTTCCGGCATCTTGAAGGCGAACAGCAGGAAGCCGGCGGCGGCGATTGCGGCCAGCGTCAGGAACGTCGGTGCCTGGCCCACGTGATGGGCCAGGAAGCCGGCCACGCTGTTGCTCAGCAGCGCGCCGATGCCGACCGCGGCGGCGACCGCGCCCTGGGCGGCGTTGAAGCGCCCGGTGCCCTTGGTGAGATCGGCGATGGTCAGGGTGCCCACCACGCCGAACACGCCGGCGCCCAGCCCATCCATGCACTGCACGGCGATCAGCGCGGCCGGCGTCTTGCAGACACTGTACAGCACGCCGCGCAGGCACAGGGCGGCGAAGGCGAACAGGAACAACGGTTTGCGTCCGACTTTGTCGGCCAGCTTCCCTGCCAAGGCGGCCACGACGACGAACACCGCTTGCGAAGCCACCATGTAGCCGGAGGTATACATGATGGCTTTGCGCGTGCCCTGGTCCCTGGCCAGCATTTCGGTTACCAGCGGCACCATCGCGGCATTGGCGAAGTGGAAGATCACCGAGCAGGTCAGGAAGATGGCCACGGCACGCTGGCGGATGAGGTCGCGGAACACCGGCAGCAGCCCCTTGAATACTTGCACCGGACCCATGTCGACATCGGCCCGTGCGCAGTTGCCGCGACCGTCGCCGCCACGCGCCATTTCGTAATCGATCTCGTCCGGATTGATGCGCGTCAGGATCAGCAATGAGGCCGCCGCCAGGACAATGATGGTGGCGAACATCCAGTGCAGGCCGACCAGCACGCCGACGGTGCCAAGGACGAGCGCGGCGGCGACGTTGCCGGCGGCGTTCCAAGCCTGGTTGCCGCCCAGGACTCCGTCCAGCCGCTTGCGCCCGACCATGCCGAGCGCGATTGCAGCCAGCGTCGGCGGAAAGATGGCGCCCGCCGCGCCGATCAGTGCCTGCGACACACCGACCACAAGAAACGTCGGGTGGAGCGGGATCGCGGTACAGGCCAGCCCGATCATGACGATACCGACCGCGAGCAGGGCGCGCTTGGCACGCAGGTAATCCACCAGCGCGCCAACCGGCGTCTGGGTCAGCACTTGGGCGATGTTGCCGATGGCCAGGGCGATGCCGATGCGTGCCGGATTCCAGTGAACCGCCGATTGCAGGAACAGGGCCATGTAAGGACCCATGCCGTTCTGGACGTCGGCCAGGGTGAAGTTCAGGGCGCGCAGCGGGACGATGCCGGCCTTGGCGGCGTATTGGTCTGCGCCTGTGCCGGGCTGGGCGCGCGCATCGTCGGGTGGCGGCTGGGCGCCGCTGTTGCGCTTGGGCTGGGGCGGGGCGGTCACGGTGAACTCCTTGCGTTTGCTGCGTTCGTGATTGGAGGGTACCGGCATGCAGGCGCCACGCGACCGGTCTGCCTGGGTGGCCGGAAACGCGACGCGCTTGGCGCTCAAGCCGGCTTCTTGTCCAGCGGCTTGCCGTTGACTTCGATGGCGTCGATGACGTGACCGCTGCCGTCGCTCAACGGGCGGCCTGGGCCGGACGCCTCCACCTGGTCGCCGACGACAATGCCGAGCCCGGAAAAGCGGTCAGGACGGACGTGGACGAAGTCGCCCGAGTCGAGCAGCACACCGTTCGCTTCGCCGTGGCGCGCGTAGTTCATGCGGACCACCTGGCCCGTCACATGGACCGGTTTGCCGGCCTCGTGCGCCTCCTTGCCGTCGATGCCGGCCAGGCGCTTGAACTCGTACACCGCGTGGGCGTTCTCGCCATTCGGCCATGGTTTGGCTTCGGTGCCTTCGAGCGTGACGTGTTGGCCCGGTTTGATCTTGGCGAAGGGCGTAGCGTCGTCGGGGCCGTGCCCGAACACGAATTGCGTGGCTACGCCATCGACGTCGAGCATGATGCCTTCAACGCCGCCCTTCGGGCTGTAGATCGGGTGCACATACTGACCCTCGATCGACCAGACGCGATCTTCCTTGCGTACCTTTTCATCCTTGTTTGCGTTTGCGTCCTTGTCAGCGTGTTCGTGTTTCATGTTGCCTCATCGTAGAAATTAATGGATCCGGGCGCGCGAGGACGCCCGGTCATGCGCTTACCGTTCAGCGGCAGCCGGGCTGGCATCAAGCGCCGGCGGGCGGCGCTGGAGGCGTGGGTCGCAGCCCGGCGGGTGCCGGCGAGGCAATCGTGGACTGTGCCATGGCAACGTTAAAGGTGGCGACGATACCGGCTGCAAGAATCAGTT
>CAJYQM010000032.1 GCA_913777025.1 uncultured Massilia sp. | reverse complement strand
GCCGGACGGGTGGCCGAGCCAGCCGCAGGGGCAGGGATTCATCGCGGCGATCAACTGGAAGCCGGCCGGGAAGTCCGCATGCCGGGCCGCGCGCGAGATCGTGATTTCTCCGGATTCCAGCGGTTCGCGCAGCACCTCCAGGACCTTGCGGTCGAATTCGGGCAACTCGTCCAGGAACAGGACGCCATGATGGGCCAGCGAGACTTCCCCGGGCCGCGGATTGGCACCGCCGCCGACCAGCGCCACGCCCGAGCTCGTGTGGTGCGGGCTGCGGTAGGGACGGCGCCGCCACCCTGCGATCGAAAAGCTGCCGGCCAGCGACTGGATCGCCGCCGTCTCCAGCGCCTCTTCCTCGCTCATCGGCGGCAGCAGGCCTGGAAAGCGCGAGGCCAGCATGCTCTTGCCGGCGCCTGGCGGACCGATCAGGAGGGCCGAGTGCAAGCCGGCCGCCGCCACTTCCAGCGCGCGCTTGACGTGGCGCTGGCCCTTGACGTCGGAGAAGTCGGGATAGACCGGCATGTGCTGGAGCAGGACGGGGCGGTGGCGCGCCAGGCGCCCGTCGTCGGATTTGGCGCTGAAGTGGGCGCATACCTCGAGCAGGGTCCGCGCCGGGTAGATGATGGCGTCGGTGACCAGTGCCGCCTCGTCGGCGTTCGCCTGCGGCAGGATGAAGGCGCGCGGCTTGCCGGCGCCGGCGCGGTGCATCGCGAAGCTCATCGCCAGCGCGCCGCGCACCGGGCGCAGATCGCCGGAGAGCGACAGTTCACCGGCGAATTCGTAGTGTTCCAGCGCCTTGGCCGGGATCTGTTCCGACGCGGCCAGGATGCCGAGCGCGATCGGCAGGTCGAAGCGGCCGGACTCCTTGGGCAGGTCGGCCGGGGCCAGGTTGACGGTAATCCTCCGGTTCGGCATCTCGAAACCGGAATTCTGCAGCGCGGCGCGCACGCGATCCTTGGATTCGCGCACGCCGGTGTCGGGCAGGCCGACGATGTTCATGTTCGGCAATCCATTGGCCAGATGGACTTCGACACTGACGGCGGGGGCTTCCATGCCGGCCAGGGCACGGCTGTACACGACGGCAAGGCTCATCGGCGACCTTCTGATAGAGGGGGACGGCCCATGGTAGGGCCTGGCCGCCGCCAGCCGTTGAGAGCGGACAGGTGTGCGCTGCCCCTGTGCTAATCTTATGCGTTATTCATTTCCGAGGTTCATCATGAGCACACCTGTCGTTGCCGTTTTCACCGCCAAACCGGGCAAGGAACCCGAGCTTGAAGCCTTGTTTCGCGGCCTGATCGACACCACGCTCAAGGAAGACGGCTGCATCCACTATCAATTGAACCGCGACGTCAAGAACCCGGGACGCTTCGTCTGGATCGAGGAGTGGGAAAGCGAGGCGGCACTCGAGCGCCACCTGGCGGCGCCGCACCTGCAGGCGCTGCTTGCCAAGCTGCCCGAGTGCGCGGAAACCTCCGATGTGATCGTGCTGGGCAAGCTGGCCGGAGGCGCGGCCTGAGCGCTGTGCACTGAGTCCATGCACTGAGCCCATGCACTGAGCCCCCGCATGCCGAAACTGATCCTTACCGGCGTCATCCTGTGCGCACTGTTCTGTGCGTTATGGGGACCCTCGTTCCTGGTGGCGCGCCGCCTGCAGCGCCAGGGGGATTGGGCGGCATTGCGCGCATTGCGGCTGCTGTGGCCGGCCCAGCTGGTGCTGGCGGCCGGCCTCATCTTCGCGGCGGATGCCGCCGGTGTGGCGAAGCCGGCGGGTTACAGCATCGCCATCATCATCGCCGTCAGCGTGACGGGCGCGGCCGCCTTCGGCGCCTGGCGCCTGGTGTTGCGGCAGATGGAACGCCGGCGCATGCGCGGCGCGCACCGGCGCTTCAAATAAGCTTCAGGCCTTCGATTCCGAAACGGCCAGCTTCGCTTCCAGTTCCGCCACCCGCAATTCCAGCGCGTCCAGCTTGGCGCGCGTCTTGGCCAGCACCTGCGCCTGGATGTCGAACTCTTCCCGTGTGACCAAGTCCAGCCGCGAGAAGCCCTGGGTCATGATGGCCTTGACGTTACGTTCGATGTCCTTGGCCGGCGAGCTCTCGAACGCCTGGTTGATCTTGCCCTGAAGATCGTTAAAGAAGTTGTTCATTTGACTCTATTCCTTGTGTCTGACGCGGTGCGCACCACCGCGGTGCGCGCATGCCTGAATTGGTGCTTGCACCGGTTTGGCGCAGGCACATAAGACGTCGTTTGTTTTTTTGAAACCGAAAGTGGGGACCTTACCCTGAAAAACAAGAGCTCGGGCGCGCGTTTCGGGGGTGGCACGCATCCTGCTAAAGCAAGCATAAAAGATAAGAGGACGCACTTCGATTGTAAACCGCCTCGCAAAGGTTTCGTTCAACAACTAGGGAGTGTCAATGAAGCGTCGTAACAGCAAGTGGTTCCAAGCATCAGTACTGGCCGCCAGTGTCTGGACTTCTACCATCGGGCTGGCCGGCGCCCAGGAACAAGCACCCGAGAGCACAGTAAGTTTCAACGCCGCGGTCACCAGCGATTACCGTTACCGCGGCCTTTCCCAATCCCGTCTCGACCCTGCATTGCAGGGCGGCGCCGACTACGTGCACAACCCGACCGGTTTGTACGTGGGCACCTGGCTGTCCACTATCAAGTGGACCAAGGACCTGGGGGGCGACGGCAACATCGAGTGGGATATCTACGGAGGCAAACGCGGCAGCCTGACCAGCGACATTACCTATGACGTCGGCGGGCTTTACTACTTCTACCCGAATAATAGCTTGACGCCAAATGCCAATACTTTCGAACTCTACGGCCAACTGGGCTATGGACCGGCATATATCAAGTATTCCCATTCGCTGACCAATCTGTTCGGCACCGCCAACAGCAAGCAAAGCGGCTACCTGGACATCGGTGCCAACGTGGACCTTACCAACGGCTTCGTGCTGAACCTGCACGCCGGCCACCAGGAAGTCCGCCATAACGATGCCGTCTCGTACAACGACTACAAGGTCGGTGTGACCAAGGACCTGGGCGTGTGCTCGGTGGCGCTGTCCTGGGTCAAGGCAAACACCCGCGGCTACCTGAGCCCATCCGGGGAAAACCTCGGCAAGTCGGCGGCCTGGTTGACTGTTTCAAAAACTTTCTGAAGAGGCAATAGCATGAAAATGATCACCGCCATTATCAAACCCTTCAAGCTCGACGAGGTCCGCGAGGCCCTGTCGGAGATCAACGTGCAGGGCATCACGGTGACCGAAGTGAAGGGTTTCGGGCGCCAGAAGGGTCACACCGAGCTGTATCGCGGCGCGGAATACGTGGTCGACTTCCTACCGAAAACCAAGATCGAGGCGGCAGTGGACGACGCCATCGTGGACCAGGTGATCGACACTATTCAGAGCGCGGCACGCACCGGCAAAATCGGTGACGGCAAAATTTTCGTCTCCAATCTGGAGCAGGTAATCCGTATCCGTACCGGCGAAACCGGCAACGATGCGCTGTAAGGGGGAACCGATGACTCACACCATGACAAAACTAATCGCGGGCATCACGTTTGCCCTGGCGCTGGGCAGTTCGCTCCCGGCCCTGGCGCAGGATGCCGCCAAACCGGCCGGCGCGCCGGCCACCGCCAGCGCACCGGCGGCCTCCGCTCCGGCCGCCGACGCACCGGCCGCACCGGCTGCCGCAGCACCGGCTGCCACAGCATCGGCTGCCGCTGAAACCGCACCGGCCGCCGCCGCGACCGCCCCGGCGCCGGCTGCCGCCGCACCGGCCGCCGCACCGACCCCGCAAAAGGGTGACACCGCCTGGATGTTCGTGGCGACCCTGCTGGTCATCATGATGACCATCCCCGGCCTGGCCCTGTTCTACGGCGGCCTGGTGCGCTCGAAGAACATGCTGTCCGTGCTGCTGCAGGTGTTCACGATCTTCTCGCTGATCATCGTCCTGTGGTGCGTCTACGGCTACTCGATCGCCTTTACCGAGAAGACGGCCTTCTTCGGCGGCTTCGACCGTGCCTTCCTGAAGGGCATCTGGGATCCGGTCGCGGCCACCTTCACAACCGCCGCCACCTTCAGCAAGGGCGTGGTGATTCCCGAGTTCATCTACGTCGCCTTCCAGGGCACCTTTGCCGCCATCACCTGCGGCCTGATCGTCGGCGCCTTCGCCGAGCGCGCCAAGTTCGCGGCCGTGCTGGTGTTCATGGTGCTGTGGTTCACCTTCGGCTACCTGCCGGTGGCCCACATGGTCTGGTTCTGGACCGGTCCGGATGCGATCAAGGATGCCGCCACCCTGGCCACCGAATCGGCCAAGGCCGGCTGGCTGTGGCAGAAGGGCGCCCTCGACTTCGCGGGCGGCACCGTGGTGCACATCAATGCCGCCGTCGCCGGCCTGGTCGGTGCGATCCTGATCGGCAAGCGCGTCGGCTACGGCCGCGAATCGATGGCCCCGCACTCGCTGACCATGACCATGATCGGCGCCTCGCTGCTGTGGGTGGGCTGGTTCGGCTTCAACGCCGGTTCGGCCCTGGAAGCGGGCGACGTCGCCGCCCTGGCCTTCGTCAACACCCTGCTGGCCACCGCCGCCGCGACCCTGTCCTGGCTGTTCGGCGAATGGATCACCAAGGGCAAGCCGTCGATGCTGGGCGCCGCCTCGGGTGCCGTCGCCGGCCTGGTGGCCATCACCCCGGCCTGCGGCTACGTCGGTCCGATGGGCGGCCTGATCATCGGCCTGGTGGCCGGCATCGTCTGCCTGTGGGGCGTGAACGGCCTGAAGCGCCTGATCGGCGCCGACGACTCGCTGGACGTGTTCGGCGTGCACGGCGTGGGCGGCATCCTGGGCGCACTGCTGACCGGCGTGTTCGCCGCGCCGCAGCTGGGCGGCCAGGGCATCTTCGACTACACCACCAACAAGATGTCGGCCGATGCCTATTCGATCGGCAGCCAGGTGCTGGTCCAGGCGGAAGCCATCGGCACCACCATCATCTGGTCGGCGGTCGTGTCCTTCATCGCCTATAAAATCGTCGACGTCGTCATCGGCCTGCGCGTGGCCGAGGATGCCGAGCGCGAAGGCCTCGACATCACCAGCCACGGCGAACAGGCTTACCACTCCTGATCGGTCGAGTCCGTCCTGGAAAGCGCCCCGCGGGGCGCTTTTTTTCGTTTCCGATAGATAATGGGCTTTAAAAGGGGCGGGCACGCCCCAATTTGCTTACACCCATACGCTAAGAAGCCCCAAGGACGTCATTTTATGGTTCCCCACCTCGCCACCGCCCTGACCGGTCCCCTGATGGACCTGGAAAAGAAAATCCTCGAAGCCACCCCCGCCATCGAGCGCTGGTTCCGTCTCGAGTGGCAGGAGCATACGCCGCCGTTCTATTGCTCGGTGGACTTGCGCAATGCGGGCTACAAGTTGGCACCGGTGGACACCAATCTGTTCCCGGGCGGCTTCAACAACCTGTCGACCGAGATGTTGCCGCTGACCGTGCAGGCGGCGATGGCGGCGATCGACAAGTACTGTCCGGACGCGCGCAACCTGCTCCTGATCCCGGAAAGCCATACCCGCAACCCCTTCTACCTGCAGAACGTGCAGCGCCTGATGCAGATCTTCCGCCAGACCGGCCTGCACGTGCGCCTGGGTTCGCTGTCGCCGGAAGTGACCCAGCCGACGCCGCTGGCGCTCCCGGACGGCAATATGCTGGTGGTCGAGCCGCTGGTACGCTCGGCCAACGGCCGCCGCGTCGGCCTGGCCGATTTCGACCCCTGCACCATCCTGCTGAACAATGACCTCTCGGCCGGCATTCCGAGCATCCTGGAAAACATCCACGAGCAATCGCTGCTGCCGCCGGTGCACGCCGGCTGGGCGATGCGCCGCAAGAGCAACCATTTCAAGGCCTTCGACGAAGTCGCCAAGAAATTCGGCAAGCTGATCGACATCGACCCGTGGATGGTCAACCCGCTGCACAGCAAGCTGGGCGAGGTGAACTTCCAGGAAGACGTGGGCATGGAAGCCCTGGCCGACAATGTGTCGGCGCTGCTGTCCAAGATCAAGAAGAAGTACAAGGAATACGGCATGAAGGACCAGAAGCCCTTCGTCATCGTCAAGCCCGACGCCGGCACCTACGGCATGGGCATCATGACGGTGAAGGATGCCAGCGAGGTCAAGGACCTGAACCGCAAGCAGCGCAACAAGATGTCCGTCATCAAGGATGGCGTGGCGGTGACCGACGTGATGATCCAGGAGGGCGTGCCGACCTTCGAATCGATCAACGACGCCGTGGCCGAGCCGGTGGTGTACATGATCGACCGCTACGTGGTCGGCGGCTTCTACCGCGTGCACGCCGAACGCGGCATCGACCAGAACCTGAACGCGCCGGGCTCGCAATACGTGCCGCTGGCGTTTGCCCAGCAGCATGCGGTGCCGGATTTGAAAGCCAAGCCGGGCACGGCGGCGCCGAACCGCTTCTATGTGTACGGCGTGGTGGCGCGCCTGGCGCTGCTGGCGGCGTCGCTGGAACTGGAGCGCACCGATCCGGATCCGGAGATCTATTGAGGCTTCGACACAAGCCGCGTGCATGCGGGCGTCACGCGCGGGCAGCGCTGGCCTTATCGTGATGGCAACTGGAAGGTGGAGCTGCCCACCCTGCCCTCGGCGGACGAGCCCGGCTCCTTGCGCGCCATGTAGATGAAGTGCGAGCGCAGCGGCGGCAGCACCGTCGCCAGCAATTCCGGCACCAGCCAGGGCAGGCCGGCGATGGCCCGGCCCAGCGGCGGCACCAGCATCAGGCTGCGGTAGTGGCGCGCCTCCGCCGGCCAGAAGCGCAGCAGTTCGACCCCGGTGACCTTGCGCACGTTGGTGTTGCGCGGATTGTTGTAGCGGAAATCGAAGATCATGGTCCAGCCGCCGGGACGCAGCACGCGCCACATCTCGGCGGCCAGGGCGCGCCGGATGTCTTCGTCCAGGATCGAGGAGAACACGGTGTGGGCGCTGACCAGGTCGACGCTGTCGTCGGGGAAGGCGTCGAGCTGGCCGAGGTGCCAGCGCACGCCGGGCGCGGTATGGGCGCGTGCCTGGTTCAGGCGTTCGCGCTGCAGCTCGGTGCCGGCCAGGTGCGAGGGCGTGGCGCCCCAGTCGATCAGCTGGCGGAGAAATGCGCCGCCGCCGCAGCCGACGTCGATGGCGCGGATGGCCGACAGGTCCTGCCCTAGGGTCCTGGACAGCAGCTCGGCCAGCACGCGCGCACGCGCCGCCGACTGGTGCACGATTTCGGGGCGGTGCCAGGCATAGCGCGGCAGCGCGGCGCCGCCGTTCCACTGGCGATAGACGTGATTGATGCGTTCCTGTTCGGCCTGATGGGTCATTTGCGCTCTCCTTCGTCCTCCATCTTCCCCAAGCGGAGGACGCGCGCGCTTGAGTGACCGCAAAAGCAGGACGCTTAGATAACGTTTTGCTAACAGGCATCTGCCGGGTTGACGCAGCCGTGGTGCATGGCGGCTTTCCGCGAGATTCCCTGTTTCCGGCTAAAATCAGGGCATTGCCTCGATGGGACCCCACATGAAAATCGCTTTTCTCGCCGATCCGCTGTCCGGCTTCAAAATCTACAAGGACTCGACCTTTGCCATGATGCGCGAGGCGGCCGGCCGCGGCCACCGCATCTATGCCTTCGAGCAGCGCCACATGGTGCTGGACCAGGGGGTGGTGAGCGCCGAGGTGACCGAGATCACGCTGACCGGCGACGCCGACGAATGGTACCGCGCATCCGAACCCGAGACCGTGCGCCTGTCCGAGTTCGACGCCATCCTGCAGCGCAAGGACCCGCCGTTCGACATGGAATACATCTACGGCACCTATCTGCTGGAAATGGCGGAACGCCAGGGTGCGCGCGTGTTCAACAAGCCGCAGGCGATCCGCGACCACAACGAAAAGCTGTCGATCGCCCAGTTCAGCCAATTCACCTCGCCGACCCTGGTGTCGTCCTCGAGCACGCAATTGCGCGCCTTCCACGCCGAGCATGGCGACGTGATCTTCAAGCCGCTGGACGGCATGGGCGGCGCCGGCATCTTCCGCGTCAAGGATGACGGCCTGAACCTCGGTTCCATCATCGAAACGCTCACCGACAACGGCGCGCGCACCATCATGGCCCAGAAGTACATCCCGGCCATCGCCCTCGGCGACAAGCGGGTGCTGGTGATCAACGGCAAGCCGGTGCCGTTCGCGCTGGCGCGCATCCCGCAGGGTGGGGAAGTGCGCGGCAACCTGGCCGCCGGCGGCGTCGGCGTGGCCCAGCCGATTTCCGGGCGCGACCGCGAGATCGCGGAAACCCTGGGCCCGGTGCTGGCCGCCCGTGGCCTGTTGCTGGTAGGATTGGATGTAATCGGAGATTTCCTGACGGAAGTGAATGTGACCAGCCCGACCTGTTTCCAGGAAATCACCGACCAGACCGGCTTCAACGTGGCCGGCATGTTCATCGATGCGCTCGAAGGAGCGGTCAAACAGGCGGTCGAAGGTAACCGATAAAGAACTGATATGGTAGGCATCCTGCTGATGACCCACGCACCGCTGGGCCAGGCATTCATCGCCGCGGTGGCGCACGTGTTCCGCGGCCCGACCGAGCGCTTCGAAGCGATCGACGTCACCGCGGACCAGGACACCAATGAGGTGAACGAGCTGGCAAGGCAGGCGATCAAGCGCCTCGACGATGGCGACGGCGTGCTGGTCATCACCGACATCAAGGGCGGCACGCCGTCGAATTGCTGCAATTCCCTGGCCAATGCGGGCCACGTGGAAGTCATCGCGGGCATCAGCCTGCCGATGCTGCTGCGTGCGATCACGTATCGGCGCGATACCCTCGACGTGGTGGTCGAGATGGCACTGGCCGGCGCCCAGAACGGCGCGGTCAGGGTGGACAACCGGATCCGGGTCGGCTCCTGAGCCGGCCTATTTGAATGGCGAGACGATAAAAACACATGATTCAACAGGAACTCGAGATTATCAACAAGCTGGGCCTGCACGCCCGCGCCTCCGCCAAGTTCACCCAACTGGCCGCCCGTTACCAGAGCGACGTCTGGCTGACCCGCAACGCGCGCCGCATCAACGCCAAGTCGATCATGGGCGTCATGATGCTGGCCGCGGGCAAGGGTGCCAAGGTCACGCTGGAAGCCGACGGTCCTGACGAACAGGAATGCATTGCTGCGCTGACCGCGCTGATCAACGATAAATTCGGCGAAGGCGAATAAGCGATGCCGGATTCGAGAGCCGCTCGTTCTCACCCAGGAAAATCGATGGCGTCGTTCACCCTGCATGGCATTCCGGTCTCGCGCGGGATCTCGATCGGGCGCGCACACCTGCTCACGCCGGCCGCGCTCGACGTCAAGCACTACCTGGTGGCGGAAGAGCAGGT